>CAYQCQ010000026.1:0-15452 GCA_964416035.1 uncultured Candidatus Bathyarchaeia archaeon
ACCTTGAAAGCTAGATGATCAAGTCCCTCTCCCACAATGTATTCAGCGTAGTAGGGGCTCTCCCTTTCATAGTAATTCAGTTCCAGAACGAACCCACCTTCTTCACTTTCTAGACCAACAGTCTCCCCCTTGGTCTGCTCAACTTTGCCCCCACCTTTGACCCTCATGCCAAGCAGCTTTGTGTAGAAATCTATTGATTTTTGCAGATCCTTTACTCTTATTCCAACATACGTAAACTTCGCCTTCATAGCTATCAGCCTAGTGACGTAGTAGCGTTCGCATATATCAATGACAGAGCTGACCGAGCGATTCTAGGATTGCTATGAAGAAAGAGTTGACTGCCTTGTGTGCGTTGCCAGACCCTGAATCACAGATTTGTCAATCACGAGCTTGTGCTTTCCCTTTAGAACCTGAACAGAACCTTTTCAAAATCGACAATTTTTCCATTCTTAACTTCAACGTTTTCTTTTCTTAGCAATCGGACCTTCTTTTCCACAGTCTTACCAGAAGTTTTTCCTCCGAAACCGCCGACAGTTCCGTCAGACCTAACGACTCTATGACATGGTACTCTTGGACCATAGGGATTTCTGCGACAAGCGTTGCCAACAGCTCTGTATGCCCTGGTATTCAGCTTCCTAGCTATCAAAGCATAGGTTGTAACTTTACCTTCAGGAATCTTCTTCATAAGCTCCCAGACTTTTTCTTCGAACCTCATATCACCACGTCACCCGATTATTCCCAGTTGGAACAATACCTCAGACTTATGATTTTTGCTATTCACAAAAGAGGACACGCCTTTTTACATTCTCAGGGAAGATCTCAGGAAATTTGCTTACTAAACAAACTTTAGCGCGCGACCGCGCATCTCCCTCCATATATCGCGGTAGGTCGCCGAGATGTACTCTTGTGGAGCCAAACTTGCCTTCCTTGAAAGCACTCTTATTGACGCTGCTACTCCAGTGCTGTACTGGATGGCCCGCTTCGGTTTTTCTGAGACCGAGCCAGGGATTCGTTGGAGCTTCGCAACTCGCCGAAGAACAAGCTTCTGACGGGACTCCTCCACTCCTCCGATCTTCAGAGATAGCGGCAGCGAGAGGACGAATCCCACCAGCTCACGGTCGGCGAAGGGAAGCCTCAGCTCAACCTTTGTCCCTGCAGATACTTGTTCATCTCTCTCAAAACTCAGCTCCGAGAGACTCAGAACATCTCTCATCATCAAACCATTCGCTTCTTGAGGTCCTTCCTTCTGGTAAGTCGAAATGTACCGGTCGTATCCTCCGAATAGCTCGTCCGCACCTTGGCCCATAAAGATCGAATGATGCCCGGCTTGCTCCGCTAGCTGACACGCCCAAAATATCGGTATGGCTACGGCCACATCCGTCACATTCGGCTTCTCCATCCTTCGGAGGACCTGTGAAATCGCTTTGCTCACATCTGCGAGGGAATACTGCCTCACCACCAATGGAAACCCTAGCTCTTCAGCCGTCTTCCTTGCATGCTCAAGCTCACCGTTGCCTCTTGCAGTCACTGTGAACAGCTCCACATCCAATCCCGCCGACCTCGAAGAAGAAGCCACGACCGCACTATCCAACCCTCCGGAATATGCGACCGCAACCCTCTTCAGATCTCCAGCGCGTCTCTTTATCGACTCGATGATCAGTTCGGAGAGCGTTCTAGCTGCCGAATCGAGATCGATTTCTTGCCTAGTAGGAGGCACCGGGACATCTGATCTTTGAACTGAGACCCTTCCTTCTTTTATGGCGCCAACTCCTCCCGGGGGAAACCTCTGAGGCGACTCGATGCCGAGCGTCCAAAGCGCTTTCCGCTCAGAAGCAAAAGCCACGATGTCTTTGGATTCGCCCCAGTATAGGGGCCTACTGCCAAGCATATCTCTTGCAACCAAGAGCTGGCCACGAAGCAACATTGCCATTACATATGATCCGTCGACTTCCTTCACGAATTCCTGTAACTCAATACTCTTCTTCCCTTCGAGCCGTGAGAGCACCTTTCTGCAGTCAGGATCTTCGCTAGTAGGATAGATTCTTCCTTCTACGGCGATTCGTAACTCGCCGTCTACAAGAGGTTGAGAGATATCCTTCGAGAATATTCGATTGAGATTGTAACCTATCGCAACTGAAGAGCTAGGATGTTGGTTCGAGAGTGAACGCAACGAATCGCAAACGAAAACATCATTTGGTGTGGCCAACCCGAAAGAATCGCTTCCACGCTCTGAGAGTGACTGCATCATCTCAATGGCAGCGGGCACGATGTTGCCATCGCCTTTTCGGTCGATGATAGCTATGAGAGCACCCAACGCGTCTGCCAGCAACTAGTATTCGGAGAGCAGGCGCTGCTCCTCGGTTTCCTCAGGCTTGGACTTCATGGCTTCCCATTCTTCCGCTCTGATCTTGCCCCCTACCTGCTCCTTGATCTTCTTCGCCACAGCGGGCCCGATGAGGGGTATCTTCATGAGATCCGTTGCACCGGTTCGCTTCAGATCCTCGATGGTTTTCATTCCGGCATTGTACAATATTCTTGCCCTTACTCTGCCTATTCCCTTCAGAGCAACCAAAGGAACCAGCTCGGTCTTGACTCCGCTTTGAACCCTCGTTCTGAGGACTGAAAGAGGCTTCGACAGGTCCTTGTGTCCAAACAATCTCGCCAACTCATGTGACGAGTACAGAAGCCAATCTGCAGTCTCAAGTAGTCGAAGCAGGTCTCCTGGCTCGACCTTATGCGCCTCCAATATGCGTTCTTCAGTAGCTTCGTCTATCCAGTCAAGAAGCACGGAGGCGCATTTCAATTCGGCGAGAAATTCTTCATATGCCAATTGGTCACCCCACACATCTGGCACGTCAACCATGAACTCCTCTGAATGCCTAGACGCTGCCGTTTCGAGGAGTTCGGCTTCTCTTCGCCGGGGATACATCTTAGGCGCGATGTCTGGTGTGCGAGCTATCAGATGGAGAAACGAAAGCTCAGTTACATTCCGGGCTCTCCGGTACAGTCCATCCCTTATTATCACCGCTGACACTGGGTCAACGTAGAGTTCAGAAACCCTTCTCCCGAACTCAGTAGCGTATATCTTGTCGCCTTCAACTTCAACCATTCTCTCCTTGTACAGGAACTGAAGTATCTCCCCGATCTTCGAGCGAATAGCTCGAGGATCATACTGATGCGCGTAGAACGTCTTAGCAAAGAACTCGTGAAGTCCAGACTCAGACCGAGCGAAACCCGCCGCAACTGTTGAAAGCACGTGGGGGCGGAGAACCTTTTCGACTCCAAGCTTCGACCAGAGCTTCTCCGGCTTTGCTAGGACGTAGTTCTCCATCAGATACTCTTGTTCGTCCTCGTTCCTTGCTACTAGAACAGCCTCACCAAACTTGTCATATTTGGGCCTACCAGCACGTCCGCAGAACTGCTTGTACTCCAATACTGATATCGGATACCGGCCGTACCCCGGCTCATAGCGTTCATAGCTGCTTATTACGACTGTTCGAGCTGGCAGGTTCACTCCTGCAGCCAATGTCGGGGTCGCCGCCAAGATCTTGATTCGTCCCTTTCTAAACGAGTCTTCAATGATACGACGATGGACGCCGGCGAGGCCGGCATGATGGAATGCAGCCCCGCAGGCGGCCTGTTCTGCCAACATCTCGCTAAGCCTTGTCTTCTCACCTGTTGTCAGTATCTTTTCCGCGATCCCTTTGAAAGATCGCGTCTCAGGAACCCTCAAAGATCGTTTAAGAATCTGCGCCGCTTTCTTCCCGGTCTCAACGGCAATTCTCCGCGTTTCGGCGAATATGAGCGACTGCGCTCCATCGTTGACGACCTCCATGGCTACGTCTAGAACTGGATTCGCAACAATCTCCGGCACTGTTCTCGAAGAGCCGTCTCGAAATTGGATCTGTCCTTGCAGGTAGACTCCTTCCTTGAGGGGGACAGGACGCCATTCAGTTGTTATCGGTGCGGCGTCTATCCACTCAGCAACCTCCTCCGCATTCCTAACAGTAGCGCTCAGGGCAAGGAAGTGTGCCTTCGGATTGATCTGCTTCAATCTGGTCAGGACGACCTCGAGGGTCGGCCCTCTGTCTGGCTCCGTTAGAAGATGCACCTCATCAGCGACGACGACGCACAGGTCTGTGATCCAGCGAGCGCGATGCCTAAGAAGGCTATCAACCTTCTCATTCGTAGAGATTATTACGTCATACCTCTCTATCCACAGGTCACTACTATCATAATCGCCCGTGGTCAACAGAATCTTGAGTTTCTCCCCAGATCCCTTGACTATGTTCCCATATTTCTGAAAATCGTCGTACTTCTCACTGGCGAGCGCTCTGAGCGGCGTAAGGTAAAGCGCCTTGCCTCCCTTCTCCAGAATGCTCTTGAGGATACATAGCTCCGCTATCAAGGTCTTGCCGCTCGCGGTCGGGCTGGCAAGGACAAGGTTTCTTCCGTTCAGTACTCCTGCGCGAATAGCATCTTCCTGTGGAGGATACAGAACGTCGTAGCCCTCGTTCTTCAGGATCTCCTTTACCTGCGATGGAACGTCAAGCTCTTCGATCCGCAATCAGAGTTCTTCCTTAGCTACGCAGTGGCTCTCCTAACGGTCCCGGTCTTGGGAGAGTACAACACTCCTTCCCTTATGAGCTGCCCAACAATCCTTCGCGCCTCTTCTTCTGAGATGTCGATCTTCTTCGAAAGTGTCTCATACAACGCCTTCTCCTCGACTACACCCGTTTCCTTCTCCATCACTGCCACGCAGTCGATCACGAACGCCATCTTGTCTCTAACGCTCTTCGGCTTCCCTGTCATTATCACGTCAATGTCGACCTTCCCAGTCGTGGTGTCAATCCCCACATCCTGCAGCGAAACCGTCGTCAGTCTTATCGCAGCCCTCGCATCCTCCACACTGACCTTTGGCCTAAGAAAGGCCCTAGCCCTGGCCTCAGACAGCCTAACTAATGCTTCCAGCTGTCTCGGCGTTATTGCGATCGGCGACTCGGCTCCAGCAGACGAAGACCTCATCTTCAAATAGAAATTCCTGAGCTCATCAGTCGCTTCTTCGCTCATCAACGGCTCGATCCTCTTGGAGTAGCTAATATACTTCCTGAACAGATCAGGCGGAATGGGAGACTCCTCAGGGGCGGACCTCGTCCGATGCAGAGCCAAAATGTGCTCCGACATCTTCGAATCCAAATCAGCGTCAGGCACGTCCTTCATAATGAATAGGAGGTCAAACCGCGAGAGAATCGTGACTGGCAGGCTTATGTTGTCGGTAATATTTCTATACGGATCGTAACGCCCCAGAGCAGGGTTTGCCGCAGCCAGAACCGATGCTCTGGCATTCAACGTGGCTACGATGCCTCCTTTCGCCACACTGACCGTGTGCTGCTCCATCGCCTCATGTATGGCAACACGATCGTCAGGCCTCATCTTATCAATCTCATCTATCGCCGCTACTCCCTTGTCAGCCAAGACCAGCGCCCCCGCCTCAAGAACCATGCCACCAGTCTTCTCCCTCAAAACCGCCGCAGTGAGCCCAGCCGCAGTCGTACCCCGCCCACTCGTATAGAGGCCTCGCGGAGCAATCCTAGCAACATACTGTAGAAGCTGACTCTTAGCTGTGTTGTGCGAGATTACTCCATTTGCGATGAAGCGATGACTCCGAGGTACTTCTATGTCACAGACATCCTGTGAAGGATGCCTCAATATCTTGACCACACGTTCGCTACGTTGACGGTGCACGCGACTGAAGAGTCTGGCCGATGCAACGAGTTTTGCGAGACGAGCGCGCTTCTTCCTAGACGCAAATCCAATGAATTTTGCGAATTTGATTATGTCATTGCCCCGACGAATGAGCAATGAATTTGATATTATTCTGGAATGGATGCCCCAACGCAGAAGTAGAGTTTGCGTATCCCTAAGCAGTTCGATGTCCTTGGCCTTCAACAAGGTTATGGCGCGCGAGCCTCGGCCCTTGTCAAATACTGAGCCATCAGCCTTAAGCAGCCACCGAAGGTAGGACGACGCCACCTCATTTCCGGACCTAAGAACTAGGTCAGGGATACGCTTCTGTCGGAGAAACGAAAGATTGGATGCGATGTCCTCACTATTTACTACACATTCGTACAGCCAGGTCTTTCGGCCGGGCCCTTTTCGCTTGGTAATCGTAGGTCTTATGCCAAATTGTCGATTAGCAATCCGGCACAGTGCAGGGAGTAAGTCTCGTTCGTCTTCCACAACTTGGAACCGAATTCGGTATCGTTCAACCCACCCATCTCCTGTCAGGTACCCAAGTATGGCTGCCAACTCTGGCGTAAGTCTGCTCGGCAGTTTGCCTCTGAATCTTGGTCCCAGTCTTCGAGATTGTGCAACAAATCCAGTGCAAACGTATTCCTTTACCGTACAAGGAAAGCCGGTAGCCACGGCCAATCGATCGCCAATCTTGATCTCATCCAATCGCTTCCAACGACGGATGAGTCTTCCATCTTCCTTAGAGACAACCAAGAGAGGATGATTATGAGTCCCTTTAATGCTCTTCCCGCTCTCGGTGACCGCTTCCAATATCGGTTGGTTGTGGTAGATGTGAAATCGGGTTGCTGTGTCTCTCTTTCCTCCTCCCTCCCCCGTGAGAACCTGAACCTTGATCTCTTGGAGATGCTCCTTGCCAAGTTGACCAATTCTAACGATAGCGCCATTGCCCAGAACTATTCTCTCGTCCCCGACCAAGCAGCCAGGATCTCCAACCAAGAGTGTATTAATGTCTCCTCGAATGCTGATCCCATCGGGGAGATGTTTAGGAACTCCGCCGAAGAGCAGATAGAGTATCGCCTCCTTGATGTTTTCATAGCCGTAGATTGATGGAGCCAAAGATCTGAGCAGCTTCTGATGTATCCAAGGGTCGCTTGCAAGCTCTTTGATCGCCTTCTCCTCTTCAGCAGTGATCTCCACCACTTCCGCCTCTTTTCCCGTTACGTCGAGGTAGTTTGCGTCCAGATACATGTCGAAGGTTCTCAGTCTTCCGCGGCGACTGATCATCTCCTGTTGAGCTCGTACCACTCCAGTGACGGACACCCTGTCACCCGGCCTAGCGACGTCAACTAGGTCTTCAACAAGCCTAACATCTATCGATCTTGGAAGTTGCCCTGGGGGTAGATCTT
The DNA here is from genome assembly GCA_964416035.1 of uncultured Candidatus Bathyarchaeia archaeon. GTDB lineage: Archaea > Thermoproteota > Bathyarchaeia > 40CM-2-53-6 > JALHTG01 > JALHTG01. Next base: position 7,161 of record CAYQCQ010000026.1, read on the forward strand.
CTGGCCGCTCTTGAATTCTCATCTCTTGGAAGTCCATGAAGGCTGACTTGTCGATCAGGAGCTCAAACGAGGCTTTGGCACTTCTGCAGTTCGGACAGATTCCTACTCCTCGCATCAGAAATCCTGTCTGCTCAACCATCGTGATGTTGCTGCATCTTCGACACTTGAAGGCGGCCCTAGTCACCATTGGCTTGACAGGAGTGGATCTAACAATTATCCCGTCAACAACGACCAATCTACCCATCTGGTCGGATCCGATCTTCCTCATCCGCGTCTTATCCGGAAACTTTCGGAATCGACCGAAGAACGCCTTCGTCTGCTCCGCATACTCGGGGTCCTCTATCTTCATCTGCGCCCAAACGGCCTTGTTGGCATAGATGAGATACTCATCCGGCTTCTCGACGAGGTCCTTCGCTAGAGGCGAATCGAAGGTAAGAAGATCTTCAAAGTCAACTACCAGAGATCTAGAAGAGGTGACGGCCATCTGAGCAAGTTTTCTTCTATATCTATTCTCACCGGTCGGAGTTTGAAATGACCTCAGAAAATCTTGAAACCTCTCATCGGGCCCCGCCTCGATGGTCACATCTCCACCTCCGGACACTCCGTCTTCTTTCTCCACTCAGTAATAATCCTGCTCAATGTAAGGTATAGACCTCTCTCTTCATTTGCAAGATTTGCGAGCACATCTTCGGTCTGCGCCGGAGCAGCTGCAAGTGAAACAATCTTTCGGATTCGACAGTTCACTATGTCCTTTGATAGATGAACCGCTTTCTCGAAGTCTCTTCCCTTTGCAGGATCGGATCGGCTCTGCGCCTTGAGATCGACAAGCAGGGATCTCAACATGGGATAGAAATCCTCTCCGACAGCAGGAATCTGACGCGCAGTCGGGATGGTCTCCCTCCAATGCATCTTTGAAAGAGTCGCCAAGTCAAGCCTATCCTCATCTCTCCACTTCGCGATCCCTGACCTTACCAGCTCCTCGGCTACCCAACGAGCCACTTCCATCTCCTGTCCGGCACGAAACGGCCCGAACGTCTTGCCCCCGGCACTTATCTCGCCAGATTCCCTGATTATCGCGATCTTGACGGTTCGGTTCTGAAAGTCGAGATCGTAATCGTCAAAGGTTGGAAAGTATTCCTTCGAGTGCAACTGTCCGCCTCAAGTAAAGAGATAGTCATCTGCGAAATATAATTTTCCTCCTGCGCAATTGTTAAAGGATCAAAGGCATGAGCGTAGGGCTACGGCATGTCGAAAAGCTGGACGGACATCGCCGAGGACGAGAATATTGAGCCAGATAGTTGAGACGAGAGCACTGGCACCATCGATCAAGATGTTCAAAGTCAAAGCGCCTGCGATAGCCAAGAAATACATGGCAGGACAGTTTGTGATTCTCCGTGTTCATGATAAGGGAGAGCGAATTCCGCTCACTATCGCTGATGCGAATGAGAAGGAAGGCACGATCACACTCATAAACCAAGAAGTAGGCAAGACCACCAAGGCGCTGGGGCAGCTTCGGAAAGGAGACCGGATTCCAGATCTCGTCGGGCCGCTGGGAAAGCCCTCTGAGGTTGAGCATTTCGGTCAGGTCGTAGTGATAGGAGGAGGGGTAGGCACTGCGGTCGCTTATCCAGAAGCAAGAGCGCTGAAAAAGGCGGGGAACCGGCTGATCTCGATAATAGGAGCGAGAAGCAAGGACTTACTCATTCTCGAAGACGAAATGAGGAAGATAAGCGACGAGTTCTATATTACCACTGACGACGGATCGAAGGGACATCGTGGATTTGTAACAGATGTCCTTAAGCAGCTGATTGAGACGCAAGTGAGAATCGATAGAGTTGTGGCGATCGGCCCTGCCATAATGATGAAGGCCGTTGCGGACCTCACCCGTCCGCACAGAATCAAGACCACAGTGAGCCTGAACCCAATAATGGTGGATGGAACTGGGATGTGCGGCGCATGCAGAGTCTCGGTAGCTGGACAGACCAAGTTCGCATGCGTCGACGGGCCATCCTTCGACGGGCATGAAGTTGACTTCGACCTTCTGATGGCCAGATTGAGAATCTATATGAAACAGGAGAAGATCGCGATGCAATCATCAACAATGGGAACGGGCGGTGCAGGTGAAACGTATGGCAGCTAAGCCTTCGGAGAAGCTTCTGAAAAGAGTGCCCATCAGAAAGATACCTCCTGAACTCAGGGAACGCAGCTTTGGCGAAGTATCCTTGGGATACAACGAGCAGGATGCCATGGCTGAGGCGAGTAGATGCCTCAAATGCCTGTCGCCATTCTGCGTAAAGGGCTGCCCTGTTCAGATCGAGATCCCAGCCTTCATCGAATGCATCAAGAAAGGAGATTTCTCAGGAGCTATCACCAAGCTGAAAGAAAAGAACAGTCTGCCCGGCATATGCGGAAGAGTCTGCCCACAAGAGCTTCAATGCGAAGCTGAATGCGTGTTGGGCAAGAAAGGAGATCCTATCGCGATAGGAGCTCTTGAGAGATTTGCAGCAGACTACGAACTGAAACAAGGAGTCAAGCTTCCGGAGAAAGCGAAATCCACTGGCAAAAGCATAGCTGTAGTTGGATCCGGACCAGCAGGGCTAACGGCAGCAGGAGAACTCGCAAAACTCGGCCACGATGTTACAATCTTCGAAGCACTCCATCTTCCCGGCGGAGTCCTAGTATACGGCATCCCTGAGTTCAGATTGCCGAAATCAATCGTTAAGGCAGAGGTTGAATACGTCAGTCGTCTTGGAGCAGGAGTCAAGACAAGTGTGATCATCGGCAGAACGTTGACCATAGATGACCTATTCGAGTCGGGATATGACGCCGTTTTCATCGGAACAGGAGCTGGATCGCCATGGTTCATGCGGATTCCGGGAGAGAACCTAAACGGCATATACTCCGCGAACGAGTTCCTGACAAGATGCAACCTGATGAAGGCATATGCCTTCCCGGAATATGATACGCCAATCCATGCAGGTAAACGCGCCGTGGTGATCGGCGGAGGTAACGCCGCCATTGACGCCGCCAGAACCGCTCTCAGGCTCGGTGGTGAAGAAGTCGCTATAATCTACAGAAGATCTAGAGAAGAGATGCCTGCCCGAGCTGAAGAAGTCAAGAACGCTGAGGAGGAAGGGATTCGACTTGAGCTGTTGTCAAACCCAATTCGATACTTAGGCAACAAAGACGGATGGGTTGAACGAGTCGAATGTCTAAGAATGGAGCTGGGACCGCCTGATGAATCAGGAAGGAGAAGACCCATACCTGTGAAGGGTTCCGAGTACCAGACGCCGATAGATTTGGCTGTTGTGGCAATAGGTCAGGGGCCGAACCCGTTGATCGCACAGACAACATCTGGGCTGAAGGTAGGAGAAGATGAGAGAATTATCGCCGATCAGAGTGGCAAGACTAGCCGGGACAGAATATGGGCAGCCGGAGACATAGCGTCCTCCGAGGGAACAGTCATACATGCCATGGGGAACGCAAAGAAGGCAGCTTCAGCAATCCATGACTTCCTGACGAAATGAAGAAGGTACTCAAGAAAAAAGAAGTATCAGAGAGGTCTACGGGAAGAGACCCAGCCGAGCAAACGCATCCGCGACTCTTCCAATACCTAACATCAGCGCCGCCGTTCGCATCGGGACTTTCTCCTTTTTCGTCAGATCCATGTTATCAGTGAACGCTTTGACCATATTCGTCTCCAGCCGACTATTGACCTCCTCCAAGGCCCAGTACTCCCTTCGAAGGTTCTGTAACCATTCAAAGTAGCTGACGGTCACGCCTCCAGCGTTAGCCAATATATCCGGCACAACTAACACGTTCCTCTCATCAAGTATCTGATCCGCTTCCGTTGTCGTGGGGCCATTTGCTCCCTCAGAGATTATTTTGGCATTTATGCGAGACGCGTTCTTGGCTGTGATCACGTTCTCCAGAGCGGCTGGAACTAGTATGTCGCAACTCAGTTCAAGGAGGTTCTCATTCGATATGTCCTTGCTACTGGGATATCCTGACACTTTGCCTGTCTTCTGTTTGAAGGCCGCCACGGCATTCGGGTCGAACCCATTTGGAGAGTAGATGCCACCCTGTGAGTCGCTGACAGCTACTATTTTCGCTCCCCAACTGTGGAGTATGATTGCCGCGTAGGAGCCAACATTGCCAAAACCCTGAACCGCAACAGACGCTCCCCCAAGCCTAACTCCCTTCTCTTTAGCCGCTTCCCTTGCGCAGATAGCCACGCCTCGGCCTGTAGCCTGGTCTCGGCCTAGAGAACCACCGATGTTCACAGGTTTTCCTGTCACGACTCCAGGCTCGTAATATCCTCGCATCTGGCTGTACGTGTCAACAATCCACGCCATTGTCTGAGAATCAGTGTAGACATCTGGTGCCGGGACATCCTTGTAAGGGCCGATATCATCGATCAACATCGCAGTAAATCTCCTGGTCATTCGTTCCAGTTCTGACCTCGACATTTCCTTCGGGTTACATACCACCCCGCCCTTTCCTCCTCCGTAGGGCAAGTCCATGACAGCGCACTTCCAAGTCATCCACATCGCAAGCGCCTTTACTTCGTCGAGGTCTACATCAGGGTGGTACCTTATTCCCCCTTTATGCGGGCCCCTCCAATTGTTGTGTTGAACTCTATATCCAGTGAAGACCTTGATCGACCCATTATCCATTCTTGTTGGCACAGCGACAGTTATCGTTCGCCTTGGGTGCTTGAGCATTTGTACGATGCTCGGTTCTAGCTTGAGCTTCTCCGCAGCTATCTCTAGTTGCTTTAGCGCTTCTTCCCAAGGATTTCCCTTTCTTTCAGGCATATCCTTCCTCTCCGATTTCGAGTTCAAGGTTGGTGGCGATCATCAAAGGGGTTTTGGTAATTAAGACTTTGCGAGCAAACTCAAATGTAGAACGACATGTCGGACTAGTCCTCAACGATTCGGTGAGTTTACTCACACATAGCAGATGTGGACTAAAATCCTTAACTCCATAGCCAACGATAAGTTTGAGCGAGGATCATCTAAGGTGAGTGACGCGATGGAGCATGCGATGTGGGCTGAGAAGTATAGACCGAGATCGTTGTCTGAGATGAGGAACCAAGCGGAGATTGTGGGTAGGCTGAAGAAGTTTGTTGAGACCAAGACGATGACGCATTGTCTGTTTGCTGGTCCTCCAGGCACGGGAAAGACCACTGCTGCGTTGTGTTTGGCTCGCGACCTCTTCGGGGAGAGGTACATGGATGCGTTTATGGAGCTTAACGCGAGTGATGCCCGAGGGATCGATGTTGTACGAACCACGGTAAAGGAATTCGCTAGGATTGCAACGATAAGTGAGGTTCCGTTCAAGATCCTTGTTCTCGACGAGGCGGACAACATGACGTCTGACGCGCAACAAGCACTGAGAAGGACTATGGAAAGATACACGGAATCCTGCAGGTTCATACTTTGCTGCAACTATTCCGGACGAGTCATCGAACCTATTCAATCAAGATGTGCCCTGTTCAGATTCACCCCGTTGAGAAGCCAAGATGTCGCTGACTACCTGAATCACATAGCGAAAAAGGAGAGAGTCGAGCTTGAAGCTGACGGAGTAGCCGCGCTGGTCGAGGTTGCGGAAGGAGACCTTAGAAAAGCCATAAACACGCTTCAGGCTGCAGCCTCCCTGGGGAAACCTGTTTCTGAAGAATCCGTTTACGTGGTTGTGGGCAGGGCAAAGCCCAAGGACGTAAGAGAGATGCTTGATCTTGCCTTCAAAGGAGAATTCCTGAAGGCGAGACAAACGCTGAGGTCGCTTCTCGTGGAGTACGGCCTATCTGGCTCAGACATCGTCAAGCAGATGCATTCAGAGATCTTCAGAATGGAAGTTCCCGAGCGAAACAAGATCGCACTTGCAGACGCGATCGGAGAGGCCGACTTCCGATTGATACAGGGCGGAGACGAAGAAGTACAGCTCAGCGCATTGCTCGCTAGACTTGCAGCGATCGCTCAGGAAGCCAACTAGTGATTTCCAAATGTCTCTCCTCTGGACAGTGAAGCACAGGCCCAAAACGCTCTCGGATGTTGCAGGCAACAAAGAAGCAAAAGAAGCTTTCATCGCTTGGATAAGTTCATGGCAGAAAAGGACACCAGCAAAGAAGGCGGCACTGCTTCATGGTCCTCCAGGAACTGGCAAGACTGTCACGGTCGAAGCTGCTGCTAACGACTTGAAGTTCGATCTAGTTGAGATAAACGCAAGCGACAAGAGGAATGAGGATCAACTCAGGAGGATAGCAGGAGGCGCTGCCACTCAAGGCGAACTCTTTGGAAGAAATCGACTGATTCTGTTAGACGAGATCGATGGCATCAATTTGTCTGAAGACAAAGGAGCAATCCCCACACTTGTTGAAACGATTAACGATGCCAAGTGCCCAATCGTTCTCACTGCGAACGATCCTTGGGATCCAAAGATCAGGCCGCTTCGCCAGCTCTGCCTCGCTATCGAATTCAAGAGGCTCGGGGTGCGAGACTCTCTTCCTTATCTGAGGAAACTCTGCGCCTCCGAAGGAATAGAGGTAGACGAACAGGCGCTAAGACTGATCGTCGATCGAAACAAAGGTGACATGCGATCTATCATAAACGACCTTCAAACGTTCACTATCGGCAGGAAGAGGCTGAGCTACGCGGATGTGGAATGGCTCGGTTGGAGAGACAGAAAGGAAACGATCTTTGATGCTTTGAGAACAGTCTTCTCATCAAAGAGCGGTATCCAAGCTAGAAGAGCCACAGACATGGCAGATGTGGACCTCGACATGTTCTTCGAGTGGATCTACGAGAACGCACCTCTACAACTCACGGATCCCAGAGACTTGGCTAAGGCGTTAGGGGCGCTATCGAAGGCCGATCTCTACTTGGCAAGGATGAGGAGGTTGCAGGCATGGCAGCTGCTTCCTTTCGCTATAGATCAAATGACCGCTGGAGTTGCAATGTCGAAGGAATGGACAAAGCCAGCTTGGACGCCGATGAGATTTCCCAGTAGGATTATATCACTGTCCAGAACAAAGAGGGAAAGAGCACTAAGGTCTGCGATAGGAGCAAAGATAGGAGCAAAAAGCCACCTCTCAAGTAGGGCCGCACAGAAACACTTCTTGCCATACCTATCCTTCGTCTTCCAGAACAACTCAGAAATGGCTTCAGAAATCGCCGGGTGGCTTGACTTGGACGAGGAGATGGTCCAATACCTATCCGGGAAGAGCGCCAAGGAGAAAGAGAAGAAGGCAAGAAAACCGGTCAAGGTCAAAGAGCGGAAGGCAGCCCCTAAGAGAGTTGCCCGACGTAGAAGGGCCGTCGCATCCTAGCTGAGGACTCTATGAGTTCTCTGATTTCTCGATCACTTGCTCCAGACCTGATTGGGCCAAGAATATCCGCGAGGTCATCGCATCGCATCAGGCAGGACTTCAGCTTGCCGTCGCTCGTAAGCCTCATCCTCGAACAGCGGAGACAAAACTCCGTATTCTCTACAGGTTTGACAACCTCCACTCGGGCGTCGTCGAGATGGTACACCTTTCTTCCATGCATGGATCGCCTCACCTCGACTTTGTGCGCTTTGCCGGACAACTCCTTCTCTATGCGATCAAGTGAGTAGTGATGCTGAGAATAGTATCTGCTCTCCACGTTTAGTGGCTCGAGTTCGATAAGCTGCAGTGTAGCGCCAGCCTGACGGCAGAATTGCAACATGGAGTCGACCTGATCGTCGTTGAGGCCTCCCAAAACAAGCATGTTCACTTTTACAGGATAGAGACCAGCCGACTTGGCTGCCTTAACTCCTTCAAGCGCATCGCTGAGTCTACCTCCAGTTAGACTTTTGTAGGTTTCAGCATCAACCGAGGGAATGTTGATGTTGATCCTCACCAGTCCATTTCGCTTCAGGTTTTTTGCAAGCGGATATGTAAGCAGGGTCCCGTTGGTCACCATTGAGATCTCCTCAATCGTCTTTCTTTCATTGAGGAGTCTGACAATTTCCGTAATTTCCTGACGAATGAGCGGCTCTCCCCCGGTCAGCTTGACGCGTCGGGCGCCCAATTCACTTGCGATTCCAGCTATCTTGGCGATTTCAGCCGGTGTCATCTCGTCCTTGCTTTGAGGTTGTCCTTCCCTGTGACAGTAGGGGCACTTGAGATTGCATCTCTGAGTCACTGAGATTCTGAAGTTTAGAAACGGTCTTCCATATCCGTCAACGATCTGTCCGGCGTCAGGCAATGCCTTATCACTCTGAGGCGTGCTTTACCATGTGGCATATCTCTGGAAGAATCAACTGAGT
>CAYQCQ010000027.1:0-14814 GCA_964416035.1 uncultured Candidatus Bathyarchaeia archaeon
CCAGAAACAGGGAGTTGCGCCTGAATTGCTATCAGGCACGACTCAAAATGACATGCTCAAAGAGTTCTTCGCACAGAAACTCTGCATCTTTCCGCCGAAACCATCTGTCGAGCTTGTTGTTGACGTCATCGAGTACTGTGCGAAGAACCTTCCCAAATGGAATCCGATTAGCATCAGCGGGTATCACATAAGAGAGGCCGGGGCCAACGCCGTCCAAGAACTCTCTTTTACTCTTGCAGATGGCTTAGCTTACGTGCAGGCAGCGGTGGACAGAGGACTCGATGTTGACGAATTCGCGCCAAGACTCTCGTTCTTTTTTGCGGCGCACAATGACCTATTCGAGGAGGTTGCGAAGTTTCGGGCAGCAAGAAAGATTTGGGCCCAGTTCATGAGAGAGAGGTTCAAAGCAAAGAATGCTCGATCCATGTGGATGAGGATGCACGTTCAGACATCTGGCTGCACATTGACTGCTCAACAACCTGTAAACAACATCATCAGAGTAGCAATTCAAGCGCTTGCGGCGGTCTTGGGGGGTACACAGTCTCTACACACAAACTCGTTCGACGAAGCCCTAGCGTTGCCTTCCGAGGAAGCGGTGAGGATCGCTCTTAGAACACAGCAAATCATAGCGCACGAGAGCGGCGTATCCAATACGGTCGATCCATTGGGAGGATCGTTCTATCTTGAGTCCTTGACCAGACAGATGGAGGAGGAAGCTCTAAAATACATTGACCGAATAGATGCGATGGGGGGAATATTCCAAGCGATTGAGAAAGGATTTCTCCAGAAGGAGATAGCTAACAGCGCCTACAAGTATCAACTGGAGATAGAGAAGAAAGAGATGCTCATAGTTGGACTAAACGAATATGCGGGAGATGAAACTGGCAAGATTCCACTGCTAAGGATAGATCCTAATGTAGAGGAAGTTCAGCTGAGGAGCCTCAGAAGATTGAAAGAGAGCAGGAACCAAGACATTGTGACAAGAACACTGGATGAACTTCGACAAGCTGCTGAGAAGGGTCATAATCTGATGCCGCACATTCTTGACTGCGTGAAAGCCTACTGTACACTCGGAGAGATCTGTGGAGTTCTTCGTGAAGTGTACGGGCAGTATCAGGAGTTAGTCATTTTTTGAGCGCGAGAGTCGAACGAAAGATCAGAGCTCTCGTGGCGAAGCCAGGATTGAACAGCCACGACAGAGGAGCAAAAGTTGTCGCTCGAGCGCTCCGAGATGCAGGAATGGAAGTTATCTACACCGGTCTAAGGCAAACTCCCGAGCAAATAGTCGAGGCAGCAATGCAGGAGGACGTCGATGTTCTGTGCCTAAGCATCCTCTCCGGTGCCCATATGACTCTCCTGCCGAAAGTAATCGATCTTATGAAGAGTAAGGATTTGGACGATGTCCTAGTGATTGCTGGAGGAGTAATCCCTGAGGAAGATGTCTCAAAGCTCAAGGAGATAGGAATCGCTGAAGTCTTTGGTCCAGGAACTCCGACCCATGCCACAGTGAACTACATCAGAAACAATCTAAGAAGAAGATTGTAGGCGACCTGTGAAGTATCCAGACATGACATTCTCAGCAAGAGACCTAGCGCAAGGCGTCTTGAGGCGGGACAGAAGATCTGTCGCTCGATTGATGACGGCAATCGAAAACGAGGATCCTGATTCAAGAGCTGCCATCTCTGAACTTTACCCTCATACTGGAAACGCGTACACTGTTGGAGTCACAGGGCCGCCCGGCTCGGGGAAGAGCACTCTCATCGGGCAACTCGCAAAGCAGTATAGGAAGCAAGGGAAGAAAGTAGGTATCATCGCTGTAGATCCTTCAAGCCCTTTCTCGGGAGGGGCCTTTCTTGGAGATAGAATCAGAATGCAGGAGCTGAGCGGGGACGAAGGCGTCTTCGTTAGAAGCATGGCGACCAGAGGAAGCTTAGGAGGGCTTGCAAGATCCACCGCTGACCTTGTTAGCGTGCTCGATGCTTTCGGCTGCGACATCATCTTCGTGGAAACGGTCGGAGCCGGGCAATCAGAGGTGGATGTGATCAAGCTTGCGGACACGATCGTGCTTGTCATGGCTCCGGGCCTTGGCGATGACATACAGGCAATAAAAGCTGGAATAATGGAGATTGGTGACATAATAGTGGTGAACAAGGCGGACCGAGAGAACGCGGAAAGAACCGTGTTGGATATTATGGAGGCGCTTGAGCTTGATACCGAGCGGAAGGAATGGAGCCCCTCAATCGTCAAGACGATTGCGATATCAAATGAAGGAGTAGAGAAGCTCGTCGAAAAACTGGAGGAACATAGAAGTTTTCTTAGAAAGTCAGGCGTGGGCCGCAGGAAGATGAAAGGTGAGATTCAACTCCTAGAGGCTGTTAAGGCAAGACTTGCCGAAACGGTTATGGCAGATCTAAGAAAGGATCCTGATTATGAGAACATCGTTGAGAAGATAGCGAGTAGGCAGTTGGACCCATATGAGGCCGCGACTGCACTCGTGAACAAAGTCACTGAGAAGAAGGAGATTCGACGTATGAATCTCAGGCCTTGAGAACCCGGAGAGTGTTTGACTTCAACTGGAAAATCGTGGAGAAGTCTTGATGAATCCTGGACTGGAGAAAGGACTGGTTCAAGTCTACACGGGAAACGGAAAAGGAAAGACAGGGGCTGCCTTTGGCCTTGCGCTCAGAGCAATGGGCCGAGGCTTGAAGGTATGCATGGTTCAATTCATAAAAGGGGGATTTGACTACGGCGAACTGTACATAGTAGAAAAGCTTCCCTACCTGGAGATGGCCGCCTACGGCCGAGGACAATTCATCACGGGAAAACCCACCACTGAGGACTTCATTGAGGCGAAGAAAGCGTTTGACCATGCGAATAGAGCTATTCGGAATGGAAAGTTCGACATAGTCATTCTTGATGAAGTAAACGTGGCGATGCATCTGGGTCTGTTGTCTGTTAAGGACTTGATCAAAGTTCTCAAGGAAAAACCGCCAAATGTGGAGGTGGTTCTTACTGGCAGATACGCTCCGAAGGAGATAATCGACGTGGCGGACCTTGTAACCGAGATGAGAGAGGTCAAACATCCGTATAGTCAGGGAATCCGAGCAAGAAAAGGAATCGAATACTAGCAACAGAAAATAGGACCAAAATGTATAGAAGACTGTCTCGTCCCCTCCCACTTGGATAACATTTACGAAATATTTCTAGAAAATCCTTCAAATCTTGGAACAAAAGGGATTTACCGTTCGCCATCGAACAATTAAGGGACCGCTAGGTCAAGAAGACGGCATCAAAAATGAGGAGGTGAATATCTTGAAGAAGAGAGTCAAGGCTGAAGATGATCCAGTAGGTATCTGGGATCCGCCATGCCCCGAGTGGTGAGTTCCACCTTGAGTACGCCGGCGGCGAGCTTTTCGCTTGCCCCCTATTTTCCATACCGGTCTATTATTCCTAGATAGGTATCTTCTTCGAACTTCCACCCTTCGTTCTTTGAATAGAGGTTGATGGGAAGCCACCTTCGAAGACTCGACCACATTCCAACCACGTTGAACAAGCAGTCTGCGAGACGAGTTTTCACCAAGCGATCGTCAAGAACCATGAAGAGTTGGTTTACCTCCCCCGACGGAACTCCGACTTGAGCGAGTATTCCGTCGAAGTCTCCGCTGACCTCGGCGCCACGCCACGCCGGCAACTTGTCCAAGAATTTGACTAATGGTTCGACAAAAGCGCCGTCGCAAGGAATCGTTACCAATGCGAATTCCTCGGCTCCGATCCTATACGGTTTGGCAACAGGCCTAAAGACCCCGTTCCTCAATAGCCTGTGGATTTTTCTACTGATGTATGCCCCAGAAACTCCAAGAGTCTTTCCAATCTCTGAGAAGGAGCTTCTGGAGTTATACATGAGCTTCTCCATTATCTGAAGATCAAGTCTGTCAAGACTTGTTCTTTCCGTTCCACGTTGAAAGACACGAGTTCGAATCAGGTCTTGGTCTTCCTTGAGTGCCTTCGCAAGTCCAGCCCCCCAACTATCCCAGTGCACGTGCCAAACCGATTCGCTTGAGTCATAGTATTCAAAACTCATGTTTGAGAAATCCCTTGTTGCGACAAGTGTCGTTATCTCTGATGCAACGTCACAGTCTTTTAGTGCCGATTCAAGTTTACCGACAAAACTGGCGTTTTCTTCCGGAACATTCACAACAATGAAGTAATCCATCGGGCCATATAGACGATAGATGTCTCTACAGTACGGAATTCGCCACAGAACTGCTGGTAACCGATCGGGTCTTGAAGTCCTTATCAGAAACAGGACTTCGTCGAGACCCAGCGCACGATCGTCTACATGTATGAAAAACCGCATGGCCGCTTTCTGTGTCACCCTTTGCATAATCTTAGTCGCGGTCGGAATGCTTGTGCCAACATGTCGCGCCAACTCGCTCATGGGTATGTCAGGCCTCGCTGCCAGCACCTTGAAAACTGCTATTTCGTCGCGGGCAAGTTGCACTCGCGCTGGGCGCGCTGCAATAGTGTCAAGCATCCTTGCAAATTCTGGTACTGAGCCTATCCGAAGCGATAAGCGCGTCATTTCACCTAACCTGGACCAGACCTGCTTGTAGAGGTCATCGCCTACGAAGCTTTCGTAGTAACCGAAGAAGTCGGAGATGCCAGTTATCACATCCCTCTTGGTTTCTTCTCTCAGGCCATGTCTTGCAAAGAGCCAGAACTCTCTTTCATATTTGTCATCAAGCAACTTTGTTACGAGGTATTCTGACTGCTCGTATAACCTAGGGACGGAGTCCACGATACGGGGGCTGAGCAGGTTGACCGCCTCTCTCGCAATCACTGATCGCCTCAGAGCGTCAAAGAACATTACGGGTGGGGCGACGTTCATGGTAGTCGGGTTTGAGTAGTATACAACCCCCCACTTTTCCGTTTCCTTGTCCTCTAAGTACCAAGGGTCGAAGAAGGAGACCAACGCAAGATGGTCATCGAACTTTTCGGATTTTTCCCATTCTGTGCCAGCCAGATCCCCAACTCGTGACATGAACTCTGAGAGCTCACGTTGGCCCTTCGCCAATTCCTGCCTTAGCTCAAGGCTTGGGTCGAAGTTCGACTTCACGAGGCCCGCTGTTTCCCTTAGTACGATGTTCGCAATCTTGTTTGAATCTCTGCTATCGAATAGGGCTTCAATTCTTTCTTCAGAAAGAGAGAGATGGATTACTTCGCTTGTTGCTGCGAGGTTTGTGAAGAACTCTTTCCGTGCAGCTTCATTCTTGTATCTGCTGGTCAGGCGGCTCATGATGTTTGAGATCGCCTTTGACAAGTAGCACCTAGCGTAGTCGGCGGCCGGATTATACTTGGCTTGAGGGCGCTTTCGAATTGGCTTGCCAGATAGTAGTTTCGAGCGTTCCCTTTCGCTCTGTACGCCTTTGCTCATGAATGAGCGAATTTCTCTCTTCTTGTCTTCTTCTGTATCTGTTCCGATTAGCGACTGTTTCAATCGGAGACTGAACTCTAAAATTCCACTCTGATGCTTCGCTCTTCTATCGTAGAGATTCATCAATTCCTTGAAGCTTCTCATCCCTTGTCCTAGCTCGTAGCTGGCAGCAATTCGTACGTCAGAGAATGCGATTCCGTGTCCTTTTTAGCGTGTTATACGGTGAGACAGCAATCCCAGGATGCCTTACGCTTGTCCGATTAGCAGAATGGATATCGCACCGAGTAAGAAACCGGCAATCACTCGAATATTGAAAGTCTCCTTGAAGACAATTGCGCTGGCTACTGCTGTCGAAACGATCGATAATACTGTAAGGAGCGCATTGAGCCGGCCGAGCCCCGTCACGGACAGAGGTATTCCAATCAGGAAGCGGGAAACAAAGAGCATGACTAAAGCAAGGAACACGGCTGGGTAGAATAGGAATTCAATGGCGAATGAAGCGGGTCTAAGAATATGTCCTCCGAGCAGGGTCATCAGTATTCCGACTGATAGAATGGCGAGCCCGGCAAGTGACATCTTCGACAGCTCTATCTGAAGCAAGCGTTCAAAGGTCAAGGTTCCAAAAGCATCCGTTCCATACTTGAAGAGTATGCTGCCTGCTGTTCCAACGATCGTTATCACTGCTATCGAGATCCAGAATCTCGAATCAATCATCTTTCTCACTTCACCGATCCCTACTTGGTCATCCAAGGGGCGTAGGGAACATATTTGGTGGTTTCCTCTGTATAAGCAGTGCACCAACAGTAGGTCAGGAATTCTTGTCTTGGTATATTAAAACCTCAAGACTTGTTCTGGGGGGCCGAAGGGGGGGCTATCTCCTCCAGCGGAGGCGTGGTCAACATCGTCCATCCAATCCACATGAGTATCGCCAGAACGGCGAGAACCGCCAGTGCCACTGGAATGGCTACCGCCAACCATTCGAGTTGCCTCAGAAATGCTATCTCAAGATATCCTCCGACGAAGATGGATACGTATGCCACAGCCACTAGGAGAGATACCAAGAAGACGACCGCGCCGTAGATCTGATCTCTGCTCATGGCGCATCCTGTCTTGATTGGCCAGACTTGGTATAAAATACTACTTGCGGCCCCCGTCTGAGGGCGTTCAGAGCTCGGTCCAACCTACGGCTTGTAGACGGGTCTTTGGCTGAGGAGTGAAGGCATCTTTAGGCTTTCCCTTGGGTATCCTTTCGACCGACTCGTCACCTCTTCAATCAGTTGGCGAACAGACATGGACTTCTGCTCTCCCGTTTCTCTCTTCCTGACGTTGAGGAGATCCGTCTTCATCTCTTTCTCTCCTATCACGACGATGTACGGTATCCAGTTGACTTCGGCGTCTCTGACGCGTTTTGAAATGGATTCCGGGCGATCGTCTAGGTCTACCCTGATGTTGGCGCTTTCGATCTCGGACAGTAGATCTTGTGCGCGCTGTGTGAAGTTGTCGCTTACAGGGATGATTCTTATCTGTATTGGGGTGAGCCAGAGCGGAAGACTTGGAGTCTTTCCCTCTTTCTCCTGCTTAGCCGCAGTGTCCAAAGCGGCGAATATGTAGCGTTCAACTGTTCCAATTAGAGCGCTGTGTATTATTGGCGGATACTGTTTGTTTCCGTCAGCATCTGTATAGGTTATGCCAAATCTCTCGGCGTTTCCGACGTCTATTTGGAATGTTGCTATCTCTCTCGGTCGGCCGAGATCATCAATTATTGTATACTCGACATTGATGACCCAGTAGTAGATCCCTTCAGGGACAAAGCTGAGGAGTACAGGTTTCCTCTCGACTGCCACGAGTTCGCCGAAGAAAGCTTTGTTCTGCTCGTAGAAGCTCTTGGTCGTGTTGTAGATCGACACGTAGTCTCTTCCGAGCTTGCCTATCTCTTCATAGATCTTTCTGTGGATCTTCATAGAGGCGACTTTGGCGTCTTCGACATCCCGACAGAACACGTGCAGGTCTGGCATGTGGAGTTTTCTGACTCTGAAGCAGAGCAGGAGTTCTCCGCTCTGTTCCAGCCTGTAGCTGTCCGCCACTTCAAACGTTCCAAAAGGTATCTGCCGGTAACTGATCGTCCAGTCTTTCAGCATGGCAAATTGCTGGTGGCAGGCCGCGTACCTGAGCACATAGCTTTTCTCATCTACGTTCACCTGATAGAGTCTGCCTCCGAACAGTTCCGCATGTTCCTTTACGGGTTTGACTGAGAGGTCGAACATGTTCGTGCCTCGAACCTCAAAGACCGGTATGCCGAGCGACTCCGCCACCGTCCAAGAGTAGTTAGCGACGAGTTCGAACATGAGACTTGCTTCAGGGCCATACCTCATGTGTCCAATGTCTGAGTATGGTTCCCACTCGAACCCGAACTTCCTGCAATAATCCAAGAATCGCGGCTTTCCTCCAACTAACCCGATCTTGAAGGCTTCTTTTTCAACAAGCATTCTGAAGTCGCCTTCGTCAGGTTTGAAAGGGTATGCCTTGGGATCATGGATTCGGCCTTGCGTGTCGAGCACAGCGTATTCTACCTCAACATGCGATTCTTTCGGACGCTCCTCCTCAGACGTGATTGTTCGAGAAAGTTCTGAGAGCGGGTGGCCCTTGCATGATATCTTGAAGCTCTTGTACCATCCGAATGGGCTCTTCGTGGTCTCGTATCCGCTGCGCGACAGCTCCGTCTGGGTATTCCTGAGAATCGCGACGGCCGCGTCTTTTGACGCCAAAGTATTCGACAAGTGCGCGTAAGGGTAGATTACGATCCTCTTTGCCTTCACCCATTCAGCGACTTCCCTGATTGATCCAGCTGCGTTCCTCGCAACTTTCTCCGGGTTCTTCTCGTCTGCTTTCTCCACTGTGCAGAACGAAACCAACACATCATCCATCATCCCCTTTCTTTCAGGGTCAGCGACTTGTTCTGGTTCCTCAATAGCTCTTTCAAGCACTTCATATTCGAAGTGATCGGCATGTATCAGAAGCATTCTCAATTCTCTAATGACCCCCTGGGCCTACGGGTTCCAACGCCACTTCTGGAGTCTACGGTCTTTCTTGAGATGCTTCTTCAGCTCCTTGTAGTGCTTCTTGCAGAGATAGGCTCTTCTCGCTTCCGTTGTCTTCAGTTTCCCCTGTGAAGCCATCTCGGCGGAGATTGACCGTATGGCAGCTTCAGTGCAGCCTTCTACACTGCACTTGACTCCCTTGTCTATCTTGCCCATCTTGGCGTCAAGCCTGCTACTGGCCGTACAGTCAATCTGGTATATGATGCCATAGCAGTTTAAAGGCATACTGAGGTATCGTAGTTTAGGGAAAGCCGGTGCTCACCAAACTAAAAGAACAATCAAGGAGATTCTTTGACTTTCACGCGAGACAACTGCACCTTCTGGGCCTCAGCCCCACATCTGCGAGCATCCTAGGTATGCTTCTTGCCATCGGGTCTTCGGCCTGCTACTATCTTTCACCGAGTAATGGCTCACTGTCGCTGCTGGCTGCCGCTCTTCTCCTTTTTTCTGGGTTCTTCGACGCTTTGGATGGAGCAATTGCTCGACTTTATGGCCAAGTCACAAAATTCGGCGGCTTCTGCGATTCCCTGATTGACAAGGTTGGCGAGATGCTTGTGCTCTCAGCGATTGTTCTCGCAGGCTTATGCTCAACCTTTTGGGGTCTCTGGGCCATTTCAAGTTCGATCCTCGTAAGCTACACGAGAGCTAGAGGTGAAAGCGAGGGAGCCGATATGAGAGTCGGGATTGCAGAGAGGCCTGAGAGGCTGCTGATTCTTGTCGCCGCGACCCTAGCTGGTTTCGTTGAGGCGGCGATCATTGCCATATCAGTTCTGGCGTCAGTTACTGTCCTGCAGAGAGTTTATCATGCGTACAGGGAGTTGACCTAGACGAACGATCTTCTATGAAGTTCCCTGTCGTTGTTGAGAGCATAAACCCTAGGAACTACCACGTCCCGTGTGTATCGCAAGATCTCTTAGAATCTTCCAGAAGTCTTCAAGCAGTTTGCATAGGTTTAGTGCGGGAACCGCCTTTCTTCTCTCGCCCGGACCTTCGTGACCCCGAAGTGAACGGCACAGGACACACAATAGTACTTGAATACTTGCCGCCTTGCGATGTAGGTGCCTTTGGCCCTGAGTTCGCGTGCCAAGGTGGGCTCAACCAATGAGACCCAGTGAGTCACTCTCTTTGCTTTGTCTCTAGGAACCTGCATCCCGCAGTTGCTGCACTGGACCAGTTCGGACCTTCCTTTTCCACCCTTGCTTCGCCCCCTAGACTTCCTTTTCTTTCCCATCTCCTATGCCTTCTTCTTGGTCTAATCCTGAACGACCGCTTATTATGGCTTTATCCCAAGGGAGATATGCTACAAAGACGAAGCCAGAAGAAGTGAACAACTGTGGAATCGGCGATACTCTTCCAACTCTTCACCTCGATCACGAAAGATCACACTTCTTCGGTGCCAAAAGGAACCTTGATTTCCCACAGTTTTTTAGCATCCTACTGCCTAGTCATCGGCCAATCGCCACCGTTTCGTCAAGTCAATGTGAAACAGCATGTTGGACTTTGTTACTGTAGGCCACATTACTCTTGACTGCATCAGAAGAGGCCGGCAAGAGAGACCCACTTGGATTCCCGGTGGACCGGCAGTTCACGCATCGCTGATAGCAGCCTCGCTGGGTGCAAAGACATATGCCCTATCTAAGGTTGGAACTGACTTCGGAAGAAGCCGAATGAAATGGCTTGTTCAGATGGCAATTGACACCAGACTCCTGAAGGTGAGCCGCACCCCGACTACGAGATTTGAGATTAGATATTGGAAGGAGAAACGATCGCTGAGGCTAGTTAGCAAATGCGAAAACATCAGCCAGTTTGACCTACCCAAAGGTCTCCGAATTCGAAGTCTACACATAGGGCCAGTCATTGATGAGATCCCAGAAGCAGCTGCAAAGTCACTTGCGAGTCGATCCATGGTAACATCTCTTGACCCGCAGGGGTATCTTAGGAGAGTTGCTCGAAGCGGCCAAGTGGTGGCGAGGTCTTGGCTCGATAAAGTGCTTCTAAGAAGAATAGATGTCTTAAGAGGATCCTCTGACGAGTTGAGAATGATGGGGGGGATCAGTTCTAAGAATGCTCTGAGGAGACTGAAGCGTCTCGGGCCGTCGGTCTGTATCCTCACAAGAAGCAGTGACGGGTCTGATCTCCTACACGACCGCAGAATTTTTCGTATACCTGCCTTCAAACCTGAAACTGTTGTTGACCCCACCGGCGCAGGAGACGCATTCAGCGGCGCTTTTCTCACAGAATATGTTCGGTCTAAGGAGCCAGTGTGGTCCGCTTGCGTAGGCGCGGCAGCCGCCTCTATCAAGGTGGAGACATCAGGGCCATGTTTCATTCGAGATGTAAGTAAGCTTATTGAAAGGGCCAACATAGTTCTTTCAGGCGTGCGGAGGGTGGAATAGCGCCCTCAGTACGCCCTAGCAAAGTACACGACATCGCTTGCATCTTTTCCGCACAAGATGCAGTTACCGAAGATCTCTTCTCTCTTGAGAGGAACAGTTCTGATAGTAGCGCCAGTGTCCTGCTTGATCTTTGCCTCGCATTCAGGCCGGCCACACCAGCAGGCTCTCACGAAACCGCCCACGTTTTCGAGGATTTGTTTGAACTCCTCGTATGATTTGACCGTTCTAATATTCTGCTCAAGTTGCCGCCTGGCCTTCGCGTAGAGGTTGGCTTGAACGGATTCCAGTATCTTCATGATCTCTTGGGGCAGGTTGGCAATCTTGACCTCACTCTTCTGTCCTGTGTCCCTTCTTGAGATTACCACTTGGGCCACTGCGATGTCTCTGGGGCCTATCTCAATCCTTGTTGGCACGCCTTTCATTTCCCATTCGTTGAACTTCCAGCCTGGGGTATACTCTGTCCTGTCATCCAAATGCGTTGAGATCCCGTTCTCTTGCAGAAGCTTGGTCATCTCTTTCGCCTTACTGAGCACTTTGTCTCGATCCTCATCCTTGTAGAATATCGGCACGATGACTGTTTGGATCGGTGCTATTCGGGGAGGAAGCACAAGGCCTCTGTCATCGCCGTGTACCATGATGACTGCCCCTATCATTCGGGTGGTTACACCCCAGCTTGTCTGCCAGACGTAATGGTCTTTCTCGTCTTTTCCGAGGTACTTGATCTCGAAAGGCTTAGAGAAGTTCTGGGCTAGAAAATGCGATGTGCCCATCTGTAGGGCCTTGCCGTCCGGCATCATCGCCTCCATTGTCAGAGTGTAACTTGCTCCGACGAACTTCTCCGCTTCGGTCTTTGCGCCTAACAGCATTGGGACCGCGAGTTGCTCTTCTACGAGCTGTCTGTATGTCTCTAAGATGTCGTGGACTTCTTTCTCGGCTTCTTCGGCCGTTGCATGGGCCGTGTGGCCTTCCTGCCATAGGAATTCAGATGTTCGTAGGAAAGGTTTAGTTGCCGTTATCTCGGCCCTGAACACAGAATTCCAGAGGTTTATCAGAACCGGAAGGTCTCTCCAACTCTTTATCCATCGCGAGTATGAGTCACAGACAATCGTTTCCGATGTGGGCCTCATCGCCAGCCTTTCGCCAAGCTCAGAGTCCCCTGTGTGGGTAACCCAAAAGACCTCTGGGACAAACCCTGAAAAATGTTCAGCCTCCTTCCTGAGGTAACTTTCCGGAATCAAGGCCGGGAAGTAGGCGTTCTTATGCCCTGTAGCCTTCAACTTCTCGTCTAGGAACCGCTTGATGTTCTCCCAGATCTCATACGAATACGGCATGAAGACTATGAACCCTTTGATTCCAGCATAGTCACAGAGCCCCGCTTTCGTTATGACCTGCGTGAACCATTCTGAGAGGTCTTCACTCTTCTTTACAGTTATTCCTCTTTCCACTGCCATCGCGAGAATCCCTCTTGAGAATAGTGGTCGAAGACGTGCAGTGTAGCTCGTCAACCGTTCTGTTCAGCTGGAACAGATTCACCTGTCACTTCAACCACTTGGCGAGAGATAATTCCCCAATTCCTTAAAAAGGTATTCCATGGCTGTCAAGAATCTGGAGGGCAGTGGTCGTCTGTGTACCGAGTCTGAGAGGGCGATACAGTTGCTTGTCGCGCATCTGGCCTTGATGTTCGCCGTAAAGTTGTTGTTTCCGAATCTCGATCTTTTCTTCTTGTTGGTAGGCGCATCTCTCTCAGGTTTCGACGCGTTCTTACCCATCCTTCGACTTGAGGATGAAGACTACCACTGCGGAAGCGTGTTCCATTCAGTTTGGCTGCCTCTTGCCGGTGCACTGGTCCTGCTTACCCTCAATGTAGCTTGGTCTACTTCATTCTTGACGGGCGGTTTGCTTCATCTTCTCACGGACTCCGCTGATGTACGAGGCCGCCCTTGGCTATACCCTCTGAGCAAGAAGACCTTCGGCGTCGCTATCTTTCCGTATGACTTCAAAGACTATGTTTCGAATCCGCTCTGCGTTGCAATCGAAGTCGCCTCAATCCTCCTTATCATTGCATACGTTCACGCGTTCGGCGTAGATCTGCTCTCGTCTCTCTGGTTCGCTCTACTCCTCCCACTATTTGGCGTATTTGTCCTGCACCAATGGAGAAGAGCGAGGAATCGATCCAATCGAACAGGCTGACGATGAATTTTACTTTAGATAGCGTTGCTTTGTTCGTGTCGAGAGGTCTTTTATGACTAAGGGCCCGCCATAGGTCGTAAGTGGCTTCGAATGACTGAGTTCAACGCTCAGAGTTATGTGGAGAGTCAAGTTCAGGAACTCAGAGAAAAAGTAGGAAGCGAGCGGGTCCTCGCAGCAGTTTCTGGGGGAGTCGATAGCACCACTGCAGCGACTCTTGTCCGAAAAGCGATCGGACCAAATGTCTTCTCCGTGTTCATCGACACAGGTTTCATGCGCACCAACGAATCGGAGAGCATAGTTGGGACGCTGTTGTCGCTCCCTATTCCTCTCGATGTTGAGGTGATAGACGCTCGAAAGAGATTCCTGAAGCAAATGAGAGGAGTATCCAACGCCGAAAGGAAGCGCAAGCTTTTCAGAGCAAACTTCTATGAAACCCTATCTGAGGAGGCGAGAAGAAAACAGTGCAGTTTTCTTGTGCAAGGAACCATAGCCCCAGATTGGATTGAGACGCGCGGAGGTATCAAGACACAGCATAACGTTCTGTCTCAGGTTGGAATAGACCCCAAGAGAAGGTACGGTTTCAGGGTTCTTGAGCCGCTGGTGGAGCTGTACAAGTTTCAAGTAAGAGAGGTTGCCAAGTTCATCGGAATTCGTGAAGAATTATTCCAACGACAACCCTTCCCAGGTCCAGGGCTGTCCGTGAGAGCAGTGGGAGCCATAGATGGGAAGAAGCTTGAGACATTGAAGAGGGCTGATCTGATCGTAAGGAGATGTCTCGACTCAAAGGGCTGCGACCAATACTTCGCAGTAGTTCTAGACAGAAGATTCCGAAAGGACGGTGGCAGCGGGAAGGCCGCGGCGAAGTTGAAGGAGTTTCTTCTTTCCTATGTGGACAATTTGGGTACTGGGTTCTTCGTGAATAAGGCGACAGGGATAGAAGCGGGCGCCAGAAAGTATGGCAAAGTTCTTGCCATCTCTTTGACCAGCAGAAAGAGGTTGGTGGTTCCCTCGATCAAGAAGCTAGTTAAGGCTCAAGGTGTTGTTGTCGATCGGTTGCCGGCAATCAGTCATGTATTGGTAGAGACTGCGAGATCCTTGAGGAGGGCGGCTTATATTGTTGCGATAAGAGCTGTTCAGACAAAGGACTTCATGACAGCAGATGTCAGCGAGCTAGATCCAAGTCTGCTCATTGAAATCTCTCAAGAAATCCTCAAAGAATGCCGCGGGGTTTCACGTGTATACTATGATGTGACTCCGAAGCCGCCTGCAACCATAGAGTTTGAGTAGGTGCTCGATTCATGGATCAAAAGTTTGGTCAGAAGTTGAAGGATGCAAGCTTCGCAGTCACGTTTCGTGATGTCATACTGGTTCCGAATTGGGTTGAGGTTGAGCCGAAGGAGATAGACCTCACAACCCGCGTGACCGTCAACCACAGACTCAACCTCCCATTTGTTTCCTCGCCAATGGATACTGTGACCGAGGCGGAGATGGCAATCGCACTAGCTAGACTCGGAGGCCTGGGGATACTCCACAGAAATTGCTCCATTGACGACCAAGTGAAAATGGCTACACAGGTGAAACGTGCGGAGTCCTTAGTGATTCGTGACGTGATCACGCTCACTCCTGACCAAACTCTAGGAGATGCGATCGACCTGATGCAGAAACATCAGATATCCGGCCTGCCGGTCATCGAGGA
>CAYQCQ010000028.1:0-12135 GCA_964416035.1 uncultured Candidatus Bathyarchaeia archaeon
AGATTCTGTCGGAAGAGCCCTCACAGCGAACCTGACGCAAGGAGGATTTGTCGGAGAGGTATATCTCGTTAATCCGAGACGGCCCAAAGTGCTAGGCCTGGACACCTATCCAAGCGTGAGTAAGCTACCCAAGGTAGTGGATCTGGCTGTCATAGCAACCCCGGCGAGTACGGTTCCAGGCATTGTTGAAGAATGCGGTCAGAATGGGATTCGAGGCTTGATTATTGTCTCGGCTGGATTCAAGGAGATAGGGCCCAAAGGTCTGGAGTTGGAGAAGCAAATTACTACTGTGCAGCAGAAATATGAGGGAATGAGGATCGTCGGGCCGAATTGCCTAGGCGTTATGCGCCCGAACATCAATCTAAATGCCACTTTCGCTCGAAAAATGGTCAGGCCCGGCAAGGTCGCCTTCATATCACAGAGCGGAGCGCTCTGCACCTCGATCTTAGACTGGGCAGTTCCAAACAATGTGGGATTCAGCGCATTCGTTTCAATCGGCTCAACGATTGACGTAGATTTTGGAGACTTGATAGACTATTTCGGAGAAGATCCGCAGACGCGAAGCATAGTGATGTACATAGAATCTATCACAGATGCAAGGGAATTCATGAGTGCAGCTCGAGGCTTTGCTCGTACCAAGCCAATCATAGTGGTGAAGTCTGGGAGGTTTACTGAAAGCGCGAAGGCTGCAGCGTCTCATACAGGAGCCTTGGCAGGAGAAGACGCCATCTATGATGCTGCCTTGAGAAGAGCGGGAATCGTCAGAGTGGATGAGATTGAAGACCTTTTCAGTTGCTCAGAGACACTGGCGATGCAACCTGTTCCCAAGGGGCCAAACCTTCTCATCATCGGGAACGCCGGTGGCCCTAACGTTATGGCGACGGACACCCTCATTTCCAGAGGCGGAAAACTTGCGCTACTTAGTCAAGATACTCTAGACGCCCTCAACAAGATTCTTCCTCCCTTTTGGAGCAGATCAAATCCAGTTGATGTCCTAGGAGACGCATCGGCTGACAGATATCGATGTTCGCTGGAGGTATGCATGGCCGACGAAAATGTGCACGGCGTCGTAGTGGTATACACTCCTCAGGGGGCCTCGAACCCGGTCGAGGCGGCGCAGGCAGTGGTTGATGTGTCTGCGAAGACAAGGAAACCCTTCTTGACATCTTGGATGGGAGAGGAAGATGTGGCCGATGCCCGTCGGCTACTCAGAAAGAACAATGTGCCGACCTTCGCAACACCCGAACAAGCGGTGAAGGCGTACCTGTATATGTATCAATACAGGCGGAACCTTGAGCTACTTTACGAAACGCCTGAAGAACTCCCCATAGAGCAGTCTCCAATAAAGTATCACCTCAAGGTCCTTGCAAGGAGGGCAGCTACAGAAGGCCGGGTGATTCTAACAGAAGGTGAATCGAAACGGTTCTTAGAGTCATACGGAATCCCCGTGGTTGAAACGAGAGTAGCATACACTCTAGATGAAGCGGTTGCAGCCGCCGCCACAATCGGATACCCGGTCGTAATGAAAATTCTCTCGCCACAAATAACACACAAGACTGATGTTGGTGGTGTTGCGCTCGACATTGAATCGGCTGAGGACTTGGAGAATCGATACAATGAGATGATGGACAATGTCAAAGAGCTGGCTCCAGAAGCCAAGATTCTGGGTGTGACCGTACAGAAAATGATCAGGAACGTAGATTATGAGTTGATTATTGGTTGCAAGAAAGATAGTCTGTTCGGCTCGGTGATACTATTCGGGTCAGGAGGAATCGGTGTAGAGGTATTTTCAGACAGAGCCATTGGCCTTCCTCCTCTAAACCAAGTCCTCGCCAGGCGACTCATGGAAAGAACTAGAATCTACACTGTATTGAAGAATGGGTTCAGAAACCGCAAACCTGCGAACATGCCTCTCTTGGAGGAGACCCTTGTTAAGTTCTCTGAGATGATTGTGGACTTTCCCGAGGTAAAGGAGCTTGATGTCAACCCTATCATATGCGCTGAGAAGGCTGTTATCGCCTTGGATGCTCGAGTCATTATTGACAGAGATGTCGCTCTATCCAAGCACGATCCTCATCAGCATTTGGTGATCAGCCCATACCCGGTAAAGTATGTTACACAATGGAGAGCGAAGGACGGAAGAACCGTTGTTCTGCGGCCCATAAGGCCTGAAGATGAGCCTATGTGGCTTGAGATGTTCGAGAACTTCTCGGAAGAGACGATAATGAACCGGTTCTTCTATCTCATAAAGGATACCCCTCACGAAATGAGAGTGAGGTACTGCAACATAGACTATGATCGGGAAATCGCCATTGTAGGCGAGATAGTTGAAGAGGGCAGAAGAAAGATCGTAGGTGTTGTTAGGCTGGTTATTGACCCAAGAGGGAAGAAAGCAGAGTTTGCTGTGGTCGTTGCCGACCCATGGCAAGGTTTGGGAATTGGGACAAAGATGGTTGATTACATCATAGGAATTGCTGAAGATAAGAATCTAGAAATAATAGATGGATTCGTCCTTTCAAGGAACACGAGGATGCTTGAGCTTTGTGGAAAAATGGGTTTTCAAGTTGAGAAACGAGACCTCGAAGAGGTCCACGTTACACTGGATCTGACCGGAAGAAGCCGAGTGAATCAAGGCCAAGCCAATTTGCAGAAGTGACATGATACAAATCGGGAGAGAACTTGGCCGCTAAGTTTCGTGTCGCAAGACATTCCGCTTGACTTCTCGTAGGCTAGGGATGTGCAGACCTAGGTTGGTATCTTGGTTCCAGGGTTCAATATGTTGTTCGGATCAAAGATTCTCTTTACGTTCTTCATTAGCTCGATCTCTTTCTCAGTCAAGTAGGATTCGAGTTTTCCAGTTCTGATTTTTCCTATGCCATGCTCCCCTGTTATCACACCACCGAGTTGAATCGCGATCCCATATATTTCGTCTCTTAATCTCTCCACGTGTTCCATCTCTCCAGTTGGGCCTTTCATTATGTGCACATGCACATTACCGTCCGCCGCATGTCCGAAAGCTGGCAAGACAACGTTCTCTTTCTCGGCAAGCTTTCTCACAGCCTCCATAAGCTTCGCTAGCTCGGACGTAGGTACGGTTACGTCGAGAATGTCTGCCGTTCCGCTTTTCAGGACCGGGTATATGTTGCTTCTTATTCTCAGGATTTTGTCTTGCTCGCTTCTTGGCTCAACGAAGAGAGGTTCGAGGGAGCCGTTCTGTTGGCATGTCTCAGCAATTTTCAGGCTTTCAGAGAGTACTTGTTCCCTGCTCGATTCAGCTATTATGATCATGAGGTAGCAATTTCCTGATTTGACCGGCCAGCTCTCGCCTAGATGTTTTGCAGTTGTCTCCATGAGGTCTCTTTCCGCATACTCTACCGCGAGTGGTAGCCGTCCGTTTCCAAGTATTTTCGGAACACTTGCTATCGCGTCGTTTCGATTGTTGTAAGGAAAGATGAGTGTGGCTGTTGCTCCGAACATTGGGAGAAGCCGCAACGACACCTTGGTTATCACAGCGAGCGTTCCTTCACTTCCTATAATGAATTGCATGAAGTCGTAGCCCACGTTGTTCTTGTGCAGTTTTCCTCCAAGCTTCAGTATCTCGCCTGTAGGAAGCACAACTTCCATTCCCTTGACGTAATTCCTCATCACGCCGTGTCTTATTGCTCTTGCACCGCCAGCGTTTGTAGCGACGAGTCCACCTACCTGAGAGGTTTCGTCGCCAGGATGCAAGGGGAAGAATAGACCAGCCTCACTGGCTGACTTCGAGAGTGTTTCAAGGGTAACGCCTGCTTCCGCAACCGCCATCAAGTTCTCATTGTCTATCTCAATCCTGTTCATCCTCTCCATCGCGAGGATTATGCCGTTCTGCGTTGGGATCGCCCCGCCCACCAGTCCTGTTCCGCCGCCTCTCGGAAAGACGGGAATGTTATTCTCCTTGGCAAGGCGCAGTATGTCAGAAATCTCTTGGGTGTTGGCAGGTCTCACCAATACAAGGTCACTTGCAGGTTTAGGCCTAATAACGTCTGCACTTTCATCTGTCAGATAGTTCTGTATCAGTTCTCTTTCAGTCACCACGTAGCTCTTTCCAACGATATTCTCCAATCTCTCTATTACGTCCTTGTCCATGCCATCACCGCAATCCAAGTTGCTCTTTGTCTTTCACTCTTAGAAGGGATTTGAGCAAGAAACCCCACATGCTTCAGGGGTGGGATGAATTGCGTGCGCGAAGCGCCAAATCCGCATGCTTATATGTGCGGGTCGCATCTAAGCTAAGATGATGTCGGGCGTTGCCAAAAGGATACCAGCACTCCACGACAACGGTCCACTTGATGAACTATCATTTCGTCTGGTGTCCGAAATATCGACGGGCTGTTCTGCAAGGCAACATACACAGCAGATGCAAGCAACTGATAGAGGAGAAGGCGAGGCAGATGCGTTGCAAGATTCTTGAACTGCGAGTAAAACCGGATCATGTGCACGTGTTCATCCAAGCGAATCCGACACTTGCACCGAACTGCATCATTGCAGGAATCAAAGGCTACACTTCACACATCCTGCGAGCCGAGTTCCCCGCCCTCCTGAAGATGCCGACTCTATGGACGCGTTCGTACTTCGTCTCCACAGCAGGGAACGTCTCGTCTTCTGTGATTGAAAGATACATAGAAGCACAAGAGGGCAAGTGAGAATGCGGAAGGCATACAAGTTCCGGATCTACCCCAACAAGGAACAGGGGAGAATCCTTGAACGGACCCTTCAGACATGTCGCATCCTGTACAACAATTTGCTTGCGGAACGAAGAATCGCATATGAGAACACGGGCAAATCACCGTCCTATTACTGGCAGAAGCGGAGTCTAATCGAAAGAAAGGCAAAGAACCCGTACCTCCCTAAAGTGCACTCCCAAGTCCTGCAAGAGGTCACACTTCGGCTTCAGCGTAGCTTCAACCATTATTTTGGTCGAATCAAGCAGGGACAGAAGGTTGGGTACCCAAGATTCAAAGGAGCCAACCGATACGACTCGTTCACATATCCGCAGTATGGAAACGGCGCGATACTGAGGGATGGCAGACTGGTACTCTCAAAGATAGGCGATGTCAGAATCTTCCAGCATAGGCTAATACCGCCCAACGCGACTGTCAAGACATGCACGATCCGTAGAGATGTCGACAAATGGTACGCTTGCTTCAGTGTCGAGATAAATGATGCTGCAAAAATGCAAGGCCGTCGGGCAGCTCGTGTCGGCGTGGACCTTGGATTGCACTCGCTGGTGACTCTAAGCAACGGGGAGAAGGTGCGGCCGCCAAAGTTTCTCCGAAGAATGGAGAAGAAGTTGCGCCGTGAGCAGAGGCGGCTTTCTAGGAAGAGGAAGCGGTCCAAGAATCGGATGAGGCAGACCGTGAGGGTTGCGAAGGTTCACCGTAAGGTACGATTGCAGAGAACCGACTTCAATCATAAGATCAGCCGGATGCTTGTCCGCCGCTTCGGCATGATAGTCTTTGAGAAGCTGCGAATCCAAAATATGATGACGAACCATCGTCTCGCGAAGTCGATGGCCGATGCCAGTTGGGGTCAACTGCAAGCCTTCACATCGTACAAAGCGGCAGAAGCTGGTGCGACTGTGAATTTTGTAGACCCCTATGGAACGACGAGGGACTGTTCGCGGTGTGGGTTCCACGTTCCGAAGACACTCTCCGAGAGGATGCACGAATGTCCGAACTGTGGGTTCATTCTTGACAGGGACTGGAACGCCGCAGTAAACGTGTTGAATCGTGTAGGCTGGGGCACAGCCGAATCTACGCCTGTGGAGACTGCGCCTCTACTCTGTGCAGGAGCAAGCGTGGTCCATGAATCAGGAAGCCCACGTCCTTAAGACGTGGGAGGATGTCACAAGAATATGTTTGTGTAACTTGCTAGGGCTTGCTGTTGACCAACGTATAACTGAAAGCTCATGTGAGCCCTTTCGTCATGCCCTTCCGACTTTCTATGACCTACCGTACTACTATCGTTGAAACATCGTTGACATTAGTCCCCGTGGACCCAGTCAGAATGAGATCGCCAAGCTGCAAGAAGAAGTTGTACGAGTCGTTCTCGGCTAGATATTCCTCTGGAGTCAGCCCCATTTTCCTTGCTCTCACCAAGGTCTTCCCGTCCGCTATTGCTCCAGCCGCATCCGTTGGCCCGTCCACGCCATCTGTGCTCGCGGAAGCCACAGCAACCCCATCCATACCGTCTAGCTTCAGAGCAGCTGCCAAGGCCAGTTCCTGATTTCTTCCGCCCACCCCCTTCCCAGTAACAGTCACTGTGGTTTCTCCGCCGGCCACTATGCCAGCCGGCTTTTGAACAGGATTTCCGGACGAGGAAACTTCGCGAGCGATCGACGCCAGCATCGCTCCAACACACCTGGCCTCACCCTCAAGAGTTGAAGTTAGCAAGACTGCGTTCAGACCCGCCGAATCGAGATGCCCGTAAGCCGCCAGACTTGCAGTTTTATTGTTTCCAATGATGACGTTGTGGACTTTCTTGAACGCGTCATCGTTTGCCTTGGGTGTTTCAGGGATAAGATGCTTCTCTCCATCTGACAAAACTTTTCCAATGGATTTTGGCGTCGTATCCCACAGACCGTATTTTTTCAAAACAGTTATTGCGTCGTTGAAGGTTGTTGGGTCGGGAACTGTCGGACCTGACGCGATAAACTCCAAGCGGTCGCCCACGACATCGGAAAGAATGAGGTTCAGGATCGTTGCCGGGTAGCCGTTCTTAGCAAGCCAGCCGCCCTTGATATCTGAGATATGCTTCCTGACAGTATTGACCTCACTTATTGACGCCCCACATTTGAGCAGTGCTTGTGTAATCTCTCTCTTGTCAGCGATCGGGATTCCGTTTCGGGGCAATGGCATAAGACTCGATCCTCCACCTGATATCAAGCATATGATTAGGTCGTCTTGCTTTGCCTGTCTGACTATTTCCAAGATGCAGCGTGCTCCTTTCACGCCAGCCTCGTCCGGGATAGGATGACTTGCCTCATGGAGTCTTATGACATCAGTCTTGTTCTTGCTGCCGTACGGAACGATTACTAATCCATCCGTGATGCGTCTTCCAAGTATCTTCTCGACAACTTCGGCCATCGAACCACTTGCTTTACCGCCGCCTATTACATCGATCCTCTTGAATTTTTGAAGGTCAAACGAATGTCCGTTGATATCAATAGTTGAATTCTTGAGCAAGAATCTTGACTCTAGTATGCGTTTTGGGTCGACTGCGTTCACTGCAGACTCGAGGCTCGTCAATGCTAAAGCTCTAGCTTCTCGGTTAAGAGATGTTTCCCCATTCTTCAGTAGTTTTTCCTTGTTCGCTATTGTTATCATATCGATAGCTCGTTATTGATTTGCTGAGAGTCAACATCTGGCCTGTGATGGGTGAGTATTAATAAAGAGTTGCGTCAATCAATGCCTTGTGAGTCTCATGCCGAAACCTAAAGTCTACGTTACCCGTCTTCTTCCTGAGAGAGGCCTAAGCAAAATAAGGCAGAACTTTGACGCGGAAGTGTGGGAAGAGTACAGCCCACCGCCGAAACGTGTCATAGTCGAGAAGGTTAGAGACGTTGACGGCCTCGTACCTCTTCTGTCAGATCCCATCGATGCGGAAGTATTTGATGTAGCGCCAAAGCTGAAGATCGTTGCGCAGATGGCTGTAGGCTTCGATAACATCAACATCAAAGAAGCAACTAAAAGAGGCATATATGTAACGAACACGCCCGAAGTTCTGACGGAGACTACAGCAGATTTCGCCTGGGCGCTCCTCATGGCCATTGCTAGGCGCGTTGTTGAAGCAGACAAGTATGTTCGTACAGGGCAATGGAAGGTAAGCTGGCACCCCAGCATGTTGTTAGGTCGAGATGTCCACGGCGCCACGTTGGGCATAGTTGGTGCAGGGAGAATAGGCGCGGCATTGGCAAGAAGAGCGAAAGGGTTTGACATGAAGATTCTCTATTACGATGTGGTTCCTCGACCGGATCTGGAGAAGGATTTGGGTGCAAAGCGTGTCGACTTGGATACACTTTTCAGAGAATCAGACTTCGTAAGCGTCCACGTCCCGCTAATGAAAGAAACCTACCACTTAGTGGACGCAAGGAAACTTAGCCTGATGAAGAAGACGGCCTACATAATAAACAATTCAAGAGGGCCGATTGTAGATGAGAATGCCCTGTATGGTGCATTGAAAGAAGGAAAGATCGCGGGAGCGGGACTTGATGTTTTCGAGCAAGAACCGACTCCCACAAGCAATCCCCTCCTCAAACTTGAGAACATTGTTGTCGCACCGCACATATCGAGTGCAAGTCATGAAACACGTTCGAAGATGGCGGAAATGGCAGCAGACAACCTGATAGCTTTCTTTGAAGGAAAGAAGCCACCCAACTTGGTTAACCCTGAGGTTCTACAGACCCGGCCATTGTCGAGACAGTTGTAGCATTTAGCTCCGAAGAAGACTGGTCAGAGGCAAGAATCGTAAAGGACCGCTTAACAACACGCCTGTGGAAGTCAAGCAGACCAATCCCTCTGAGCGAATACTACCCTTTAATGCGCTCAAGGCCACTTACATGGAGTGTCAACACGGTCTCTGAAGATATGACCCTACACGGCTGGTTTACTCTTAAATATCAAGTCAGGCGACGGTCTAGACTGTAATGAGGAAAACTCTGTGACGAAATTCATCTTTGTTACCGGCGGGGTAATGTCTGGGATAGGCAAGGGTGTAACTGCTGCCTCCATAGGGAAGATACTACAAATAAGAGGTTTCAAGATAACTGCGGCCAAGATAGACCCCTACCTGAACGTGGACGCAGGAACTATGAATCCAATCATCCATGGAGAAGTCTTCGTTACCGAGGACGGGGGCGAAATAGACATGGACATCGGTACCTATGAGCGATTCTTAGACATCAACATTCCCAAGGATCACAATATGACGACAGGTCAGGTCTACCTCTCGGTGATCGATCGTGAGAGGCGAGGGGACTTTCTGGGAAGATGCGTTCAGATAATTCCTCATATCACGGATGAGATAAAGCAGAGAATAGTTCAGATCGCAACTAGAAACAGCACTGATGTCGCAATAGTCGAAATCGGTGGGACCGTGGGGGACATTGAGAGCCTACCGTACTTGGAAGCGGCTCGTCAGATGAAGCTTGAGCAGGGATACGGAAACGTTCTCTACGTGCACGTTACGCTCGTGCCAGTCTTGGATGTTGTGGGAGAGCAGAAAACCAAGCCAACTCAGCACAGCGTGCAGGAGCTCAGAAGAATCGGCATCCAAGCTGACATAATTGTTGCGAGAAGTCAGAAGCCTCTACTGACCGAGCCAAAGAGGAAGATAGCACTCTTCTGCAATGTGGAAGAGAAAGCTGTTTTCACCTCACCGGACATACCGATCGTATACGAGACTCCACTTGTTCTTGATCGGCAGAGCATGGGAGACTACCTGACAGAGAGACTTGAACTTCCGAGAAGGAAAGCAAACTGGACCGATTGGGAGAAGACTGTGAACTCTTTCGCAAATCCAAAACATGAGATCAGAATTGCAATGTGTGGCAAATATACGGAACTCGCGGATTCATATGTCAGTGTCAACGAGGCTCTCAGACATGCAGCTGCCTTCTGCAACTCGAAGCTATCGATTAACTGGATAGAAACTGAAGTATTCGAGGAAGACGCATCGAAACTCCAGACTCTTTCCAAATTCGATGGAGTACTTGTACCTGGGGGCTTTGGAGCGCGAGGTACAGAAGGGAAGATCAAGGCAATCAACCACGCCCGCTTGACGAATATGCCCTTCCTAGGCATCTGTCTCGGTTTTCAGCTAGCCACAGTCGAATTTGCGAGAAACATCGGACTCCAAGGCGCCAACAGCACAGAGATAGATCCCGACACACCTTATCCGGTGATCGACCTTATGCCCGAGCAAAAACAGGTGGGATACAAAGGAGCCACGATGAGACTGGGCGCCCATGAAATCATAATCACGCCAAGAACGATCGCAGAGAGGCTCTACAGAACTCGAAGAGTATATGAGAGGCATAGGCATCGCTACGAAGTCAACTCCCGATACTTGGACCAGCTAACGAAGGCCGGGATAATCTTCTCAGCTAGAAATAGCGAAGGGACGCGGATGGAAATCCTTGAACTACCTAACATGTACTTCTATTTCGCTACACAATTCCACGGCGAGTTTAAGTCCAGACCCAACCGACCGTCACCACCCTACTGCGGATTCATCAAGGCGTGCCTGGACAAGAAGCTTGGAAAACCCAAGCCTGAGTTCTGGGCGTAGCTTTTTCACTCGATATGACATTGACATCATGCGCAGTTCTGGCTGAGAAGGATATCGCTCAGCATTGTCTCGGCCTCGCCCTCCTTGCTACAGATCTCTGTCTTCTCACTCTTGTCTGCAACAAGGCTCGTAGTCTCTTCGCGTCAGACCTCTCAATGACCTCGACGGCCTTGTTTTCTCCGGTTAGCCTAGTTTGTCTGAGACCAATTTTTTCCATGATAACCGGCTTTAGCTCTGAGTCGATCTCGTAACCCCAGCAATTTCTACGTTGCTCCTTTGCCACCTTCATGGTAGTGCCGGACCCAAGGAATGGGTCAAGCACCGTCTCCCCGGCATATGTGAAGAGTCTTATCAGCCGCCTAGGGATCTCTTCCGGAAATGCAGCCACTCCCTCCTCAAGTCTTCCTCGCAGTGGGAGTACATTTGTAATGTTCCAGACTGTCAGATACCATTCATCCTTGTTGTACTCACGCGTATCTATCTTTGAGGCTTCTCTCACTTCATGATCTAGCTTTCGGGCATAGCCATAGTCGAACTTACCTTTCTGGAAGATGATGATGCTCTCCTGGATATTGTCTGGATAGAAGTACATCGGGTAAGGATTCTGCAGTATCACACCACTTCTTCTGCTAATTCTAGTGTAGCCTTTGGGCTTGACCCAGACTATCTTGTCTCTATACCTGAAGCCCTTCTCAATCATGATCCTTGTCACATCAGCAACTACAGGATACTTCTCCCCTTTCACGAGCATGTCGTCTGTTACGTAGGCTGCAACTCTCCCTGGAGCCAGTACCCTATACAGTTCCCTAGAGAAGGTTTCGATCAGTTCTAAGAACTGATCATAATCCTTGAAGAGGCCTGGATAATCGAACGGAGCATTGTAATATGGCGGTGAAGTTACCATGAGATGTACTGACTCCGACCGAATCTCATGCATGTCTCTGCAATCACCAAAGACAATCTTCTGCCATGTGCTCATCCATCTCAGCCCCAACTTGTTCTCCTCTTTCTAGACCATAAATTCGATCGTTCTGAGTATTTTCGACATGTGGTTGCAGCCGTTCGTACCTTCGGACCTATGACGGAAAGCCACCGCGGCCTATGAAAGCCGATGGCGCTGACAGACATTTTAACTGGCATGAGCAATCTTACTAGGAAATGTCACTCAAGGAACTGGCTGGCACTTTTCGAACTCTCGAAAGCCGAGACCTTAGGGTCTTGACCGGGGTTGAGTTGGCGCACGGTAGCTACGCGTTTCCTCCCGTCAAGGAAGTGAGGAAATATGCAAACTTGCCTCTCGACGAAGTTAGGTTTAGACTAGATCTGCTCGGCAGGAAGGGATTACTGCGTAGGGTTCCGTCCAGCAAGATAGGGTACGATGGCTATTCCCTGAATTATTCTGGGTACGATTGCCTCGCCTTGAACGCGCTTGTCAAGGCTGAGGCCTTGGATGCATTGGGAAAGCCGCTTGGCATAGGAAAAGAGGCTGATGTCTACGACGGGCTTTCTCGCAAACGTCGGGTGACTGTGAAATTCCACAGGATAGGCAGAATAAGCTTCAGACAGACCCGTAGGACGAGAGGGTTTGTTGCCGACCGTTCTCACACGACTTGGATCTATCAATCAAGATTGGCGGCGGAAAGGGAGTTTCAAACCTTAAAACTCGTCCACAGGTGCGGGGTCTCAGTTCCCCGTCCAATTGCCCATAACCGCCACGTGCTGGTAATGGGCCTTATCATAGGTTTGGAGCTCAATGATGTCGGAGCGATAGATGCACCTGAAATCGTTCTCAACAATATCTTGCTCAAC
>CAYQCQ010000028.1:12145-14657 GCA_964416035.1 uncultured Candidatus Bathyarchaeia archaeon
CTGACCTCAGTGAATTCAATGTTCTCGTCAAGAAGGACGGGAAGGTGCTGATCATAGATTGGCCTCAGTCAATAAGAGCAAACCATCCTAACGCAGCAGAAATTCTCACGCGTGATGTGGCAAACATATTGAAATTCTTTCGACGCAAATTTGGAGTCGAATATCCCATTGATCAGGCCCTCGCCTATGTGAGAGGAGAGTCTACCCTGCCAGATGTCAAGACTTGACAAGAGCACGGGGACGGGCGCGTCTTAATTCTGATTAGCGGGGCGGTTCCACACAGACAAACAGAATATTGCTGCC
Organism: uncultured Candidatus Bathyarchaeia archaeon; assembly: GCA_964416035.1. Taxonomy (GTDB): domain Archaea; phylum Thermoproteota; class Bathyarchaeia; order 40CM-2-53-6; family JALHTG01; genus JALHTG01. The sequence continues at coordinate 12,449 of CAYQCQ010000028.1, forward strand.
CCGAAGGATAACGCTGCCATAGTTCGCTGTCGGTGAATCAGATCTGTACTCTGTGGCTCCCTCAAGTATGATGTTCATGTGGCTGTCGCAATCAACCATTCTTCCTCGAAACTCGACATCATTCTTGAGCCTAATGGTAACATCGTTGTTCAGCTTCTTGACCAAGAGGTTCAACGGCTTCTTCGATGGTTCCACTTGAATCCCTTCATCAAACGTTCACACGTCCCCGGTCTCTATAAAAGGCTTTTCAGGTTAGCCAGGGGTGTTCAGGCTTTCCAGCGCCGCGTCAGAACTCTTTTCGCCGACTGCGATCCAGTCCTTGAGATCCTCGTCGTCTATGAACTCTCTAAGGCGAACAGAGGCGTTCTCCATGCATCTCAATACTTCATCTGCCTTAACGTTTTTCTTGGTAAACGACAGAACGATTTGCGCCGAATCTCTTGCGACCCGCCTGAATTCCCGAAGAGTTCTTCTCATCTCAGGCATGTTTCCCAGCATAGTGAAGGACACGACTCGATCAAAGCTCGCAGATTTGAAGGGAAGGTTGTCTGCGTCAGCACAGATAAGGTCAACATTGTCTGCCAACTCAACTCTTGCCCACGCAAGCTTTAGCATGGCCCTAGAATAGTCTACTCCAACGAAGAATCCACTTTGCCCAGACAACCGCGTCAGTAACGTTCCTGTGCCGCATCCACAATCCAGAACCGCTCTGCCCGAGACTCCATTAAGGTATTGGGAACAACGCTCGTACTTCTTCTCCTGTTCTTCGCCGTAGAGTCGATCATACGTTCCGATGCCCGCCTCGTACCCAATCAGGGCGCGCTTCTTTTGCCTCCAATATTGATCGCTGATCTTGTCGCTCATGGCCTTTCTACTTCCTCCGGAAGAATTCACTGATCTTCCTTGTCTCTCGTTGCGCCAACACTTCTGAGCACTTCTGTGGAGATATCGCTTTGAACTCAAGGTTCATCGAGGCAAGCAACCCTTGAGTGCCTTTCTTCAATTCGGGGGCAACAATGATCCCTCTCAGGCCTCGACCAATGTTTTTCCTGATCGAATTCATGTACCTATTCAGTTGGAGTACGGATTCTCTTCCCGCAGCGTTGCGCTTTATCTCAACGATGACAAAGTTGCCATTCGAGTCTTCTCCCACGATGTCAGTGAAGCCAGCCTCTCCAAGGTTCTTCTCTGAACCTATCGGACGGAATCCATTCTCCACCAACTCTGGCCTTGCAAGAATCGCTTCCTTCATCTGCTCCTCAGAAACATAGAGGTTGAAATCTCCTTTATCGATCAGATCGTAGGAGTCCACTGATAGTATTCGATCGAAGAAAAGCGAGAGCGTCTCCTTCTGTTGAGGCCTCGCAGCGACGATCGACAAACTCTCTGCCCTCACCTCAACTCGAAACATACATTTCGAGGGCTGCCAGTTGACCGGTTCATAACCTGAAGGCCTATGAACCAGCACCGACCCGTCACGCTTCACTATGAGAACCCTTTGTCCCCAGTCAAGGGTGGAGGAGGCTCTCCCCTTGTACTCGACGCGGCAATTTCCGACCAATATGAGCAGCCTTTGGGCGGAAAGCGATCGCCTGACTATGGAGGCTGCCTCTTCCAATGTCGGGTCCCTGATCGAAATCAGCTGCGAAGACCTCTGATCTGACAATGCTCGCTGCCCACACTGAACTCGCTGGGGCATCCAAATAGTCTTTCCTCTTCGCTTGTCGAGGAGAGACGCACTATTTCTTATACGGGGATGCGATACAGTCCTCGTAGCCTTTGGTGGAACTCTGATGACTGGCTTGTCGGATAGAGTTGCACTTCTGCGAATTTCTGCGATCCGTCGCGTTACTGCCTTGCTTGATGAGGCTCGGAAGAAGGGCGACATAATATCTTTCGGAGGAGGAGCCCCAAGCCTTCCTCCTGCAAAAGAAGTCCTGGATGAGATGTGCTCGCAGCTTCAGCGTGAACCCTTGAGGTCATCGGCATACACAGGCACGAAGGGCCTTCCAGAGCTAAGGCAGCTCTTATCTGAAGACATCAAGAAATACGGGAAGCTTGACTACAAAGCCGAAAAAGAGATCATCATAACGGATGGAGGTACTGAAGCGATCTTCTCGCTATTCATGTCCCTGCTTAACAAGAACGACGAGGTGATAATTCTCGACCCCACGTATCTGGGCTACAGTGAAGCAATCAAACTAGCTGG
>CAYQCQ010000029.1:0-4525 GCA_964416035.1 uncultured Candidatus Bathyarchaeia archaeon
AAGAGCATCTGGCTGATTTTCAGGCTGCGTGAGAAACCGATGTTGCGGCTGTTTTGTCAGCAATTAACAAGATCCATCAACTTACTTTTCGAGGGAGAGTTGCCACGGCAATAGAGCAGTCTGTTCGGAAGATCAGTCCTGGTGTCCATGAAGAGACTCAGAATGGCCTCCTCCTGCAAGCTGGTCCGACCTTTTTCGGTTGGAGAAAGAACTGCGTGAAATCGCTGCTCCTCCCATAATCCTACAGATTGAAATCCCTATCTCTGGTTGATAACGTATTGAATGGATCGGTTCGATTAGACATACCGAAGCCGTCGGATCGTAGAAGCCTCAAATACAAGGCTCTAGCATCTCTCATAGTAGATCCACTTCTAAGAGAGTAGATATACTATCGACTCTAGCGCGATGATATGTGAAGATCTGAAGTAACCTAAGTGGAAGAAGTATAAAACTTAATATGTGCAATAGCACATTTTAAAATGGTAGAGATGAGCCCCACTCGATATGGATATGAACGCGGTACATGCTTTACCTCTCGAAGCAGTGCAGTGCACCTGCACTTGATGCGGAGCCTGCAATCATGCCAAGCCGTATTTCTGCCAATCAATCTTGTGAAGCAAAGAAACATCTGCGGATGTGGACTTGCCTCCTTGGAAATGGTACTCAGATACTATGGAGCAACAGACACTCAGATTAACTTCCTCACTGATGGACGAATCAGGAGACAGGCAGAATGTTCGAAGATAGGTCTAAGCGAAGGAACGTTGGGAACGCTTGCTTTGAAGCGAGGCTTCCGTGTTATGGTTCGTGGCAAGAACCCACGCCTCACAAAGACCTTCTTCAAGCTGGGAGGGGAAGTCAATCAAATCAGAACAAGCAAATGCTCTGTCATGGAATGCTTGAGAAGAGGTATACCGCCGATCGTTCTCATCCCGAGCGTTAAGGAAGCCTACGAGCTTGAGGTTGAGGAGATTGGCCACTATGCCGTCGTAACAGGAGTTGATAGAAAATGCAGGCTGCAGATAGCCGACCCACAATACATTCTACATCCAAAACAGGAGTACTGGAACAGGTGGTCCTCTAGCCTAATAGAGATAGCACCACGACATATAGAGCTTGATTCGCTCGAATCATCTGGAGTGAACGCATTCAAAAATGTGCCACCGAACCAGGATGCAGCAAACATGAAAACGATCGTGACTAGTCTTGGATGAGCTAGACCGAATCAAGAAAAGGAAATTGGTGGAACTTATGAAGCGGAAGGAAATGAGAGACGTTCCCGCAGACGCTCCAATAAAGGTCTCCGGCAATGATCTCGACTCATTGGTATGCCGTTCCGACTTGGTAGTAGTTGATTGCTGGGCGCCTTGGTGTGGACCATGCCGCACGATCGCACCTATTGTCGATGAGCTGGCGAAGAACTACGCTGGGAAGGTGCTATTTGGCAAACTCAACGTTGACGAGAACAAAGATGTCGCCATGCGCTTTCAGATAATGAGCATTCCGACTCTCCTGATCTTCAAAGATGGAAAACTAGCAGACCGAGTTGTTGGAGCTATGCCACGGAACGTCTTAGAGGCTAGGATAACACGTCATCTCCAGCTCCCGTAGTGTGCACAGCAGCCTGGTCTGATTGCTCGATCGCGCTTTTCTTTTCGGTAGTTTTCATCTCTTGTTAACTAGAATGTAGTGTCATTTACGAAAGCTGTACTTCGATCATTTCACATCCGGGGGTATTACGAGGAGCGAGTTTCGCATCACAGTACCTTGAGAACATCCGTTGATTGGTCGTGTAGGTCAAAATGTTGCTATCAAGTTAGGAAATCGAAGGGAGCACTGTGCTTCGATGCGTGGCTCAATATGCTTTGTGCCAAACATTTATATTGTGTGCAATAACACATATTGTGTGATCACAATGAGCTATGGAACGTACAGACGATATGGTAGAGGACTTGGCCTAGGTCCAAACCTCTCACCGTACTGCAGATGGTATCCCGGAATGCCCAGGGGATGGTGGGCTGACCCCGCGTACGCATCTCAAACAGCCTTTCCACAAATACAGCCAACACCTGCATGGCCGAGATTTCAGAATGCATTCAACCAATATCCCTCTCCAGTTGCTTACGGTCAAGCCTCGGTCTTTCCCCCAGTTGCGCCACAGCAGCTCACGCCTATGATGATGTTGCCCCGATCAAACTACACTTCACCGCAGCCCTATGACTTTGGAGGTGGAACGGGAATAGGTATGGGAGCTGGTCGGGGAATGGGAATGCAGTACCGACGAGGAAGAGGCCGGTTCGGTCGCAACGCGTACCAATACTAAAACAGTAGATTTCCCTATAACCATCCCCTACGTGCAAGGTAGATGATCTCGAGATATTTTTTCTTGACCAATGGTGTTGGCAGGCACAAGGACTCTCTGCAGTCTTTTGAGTTGGCCCTTAGAGATGCTGGCATACAACACTGCAACTTGGTGAACGTGTCAAGCATTATTCCGCCTTGCTGCAAACTCATTGCAAGGGAGAGAGGTCTGAAGATGATTGAGCCTGGGCAGATAGCTTTCGTCGTATTAGCCAAGAACTCGACAAACGAAACTCATAGACTGATTGCAGCGTCTGTGGGCGTAGCAATCCCATCACGAAAGACAGACTATGGCTATCTATCTGAACATCACTCGTTCGGACAGACGGATCAGGCAGCAGGAGACTACGCAGAAGACTTGGCCGCAACTATGCTGGCCACAACCATGGGAATTCCTTTTGATCCGGAAACTGCTTGGGACGAAAGAAAGCAGATCTTCAAGACAAGTAGACTGATCATCAGAACAACCAACGTGACGCAGTCTGCAGTCGGAGACAAGAATGGTTTGTGGACAACAGTGATTGCCGTTGCTGTGCTCGTGGAATAGGTCCGTAATTGGCATTTGCGGTAGGTTGAGCCTGCACCATAGAGAAAATTGAGGACTGACGCGATTACTATGTTCATCCCAATACTTCTACGGCCAGCCGTTGTGACAAAGCAGTGACGGAAGCCGATAGTTCGTGAATCCCGAAACGATCGCTTTTGGACCGGTTCCTTCGAGGCGCCTAGGCCGCAGCTTAGGTATCAACAACATTCCACCCAAGATCTGCACGTATTCCTGCGTGTACTGCCAGCTGGGCCGCACAGCCAATATGCAAGTTGAAAGCTGTTCATTCTACACGATGGAGCAGATCTTGAGAGACGTGAAGATTAAGGTGGAAAAGACGAGAGAACTTGGAGAATCGATCGACTACCTAACCTTTGTGCCTGATGGTGAACCCACCATTGACGTCAACCTCGGCGGCGAAATCAACCTGTTAAAGCCACTTGGCATCAGGATCGCCGTGATCACCAACGCATCACTCGTCTGGCGTGCAGACGTTAGAGAGGAGCTCATGAAAGCAGATTGGGTTTCTCTGAAGATTGATTCCGTTCGGGAAGAAGTCTGGCGCAGAATCAATCGGCCTCACCGAACCCTGCGATTAACCTCAATCCTAGATGGCATACGTGAGTTTGCAAGCAATTACCATGGGGAGCTGGCAACTGAGACAATGCTCGTCAAAGATGTGAATGATGGCGATGAGCATGTTGGGGAGGTAGCCGATTTCTTGGCTCAACTGAAACCTACACAGGCTTACCTAGCCATTCCTACAAGGCCACCAGCAGAAAGATGGGCGATATCTCCTGATGAGAAGGTTATCAATCAGGCCTACCAGATCTTCAGCGAGAGAGTTGAAGGTGTAGAGCATCTTATAGGTTATGAGGGCAACGCTTTTGCTTTCACAGGAGATGCCGAGGAAGATCTTTTGAGCATCACTGCCGTGCATCCTATGAGAGAGGAAGCGGTAAAAGAATTCCTTTCCCGTGCAGAAGCTGATTGGCGCGTTGTTGACAATTTGATCGCTCAAGCCAAACTAGTCAAGACGGAATACAATGGCAAGAAATTCTACATGAGGAGCCTTGCCACTGCACATAGATAGTGAGCGACAACCAAGAATTGGAACAAGCTCAAACATCTTGAATCGATTAATCAGGTCATATCGGCCGCAAAGGACAGAAGTGAGGGTGAACACTCTAAGAGCCTATCCGAAAAGTCAGATTTCAGAGGCAGGTTCATATTCAAATAGCGTGAACAAACACGTCACATGGGGTTCAGGTTGGTCAAGATAGGAATCATGATATGTCATAGGAACCGAACCTGCACAGGTAACAAGTGTTTCAAGTCGATAATCGAGCGAGATGGAGCATTCGCAAAATACCCGCAGGACGAACCCATAGAGATTGTGGGATGGATAGCGTGCGGCGGGTGCCCCGGAGAGCGACTTGAGTATGCGCCTGCTGACATGAAGAAGTTCGGGGCCGAGGTAATCCACCTAGCAAGCTGCTACGTGGCAGGCTACCCAATCTGTCCATATATTGAGGATCACAAGAACTACATAGAGAAAGTCGTCGGGCTTCCGGTTACGGTCGGCACTCACCCGATGCCGCGTAACTACTTGAACGC
>CAYQCQ010000029.1:4535-14337 GCA_964416035.1 uncultured Candidatus Bathyarchaeia archaeon
CTCACGGTATTATTGGCGACTGGAAAAGGGACGATGCCGACAAGTGGCTAGCCGAGATTGCTGGGAACGCGGAAGATGCTGACAAATATGATTCTACAAGCCCAGACTTTCTGAAAAAGCCGCAAAGGTAATTCCTTCTCATAGATTGGTAGGGGGTTGGCAAGTTCTGGCGCGTTTCTTCAGGTACCGCAGAGCGCTCTTGTTGGTTTCTATCTTTCAAGCCTTAGATACAGTCAGAGCCGGTATTCTATCTCGCAATTCATGCCAAATTTCCGCGATCTTGCTATCGCGCGCGATTCCATTCGAAGGTACAATCTCCGCATCGCCAGCAGTTGCCTTTCCGTTATTCATCGCCGGGTTTGGCTACAACATTAGGTCCAAAGCCAAGATGACCACTACCCCCGTTATGAGTCCGTAGCTTGCCATTCGCTCATGCCCCATTCGATGCGATTCTGGAATTATCTCATCGCTGATAACGAAGAGCATCGCGCCAGCCGCGAAGCCCATCGCATAGGGAAGTATCGACTTGCTGAAGGAGAGGACGAGCGCCCCAAGTACTGCTAGCGGCGGTTCAACAAAACCGGAGAGCACGGAAGCAACGTAAGCGAAACGTCTAGAATAGTTGCGCGTAGCCAGAAGAGAGAACCCAACCGACAACCCTTCAGGAACGTTTTGGAGGCCTATCGCCAGCATGAGGACTATGGCTGCGTCGATATTTCCTGAGGCGAATCCAACTCCCACAGCTAAGCCTTCTGGCATGTTGTGGATGGTTATCGCTATGACGAAGAGCCAGATTCCGCGGATCGCGCTGGATTTTGCTCCTTCACATCCGATGATCAGATGCATATGCGGTAGCAGCTGATCTGCGAGAGTAACCATAATGGCACCAAACACGATTCCAAGTAGAACAGGTACGGCGCCCCCTATCCTTGTACCAGGAACGATGAGGCTTGTGAAGCTGGCTCCAAGCATTATTCCCGCTGAGAAGCCAAGACTTACATTGAGCAGCTTCTCCGGTATCTGTTTAACAAGGAGAATTGGTGTCGCACCTATCAGGTTGAAGAGAGCGCAGATCAATCCTCCAAGTAGGCTGATCAAAAGTGGATTATCGCTTCCGACCAGAGAGAATAGCTCGATCAGGCTCATAGGTCATTCCAGCTCTTTGACAAGAGGTATACTCGCCCACTCCTATTCAATCCGTAAACCCTTGCTATCCAGACCACTTGATTCGAGGCGATCACTAAGCCGGTTCTCTTCAGAATGCTTCACCTCTACAGACTTGACTATTCGTGTTCTTTTTGTGCCTTATCTGGAAAGAGGAACGATTGTTGTCGAAGAATGTTGTTGCTTAGCCATTCGGGCTTCCATGAGATGATCACATTGCCACTGGAAAAAGTCTCAAGATTCTGAACATCAATCCTCCAACCAGCATTGCAAAGCCTATCTCGAAGAAGGTTATCGCCAATGCTTTCTTGTATCCAAATTCCCTGACCAAGACTGCAATCGTTGCGACGCAAGGTATGTAGAGCAGTGTGACCGTTGCGAAGACGATCATCTGAGTTCCAGTCAGAACTGTGGCGAAGTTTGTAGTGCCAACCAGTGCGGCCAACATTACTAAGGTTAACTCCTTCCTGAAGATGCCGAAGATCAGCGGTGTCATCGTGACCGCGGGTAGCCCAAGCCAGGAGACCGTAAGGAAGCTGAAGGTCTGCTCAAGGATTGGCAAAACGTTCAGGTACTCCAGCGTCTTGAGAACCAAGTTTCCAACCACAATAAGCGGAAACGCCACCCTCACGAACTCTTCCAGTCTGAACCAAGTCTGCTTAGCTGTCACCTCTAGCGATGGCATCTTGTAGGAGGGCATCTCCATTATCAGGCCGATCGATTCGCCGGGCAGGATTTTGAAAGCGATACGTCCAAGGATGAATATCAGGACTAAGTCAAAGACGTACAATAACAAAGCCCATCTTATTCCGACATATGCTCCAACTAGACCTAGGATTACGACTGTTCTCGCGGCGCAGGGCACCAAAGTCGTAAGAAACGAGGCCAAGAAACGCTCCCTCTGCGTTTCCATGATCCTGCACGCCATGCAGCCAGGAACGCAGCATCCGTAGCCCAACATGAGTGGAATGAAGGCCTTGCCGTGCAGGCCGATCGTATGCATGGCTGAGTCCATCAGATAGGCAACCCTAGGAAGATAGCCGGAGCTTTCGAGAATAGACATGGCGACATAGAAGGGGACAATATATGGTAGTGCTATAGTGACACCGGCCACTATTCCTTCAATCAACCCGCCCCAGACGAATTCGACTACTGAGCCAGACCCGAGGAGAGTATGGAACAGTGTCCTCAAATTCTCGAACATATCCAGCAGAAGACCTGACGTGAAGTCGCCAAATGTGAAGATGACGTAGAAGACAGAGCTCATGACAAGAGCCATGATCAGATAACCCCAGATTCTGTGGATCGTGAGCGAGGCCAATCTTTCATCCAAACCAGCCTTCGTGGGCGTAACAATGGTTAGGCTTTCTCTGGCAATCTGGTTGGCCACATTGTAGCGTTCTGACGCGATGATGGCGGATGAGGATTCAGAATGTATCTCCTCGATCTCATGCGCCAGAGACTCTACCTTCGCCTTGACGCCGGACTGTTGGGTATAGACGAGTTTCTCAACCTCAGTATCGCGTTCAAGTAGTTTGATGGCGATCCAGCGTGGCGGGTAGCTGGTATTGATCTGCTCAACATCCGCTGTGAGCTTCTCAATCCTTTCTTCTATCTCCAAACCGAACCTGGGATGATGAAAAGATTGAAAGCGCTTTCTTTCATGGATCTCTATGACCTTTCTAATCAGATCATCCAGTCCAAAGCCTTTGGTTGCGATGCATGGAACAACGGGAACGCCGAGGAGTTCTCCAAGTCGTTCATGATCTATTTTCATACCCTTCTTTGTCGCGACATCAATCTGGTTGAGCGCGACCACTAAGGGTGCTTCTAACTCGAGCAGCTGAATCGTGAAGAATAGATTTCGTTCAAGCACTGAAGCGTCAACGATATTGACTATGACATCCGGCTTTTCAACTGCAATATATTCTCTGGAGATCAGTTCCTCAAGAGAATATGTTGAGAGCGAATAGATTCCAGGTAGATCAATAACATCTATTGTGTAGCCCTCGAAGCTGAGACTCCCTTCTGCCCGTTCTACGGTCTTCCCTGGCCAGTTGCCAATGTGTTGGTGGAGTCCGGTGAGGTGGTTGAATATTACGCTCTTCCCAACATTAGCGTTGCCACCGAGAGCGATCGTGATTCTTTTCTCCGCCATCTAACTAGCATACCTCTACGAAGATCTTCGAAGCCAAACCGTGCCCAATCGCTAGAGTGGAGCCGCGGACAACGATCTCTACGGGGCCTCCCAGAGGCGCGCAATTCTTGAGTTGGATCTGGATTCCAGTGGTTACTCCTAGATCATGCAACCTTTTCACAGCCATCCTTCCACCTCTGATGAAGCGAACAATCGCCCTCTGTCCCGGTTGGAGAGAGCATAACGGCAGAAGTGATTGAGAACGCAGCTTTGGATTCTCCGCTGCTGGCTCGCAAGTTACGCAATCCTTTTCATCTCTGTCACAGACTGGTATTGGCTTCCCTTCTGGACACGTGTCCGGATAACGAAGCATTTTGCACAAACCGTTCTCCGCCTCATCTGACAGCGCGTGCTCCATCTCACAGGCCTGTCTATGCGCTCTGTCCTTTCGAATCTTGAGAATGTCGTGGAGAAAGCGTTCGAGAATCCTATGTTTCCTAGTGACCCTCCTGGCCAGCCGTCGACCTTCATCCGTAAGTGTGACACCTTTGTAAGGTTCATATAGAACATAGCCCTGCTCCGCAAGGCGTGTCAGCATCTCCGTCACGCTCGGCGGAGCGAAGCCTAGACGCTTCGCTATCTCTGTCGTAGTCGCAGGCTTCTGCTCCTCTTCTAGAGTGTAGATCGCCTGTAGATACTCCTCGATGCTACTGGACATTCCGAGGGATTTTAGGCTGTCCTAAATTTAAACATGTTGATCTACGGGCATCGCAAATCCACTCGTTGGACACAACATGGGCCCAGTGTGCGTATCGCGCTTGAGAACTCAGCTAGAGAACGAGAAGAGTTCTAAGTTGAGATCTCATTGAATCGGCTTCCGCAGGCCCCCTTCTCAACAGGATTTTGCTTCTCATGTGAATCTTCTGCGCAGGAGTCTCATCGCAGGAAAGATGAGTACAACGGTGACTGTCACCAACACCAGTGAATCTACAATGATCATGATATTCTCGTTGGACAAGAGAACACGTCGAAGCCCATCAACAGTGTAGGTGAGAGGGAGCAGGTAGGAAACGTATTGAAGTGCCAAAGGCATGTTTGAAATGGGATAGAAGACGCCGGACAGGAACATCATCAAGAAGCGCGGCAGATTGGCGAGAGTCTGAGCCTCAAAGACCTCTTTCACCAGGACGCATAGCAGTGCGCCCATGGCTGAGAAGGCGAAGAGAGACGGAACTACAACGAGCATGAAAAGAGGCACGTTAACGTAGATCCCCAAACCCATTATCGACCCGAGAGTAATCAAAGCCGTCATCAGAAGCCCGAACAAGGCGCCCCCGAGCACCTTCCCCATCAGAACCGCAGAAACAGTGATAGGTGCAAGAAGCAGTCTCTCCAACGAACCGATTCTAAGCTCGAAGTTAATTACAACCGCTTCCACGGCGGTTGTGCTGAAGAGAATAGTCATAGCGATGAGTCCAGGCACCAGCTCCTCAAACGCCCTAGGGCTCCTCAAGTAGAATGCGAGAATCCATGCTACGGGGAAGACTATGCCCCAACTGATAGCGGGAGGCTTCAGATAATACGTCCTCATATCCTTGAGAGCAATATAGTAAATGCCGCGCAGATTGTCCTGCCACATACTACCTTTTACCCCCTTTCTCCATCGCCATCACGGTTGGCGCCAATCCTGTTATCTTGATGAACGCGTCCTCAAGGCTCGGTCTGACAGTAGTCACAGCATCGATTTCGACACCCCTAGTTTTAGCGAATTGAAGCACGACCTCAAGCACTTCTCTGGGCTTACCGCCGTAGATGCGCACCTTGTTATTCACAGTGACCACCCGGAGATTCGGAAGCTTCCCTGAAACTTCTTCAAATTTCTGTGGCGGTGCAGCAAAGGAAATCTCAACCGGTAGGTCTGATCCAATAGATGACTTGAGTGCCTCTGGGGTATTCACTGTCACAATTCTACCGTTCACAAGGATAGTGATGCGATCACAGAGCAGGTCGGCTTCTTCCAAGTAATGGGTTGTGAGGAAGACTGTTATTCCCTGCTGGCGAAGATTCGCAATAAGCGACCGCAAGGACCGTGCAGCCACCACATCGAGGCCGACTGTAGGTTCATCAAGAAAGAGCAGCTTGGGACCGTGCACCAAGGCGGCGGCTATGGTTAGTGCTCGCTTCATTCCCCGAGACAGTGTGGCGAAAGAGTCATTCCTTCGCTCATAGAGTCTGAACATCTTTAGAAGCTGCTCAGCTCTCCCCTTTCGTTGATTGCGAGGCACCCCATACAGTTGAGCCATGAATATCAGATTGTCAAGGGCAGATAACTCATCGTATAGGTTCGAGAGCTCCGGCACAACTCCGATCTGCTTCTTTGCCTCAGCAATCTCTGAATCTATGTCAAAGCCTAAGACGCGAGCTGATCCTGCTGTAGGCTTGGAAAGCCCTGTTAGCATTCTGATAGTTGTAGTCTTTCCAGCGCCGTTGGGGCCAAGGAAACCGAAGATCTCTCCCTTTTTCACTTCAAAGTTGATGTGGTCAACGGCGAGGATCTCACCATATGATTTCGTCAGCTCTAAGGCTTCGATTGCTACATCCGGGTTCATTATGGTCAAGCAACATTGAGGTTACTTCGATTCATCCTCACATGGGTGCCCTTCCATATCTGGATGGCATTCTCGTATCTGTTCGGGAGAGCAATCCTTTGGACTCCCCTTCAGTTTCTCAGGATGCGTACATTTACTCTTACACATGTCTAGGCATCTCTTATAACTACACTTCTTATATCATTTAAACTACGAAGTTTATAGTGAGATAGTTACTATGGTTAAGGTAAGCCGTTGCAACTGCCTTTGCTTCGCTGAAGGCGCAATCGACGTGATAAGCAAGAAGTGGTCGCTTCTCGTGATCAACGCCCTCGGAAACCATCAAGTTCTCAGATACACCGAGTTGATGAAGGAGCTGCGTGGCATAAGCCCGAAAGCTCTCGCGGACACCCTCACGTTACTCTGCAAAGACGGGCTGATCAGGAAGGAATCGTTCCCAGAGATACCTCCAAGAGTCCAATACTCTCTAACAGAGGACGGCGGGCAGCTCAGAAAAGCTATGGGGCCTCTCCTGCAATGGGCAATAACCAGACATGCTAATGCACCTGCAAGATGCGTCCCAAAATACAAGACGGCAAGAGCACATATGCTAAAATGAAACAACACTCTCGCAACTGCAGCAAATGCCGATACGTACGAGCGTGGGATTCCCGCACTTGACGCCTAATTTCTAGGCGAGCTGAGCAACGAAATCCCTCTTCCATCTGGCCACGATCCAGCCAAGCGTGAACGGTACAATGAGCGTCGTTATCGCGGACACGGCGACGAATGATGAGAATACGTTCTGGTCTATGAGCTTGGCCGAGTAAAAGATCTGAACGGGGATTATTCCCATAGAGAACTTAGCGCTCAACCCAAGGCCGATTGTCGCCATCTCTCGCCAATTCAGATGGGTCACGGCCCCAACAACCGTGACTGATAGGAACTTCCCAGCAAAGTTTGCCGCTAGCAGCCACCCGCTGAGCAGAGCAGTCGAGGCTAGGCTCTGAAGGCTGACCTCGTACCCAATCTGGAAGAAGAAGACCGGCCCCAAGAGCCCATATGCCACCGCGCGCAGCATAACCAACGCGTTCTCCTCCACACGTATTTCCTTCAGGAACCTTTGAAAGACGATCCCCGCGATTATCGCTCCGAGAAGAATCCCTAAGTTAAATGCTTGCGAGACCGCAGCGAATAATGAAACCGTTCCAGCCATCAACAGAAAAAGCTGAACGCTCCTACACCCCCGATCTTTCTTGCAGAGCAGCGGCACGAATATCTTCTGAAACAGAAGAGTGAGTGCGAACATAGTTGCTAGGCCTGCGACCATCGTCAGCGGGTATGCATCCTTACCCTTGACGCCGACCATGATCGAGGCAAGAGAAGCAATCAACACCTCGACAACGTCATCGACAACTCCTGGTCCAAGGATGAGGCTGGCTACTCTTGTCTTGATGACGCCTAACTCATCCAGAATGGGGGCGATAGTAGTTTCAGCCACGGTTGCGAGAGCGGTAGCGACCAGCGCCGATGTCACAGGAGGGTAGCCGAACCATGTCAACACAAAGAACCCCATTATTGAGCAGAATCCCAAGTTAAGAACCGTAAGCGCCACGATGTGGTTTGACAGCTTCTTCAAGTCAGCCGGCTCAATCTGCAACCCCACAACAAACAGCAGAAGTATGACGCCTAACTCAGCGAGTCCTTGAAACAAGTCGCTTGACGCTGCAATGCCAATAGTCTCTTGGAACGGAAGCAATTGAAAAGCCAAGCCGACTAGTAGTGGAGCGAGGAGATTGGGCATCCGCAAACGGTCCAATACAAAATGCAGCAGGTAGGAAGAAAGCAGCACAGACGACAGAACAAGCAGCAGACTCGTCGTATTGGTGATCTGCAATTGATCCACCTAGCCGCATAGATTGAGGCACAGATGCCACTCGCGCCTTGATAAGCCAAACTGCTACTTCTGCATTCCTTTCGGATTGGGATTCGGAAAATTGTGACTGGTTTACTTATGCGCCTCGTCGTTCAGTCTTCAGCGTGCGCCTTGCAATCATCGCGTTTCCTTACGTGTACTATTTATCGACAAGAAACAGTTCTTCCTCAGCCATAGATGCCACTTCGTGTGCAAGTTTCTCCACGTCTTCAGTTGGCAAGTCTTTCGCCAACTTTCGCTTTAGTTCATCGACAGCTTCTGATAGTATCGAGACAGTCACCTTTCCGTTTCCTGAGTCCTCGAGCACGATAGAAAAGTTTGAGGATTCTTCGAATCTTAGCCGTCTATTTCCGACTGTACATCCGGTTGACAGCTGAACTCCGTCTAGGATGCAGGAGTATGGAACTGAGTAGACCAGTGATGCAACGGCCCGCAAGCCCTTGTTCTCCTTGCTTGTTTGAAGCTCTCGGAGAGCTATGATGCCCGCTCTTACTCCCACTACGAGGAATGGACCGAAGTGTCCGTGAAAATCCACCGCCCTAAGCAAGATTGAGGCTAGATTCCGATCAGAAGAATCATAACCGGTCACGCTATTCATCTCCCATCTCAGAAGGCATTCAGGGCTAGGCGCGGATTGCAGGTTGAATCTTCCTTGCAGCTAGTGCTCTGACAACGGTGAATCCGATTGCTCCTCCAATCAAGCCTCCAATTGCGTGGAGGCCTGCAAACGTGAGGATCGCAGGAAGGGTCTTGAGATCCATGAAGAAGCTTCCGATTATGACGCCTGCGAGCCCGGCCGAAAGCGTTGAGAGGAGAATAATGCACACACTACCTGCAGCCATCCTGTCTAGACAATTACGGTAGCCAATACCCCTTGTCGCTGCGTCAAACAGCAGGCTTGCTGCTATGAACCCGAGCATGTGAAAAGCACCCGGTCTCAGCATGAGCGTCAAGACTGCGACCACCAGCCCTGTCAACGTAACCGCACCAAACTTCCTAGTCCACCAAACAACCAGTGTCAATGATATGAATGCTAGTAGGTCGCAGAGGAAGGGCATACGGGTCAACTGCCAGAAGATCGGAGAGATCAGCACATTCAGAACTCCCCACAGTGCAGCGCAGACAGCCACCGCGGCCAAATCTCGGGTCGTGAAATACGCCATCGTGGTAACACTTTTTTAGACAGAAGTAACACCAAGTATTAAAGCATTCCCACATTAGAAAACACTTGGGGAGAAAGTTGGAACGAATCACACGAGTTGGAGTGACGTTTCCTCCCAAGTTGTTGGAAGAACTTGATCAGATCGTGGCGAAGACTGGCTATTCGAGTAGATCAAAGGCTATCCAGGACTCCGTCAAAGCCTTCGTCACGGAGCATAAGTGGCTCCAAGACGAGAAGGGAGAAAGAATAGGAGTCATCATCATACTATATGACCATGAATCGAGAGGGTTAGAGGATTATCTCACCGATACGGAGCATGAATATGCCTCGGTGATATGCTCATCGACGCACATTCACCTAACCAGGCGAGACTGTCTTGAGGCAATCGTGGTGCGCGGAGAGGCCACGAGAATCAGGGAATTGGCTGAGAAGCTTCGGGCAAGAAGGGGAGTCAAGCAGTCTAGGCTTACCATCGTTTCGCCGTAGGCTATATCATGAAACGATGTGCGTATTGTTGCTACGCCTGCGAGTAGGTGGGACGTCATGCAAGCACGCGCGCACTTTCGCCTATTCTGTTTCGGGGATTCGTCAACTGGTGCGGGGGGTGGGAACCCCGCACCAGTTTACCAGTAAAATCCCGCCTAAGAAGCACTTTCCGAGGTGTCTGGCTCGGCGGGCCCGAGGGGACTCGGAGCGTTTTTGCAGCTGGAGTTGGTTCCAGAATTAGAAGGCATTTATCTTGAGACTTTGAAGGCCTTTGCCAGAGGACTAGGACTTGAGCCTGAAAGGGTATTGGTTCAAGGCAAATTCAATGA
>CAYQCQ010000029.1:14347-14642 GCA_964416035.1 uncultured Candidatus Bathyarchaeia archaeon
TTAAATTTACCAGTAAAATGGTGCGGGGGGTGGGATTCGAACCCACGAAGGGCTACCCCACGGGATAGCTCCCCACCAAGTTCTCGCGATCTTGAGTCTCACGCTCTTCTCTCGAAGGGTCCCGCGCATTAGACCTGGCTCTGCTACCCCCGCCTCAACAACTAAACCAACCGGCCAGAGACAAATAGGCTTTGTCTCAGTAACTATTACACTACGAACTCATATGCGTAGCAAGAAGACATGGCAAGCTTTGCTAGTCAAGGCTTAATACGCCTGCGCTCCGAGAAGTTGCTGC
>CAYQCQ010000030.1:0-14114 GCA_964416035.1 uncultured Candidatus Bathyarchaeia archaeon
GTTGCCTTTGGCGCATCTTTGAGCAATGCGATGCAGAACTGGTCGAAGCAAACCCGTTGGCCATCACTGGAGATCGGTTAGTCGCTCTCGACGCCAAGCTGAACTTGGATGACAAGAGCGTTTTCAGACAGTCAGATTTCTTGAAGAGCATCGAACCAATGCCTACGGATCAGGGGGAAGGATACGAGGTCCGCCGCTCTCGGGCGAGGGAGCTGGGCATCCCCACCTACATTGAGATGCAGGGCAGCCTCGGAATTATTGCAGATGGAGCAGGAACTGGTATGCTTACACTCGACCTGGCGACGGATTCCGGAGGAAAAACCGGAGTCTACTGTGAGATGGGCGGAGAAGCAACATCAGAGTTAATGGAGAACGCGATGAAAGCTATCCTCTCAGTGAATAGCACACGCGTGGTCCTAATCAATTTGATCGGCGGCTTGAACCGCATGGATGAGATGGCTGAGGGGATCACAAGCTATCTCAGGAATCATCCAACCAAGATTCCAGTTGTCATAAGGATGAGTGGCACAATGGAGGAGGAAGGGCGGAGAATACTGAGCGCCGCGGGAATTCAAGCCTATGACAATCTGTACGAGGCGGTCGAGAAAGCCCTTCATCTCTCAAGGTGACTAGATTGGCCATATTGATCGACAAGGGCACTAGAGTCCTAGTCCAAGGGATCACCGGAAAAGTTGGATCTTTCCAGACACAGCTGATGATCGAGTACGGGACAAACGTTGTTGCCGGCGTCACTCCGGGAAGAGGGGGCCAGGTGATTCACGAGGTGCCAGTGTTCGACTCTGTACACAAAGCGGTCAATGAAACAGCAGCAGAGGCCTCCATCTGTTTCGTCCCAGGCCCATTCGCGGCTGACGCTGCAACAGAAGCCATAGACGCAGGTTTACGTCTGGTAGTTGTGGTGGCGGAGGCAGTACCAGTATCCGACGCCGTTAAGATGCTTACACTTGCATCGGAAAGAAAGGTATTCGTGCTTGGGCCAGATACTGCAGGGCTAATTTCACCTGGCCGATCGAAGGTCGGCGTTCAACCTCACCGACTGTTTCGAGAAGGGCCTATTGGAATAATCTCTAGGAGTGGAGCCCTTTCATATGAGACAGCGAAGACATTAGTGGAGCATGGAATAGGTCAGTCTACGGTCATAGGCTTAGGCGGAGGCCCGATATGGGGCCTGACTTATGTGGATGCGCTTCGGCTTTTCCAAGACGACGAAGATACTAAGGCGGTCGTGCTGCTCGGCGAAATCGGGGGCTACATGGAGGAAGAGGCTGCGGAGTACATCAAGAGGGGGTTCTCGAAACCCGTCGTTGCTCTCATAGTCGGGAGAAGCGCGCCACCTGGACAAAAGATGGGCCACGCGGGAGCAATAGTAGAGCAAGGTAGGGGATCTGCGCAAGACAAGATAACAGCCCTTAAGGATGCCGGAGCCCTCATTGCACGCGCCCCCAGAGAAATACCAGACCTTCTCCCAAAAGAAGTTAGGACATAGCGAACTTTGAACAGGGGCAGGAGCAGCTTGCTCAGAACTCGCGAGGATACTCGCCTAGACAATCATATATATGTGGCTATGTTCAACGAGGCTTCTCCGAAATCTAGGAGGTGGCATAAGTGGCATTAAGTCAAACTGTGGTTATGGCACCCGAAGAGATGGAAAAGATTGGGCGCCCAAGAAAACGGTTCAAGGTAGCTATAGACAACAAACTTTGTAAGGGCTGCTACTTCTGCGTGCGGTACTGCCCAATGGGTGTATTCAGTAAGTCAGAGGAGTTCGGTGCAACAGGATACACGATCGCAAAAGTTGAGCACCCGGAGAAATGCAAAGGCTGCAGAATATGTCTACTATACTGCCCTGACTTGGCAGTGGCAGTTGAAGAGGAACGAGCTGAAGAGAAGTGACCTCTCAAATCACGAAGTCACAGTTCATGCTGGGAAATCACGCCGTCGTTGAAGGAGCAATAGCGGCGGGATGCAGGTTCTTCGCAGGATACCCGATCACACCTGCAAATGAGATCTCGGAGTGGATGGCTAAGAGACTGCCAGAAGTTGGAGGACGCTTCATTCAGATGGAGGACGAGCTGGGCTCGATATATGCTGTCTGCGGCGCATCACTTGCTGGAAAAAAGTCGATGACTGCAACCGCAAGCGCAGGTTACAACTACATGCAGGAAGGAATCGAATACGCGGTGGCTGCCGAGATCCCTATTGTCATCGTGGATGTGATGCGTCAAAGAGGTGAGAACTTTCCGACGCAATCGGATGTAATGCAGGCTCGGTACGGAGCGGCCGGCGATCACGAGATGATAGTCCTGACCCCTTCCTCAGTACAGGAGCTCTTTGATCTCACGTTTGAAGCATTCAACCTTGCTGAGAGATTCAGGAACCCAGTCATAGTGCTCTCAGAGGCCACTATCAGCCTTATGCGTGAGGCTGTGAGAATCCCGCCCCAGAGAGAACTTGAGCGAAAGATAGTGACCCGAAAGAAGCCCATTGTTCCTCCGGAAGAGTTCATGCCGTTTAGAGCCGAGGAGGACCTAGTTCCTCGAATGTCCGAGTTCGGCGATCAATACAAGGTCCTCTACACCCATAACCCGCATGATGAGTGGGGTAGGATCGCATGGTCTCCACAGATGTATGAGGACCTATACAACCGAATAACCCAGAAAATCGCGAGCAAAGCGGACGAGATCGCAATCTACGAGGCATTGTTTACGGAGGATGCCAAGATCGTTCTGGTGGCGTATGGAAGCGAAGCCCGGGGCTCAGTGGAAGCTGTGAGAATGGCCAGGGAAGAAGGTGTCAGAGCGGGCATACTCAAGTTGAAGAATATATGGCCTGTCCCTGAAAGAGCCATGAGAAACGCCACAAAGGTTGCTACGAAAGTCCTAGTACCAGAAATGAATACGGGTCGATACTGGCACGTCGTCAAAGAGGTCGTTGGCTGTGATGCTGAAGTCATCTCCTTACCGAAGAACCAAGGCAGAATCCATTCTCCAGAGGAAATATTGCAGGAGATTCGGAGGCACCTGTGATGGAGCATCCGAACATTAAGTACGTAAGAGGGAAACGGCTTCCCCACATGTTCTGCCCAGGCTGCGGTTGCGGTCAAATCCTGAACTGCTTGCTCTTCGCAATAGACGAGCTGAACCTGGATACAAGCAAGATGGTCGCAATCGGCGGTGTTGGATGTAGCTCCAGGATTCCAGCCTATCTTGACATGTACGCCATTCATGGAATACACGGCAGGAATCTTGCATATGCAACCGGTGTAAAACTAGCCAAACCTGAACTGAAGGTGGTCGTTCTCACAGGTGATGGAGACTGCGCAGCGATAGGTGGAAACCATCTCATTCATGCCGCCAGGAGGAACCTCGACGTGCTCGTCATAATGGCGAACAACGGTAGCTACGCAATGACAGGCGGACAGGTCGCGCCGACGACAGGAACCGGACTATACACGACAACAACACCGAGAGGCAACATTGAGAGACCATTCGACGTATGCAAACTTGTCGAAACCGCAGGCGGTACCTATATCGCAAGGTGGACCACGGCACATCCAGCAGCGCTAATACGCGCAATAAGGAAAGGCTTCATGCACAGGGGATTCTCGTTCATCGAAGTCGTCACCCAATGCCCAACAATCTTTGGAAGATACGCCCTAGGCCTACAGAATCCCGTCAAGTGCATCGAATACCTCCAAGAACACTCAATAAGCAAAGAGGAAGCGTCCAAACTGTCTTCCGAAGAACTGGCAGACAAGATCGTCATAGGCGAGTTTGTTGAGAAGCAACTTCCAACTCTTGAAGACGCCTATATGGAATTAGAGAAATCAGTTGCAGGAGTCAGAAAACCATGAGCCACTCAAGTGACAAGAATACTGTCAAGATAGCGGGCTTTGGAGGTCAAGGCATAGTCCTCGCGTCCATAATCCTAGGTAGAGCAGCAATACTGGACGGCAAGTATTCAACTCAGACAGCATCCTACGGGTCTGAAGCAAGGGGCGCAGAATGCAAATCAGAGGTCGTGATTTCCCGGGACAGTATAGAGTATCCCCTCGTCGACAAGGTACAAACGCTCGTAGCAATGTCACAGCCTGCCCTGTCAAAGTACATTGACGACCTCTTGCCCGGAGGGACCCTACTGGTAGACCCAGATATGATTCAGAAAATGCCTGATCGAGATGACATCAAGGTTGTGCGAGTTCCAGCCACACAGACCGCTGAGAAGCTAGGTCGGAGGATAGTGGCGAACATTGTGATGCTTGGTGCCCTTCAAGAGAAGACTAAGATCATCTCAAAAGAGGCGCTTCTCCAAGCGGTAAAAGAAAACGTTCCACCGAGAACAGTAGACCTGAATGTGAAAGCCGTTGAAGAAGGCACAGGCCTGGTCAGAAAGTAAACAGGAGATCTTGCAGACTAAAGACAACTGTTTTCTTTTTCCATAGATCCGTATTCAGAATTAAAGGTAGTCACATTGTTCGCAACAGAAATGAAATGCACCAAGTGTGGCGCGTACTTCCCTACTAGTGAAGCAATTGCTGTCTGCAGCAAGTGTCAAGGGCTGCTTGATGTTCAGTATGACTACGATTCAATGCAGAAAAGTTTCAGCAAGCAACTACTCAGCGAGAGAGTGCTGAGGGGAGTCTGGAGATATGCTGATGCTCTGCCTGTGGAGCAGCGGTTCGTTGTCTCACTGGGTGAAGGCTTCACACCTTTAGTGCCTATTCGCAGGCTTCGAGAAGATGTGGACATGATGCTGAAGCTCGATTACATAAACCCTTCCGGGTCATTCAAGGATAGGGGATCCACTGTAATTGTTTCGAAGGCAAATGAGCTGGGAAAAAGGGAGGTTGCGATTGACTCCACTGGAAACGCTGCCGCATCGCTCTCGGCATACGCGGCTAGTTGCGCTATGAAATGTTTTGTCTTCATACCTTCCCAAACTGAAGTTGAGAAGGTCGCACAGATCTCTTCAAGCGGGGCGACCGTAATCAGGGTGAAGGGGACACGACAGGACGTGCATGATTTGATTGAGGTTGCCTACAGACGGTTCGGTTGGTATTACTGCGGCTTCATGGTCAGCCCATACGCAATAGAGGGAACGAAGACGATAGCATATGAAATATGCGAACAGCTTCAGTGGAACCCGCCGGATTGGATAGTTTTCCCTGTCGGTACCGGAAGCGGTATTGTCGGCTGCCACAAGGGGCTTCAAGAACTTGTGAAGATGGGATGGATTGCAAGAATGCCGAAACTGGTTTGCATACAGCCTGAAACTTGCGCACCGATCTCAGGAGCTTATCTGAAGGGAGAGTCAAGCATAATTCCTGTTGAACGCCCGGAAACAGTCGCAGAAGGACTTGCCGTCGGAAATCCACCGAAGGGACGTCTAGTGTTGGACGCTATCCGCAAGACAGAAGGGGTGGCTGAGACCGTTGACGATAGTGAAATCCTCGATGCAGCGAAGGATCTTGCAAGAAGAGAAGGCCAATTTGTGGAAATCTCAGCTGCTGCTTCGGTTGCGGGCGCGATAAAACTACTGGAAAAGGGAATCATTGACAGGAAGGAGAAAGTCGTTTGCGAACTGACGGGTACAGGGCTCAAAAGCAGCAAAGAGCATGCGAAGATGGTTTCCGGTCCATATGAGGTTGAGCCAGATCTCGAATCGCTGATTAGGATTCTATCAAGATAGGGCCTAAGAGTTGTCATCGCTCAATCGTTGAGAGAGCAAGGGTGACTATGGCTCGAAAGGCCTTGTACACCTTGAGGAAGTCGTCGGAGCTGTAAGTCACGATTCTTGGAGCGATTCTTTTCGTTTCAGGGATCAGCTCCGCGATATCCGCCATACCCGCATTCATCAGTTCTAGCCGCATCTCATATGGAGGCTTCAGTTTGAATGGACGTATTTCGCTACGTCTCTTCAGGGCGGATATTGCTCCCTGCCTTATCGCTTCTCTTGCCTTGTTCGGATGTAGACATCTTGCTGACCATCTGCTCACAGCTTCTTTGACCGTGACGGTTTCCACGTTACCTAAGAGGTTCTTCGCCTCACTTGTCACGGCGGAATCTCCGGTAACGAGGACTATTGGGACATCGAAGCTACCTGCGATGAGAGCGTTCATACCTGTCTCTCCCAGTTCCTGACCGTTGATCATGAAGCTACTGACCGTTGCGCCGGAGTATGTGTGGTCAAGAATCCCGTATAGGGTACCTCTCCTTGCGTGATATCCAACCAAGAAGGCTGCGTCGAAGTTTCGATCTATGCCTTGCATCATGCTCAGAGGCTTTATTGAGCCAGTGATCAGCTTTGCATCTTCGTGAAGCTCCTCTGGGATCAGGTTTCTCATGGTTCCATGTGAGTCGTTTACAACCACCTCTGATGCTCCGGCTTCGAGGGCGCCAGAAATGGCTGCGTTCGCCTCCCCGGTCATCAGTTTTCTAGCTCTGTCATGTTCTCTGCCACTACGCATGGTGTGTTCGTCGTGAACTACTCCGGATATTCCTTCCAAGTCCACGGAGATGAAAACCTTCATTCACTTCACCTTTTTGCAAGGTCTCAACTATTGCCTTGCTTGATATAAGAGCATTCAACTCTCAACAGAGATTGAGGCAAAAGGATTCTAGGGACCTCGTAGCCTCAGACGCAGTCTCACACTTGCCTCGCCGGGAATTTTCACGTCTTTGAAGAAGGCATAGAAGAGGACCGTGGAGGTCGCGTATAGGCCCGCAGTCAGATAGAAAGGTAGTGAAAGTGAGACACTGCTCATGAAATGCCCACCTAGACTCGGACTCACCGCACGGGTAATGCTGGAGGAGGCTCCGGCTATAGCGGATGCAGATGCCCTTTCCTCTGGTTCAACAATGCTCATCAAGAAAGATGTCTCTAACGGCTGGGACATATTCATCAAGAAGTTTCTTGCCACGTAAAGAACCGCGACGATCGCGTAGCTCGGTGATTCTGGGATTGCAACGAGCAGAACGATCGCTAGCGCTTGGCAGGTGATGAGGCTGTTGACGCTTCCGATCGTGGTTGCTAGTTTTGCTGAAGCCAAATAGGCAAAGGCGAGCGTTACGTTCGAGACCGCGAACAGGGGACCTAAGACAGATCCTCCCACGCAGAAGCGGAGATAGAACCAGAGAGAGAAGAGTGGAATTACGAATCCGGCGCCGAACCCAATCAATCCTCTCGTCAATGCGAAGCTGAAGATCTTTCTCATGGAACGAAAATGAAACTTCTCGACTTCCCTTTTCCTGATTCTCTTCTCTTTGAATAGAAACATGAGTACCGCTGTGCCAAGGGAGAGAAAGGAGGCGAGTAGGAACAGAGGCTTATAGGAAGAAATGAGATCGGTTTGAAGTCTTGCCTGGAGGACTTCAGGGAGACCGCTAATCAAAGCTCCGCCAGTTGAAGCGATTTGGGAGACGAATGATGAAAAACCGAATATCTTGGTTCGATCTTCGTCGGACGAAACGTCTGCCAGCGCGGCGTTGAAAGGCCCAGATGTTAATGCGCTCCCTACTCCGACAAGCGCTCTCGATATTGTGATGAAAGTGAGATCGGTCGTGAAAGCCATGACTCCCCATGATGCTGCGGCGAGAATCCCTCCAAAGATCATGAATATTCTTCGGCCATACCTGTCTGAAAGAACACCGAATGGAATGAGGAGAATCGATGTTGCCAAGAGGGAGATTGTCGTGAGAACTCCAACTAACACTGCTGTGATCCCAATCAACTTGAGGTATATCGGAAGTACGACTTGCGCATAGCCTCTTGGGAAACTTATCAAAGCGTTGGAAAAGAACAGCAACCGGCTACTTCTGTTAGACCAGATGGAATCTTTGGTCGGGAATCTTGGCATTTTGCTTCATCTTAGGGGCTTGGAAGCTCTTCTGCTATTTGAGACTGATACAAAAATGTATCGAGTATGTCATAGAACGCCAGTGACTCAATAGAAGTTCAGATTCGCCACCCCAGCTTCAACTCTACGAAAGAATAATCTATCGTCCCAACCACATGTTTCACAGAGCTGACGACTTTGCCCGGATCGGTTGATCTTGATACGCTTCTGCGGATACCGACAGTGGCAGATTTCGACATATCGCCTGATGGGAAGCATATCTGCTTTGTCTGGAACAAGACTGGGGGCTTGCAGCTGTACCTTCTGACCTTGCCCGAGGGAACGATAGAGCAACTTACATTCGATCCTGAAAGCAAGCTGGCTCCACGCTTCTCCGCGAACGGAGAGAAGCTGGCATATGCCCAAGACTATCAGGGAGACGAGAAGTTCGACCTCTTTGTGATAGATTTCGCTTCTCGTAAGTCAGTTAACATTACCCCTGAGACGGATTTCGCAATAGATCCGTATATTCGATGGTCGCCTGATGGTAAGAGCATAGCATTCGCGTCGAATAGGCCTGGCAAGTTCAGCATCTACTCGATGCCTTCTTCCGGTGGGGAGGCGACGATGCTCTGTGATCACAAATATTCGGACTCGGATCCTGAGTGGTCTCCAGAGGGTAGATATGTTGCCTTCACCAGCCTCATCAAGGGTCAAGACCATGCGGTTTTCATCGTTCCGTCTAGGGGAGGTGAACCTGTTCAGATCTGCGACCGAGAGGAACCTGTGGAGTCTTTTTCGCCTGATTGGTCGCCTGACGGCGCGAAGATTGCTTTTGTGTCATCATCTAAAGGAAGCTATGACATTGGTCTGTACGATGTCGGAAGGCGACGTGTTGAGTGGGTTACAGATTCGCGCCATGAAAGTGTTGGTCCATCGTGGTCACGTGACGGTAGGTTCCTTGCGTTCCTAATCAACCGCGACGGGAACGTTTCCATAGCCATAAGGAGCAAAGAGGGGGCAACGCGATTCTTTGAGGCGGGGCCGGGCATTCATTCTCGTGTAGGATTCACACCAGACTCCGGTTCAGTCGTCTTCATCTACAGCGACC
This sequence comes from uncultured Candidatus Bathyarchaeia archaeon, assembly GCA_964416035.1. GTDB lineage: Archaea > Thermoproteota > Bathyarchaeia > 40CM-2-53-6 > JALHTG01 > JALHTG01. The sequence goes on from CAYQCQ010000030.1 coordinate 8,967, forward strand.
CGAAGCATCCTCACGATCTCTGGATCCTCAATCTTGCCGACGGTGCAATTCGACAACTGACGAACTCGCTGCCACCCTCCATCAGCCCTGAGATCTTTGTCGCTCCAAGAATGGTGCAATATCCCACGTTCGACAAGAGATTGATCTCGGCCTTTCTCTATCTACCGGCGAATCTGCCCGAACGGCAGATGGTTCCGTCGATCGTGTGGATTCATGGCGGTCCAACAGCGCAGCACAGGAACGACTGGTACGTTGCAGTCCAAGACATAGTCAACCGTGGCTTTGTCGTCTTGGCTCCGAACTACAGGGGCAGCACTGGCTATGGGAGAGAGTTCAGGGAGGCGAACAGATTCGTCTTGGGGAAGAACGATTTGGCAGATGTGATTGCAGGGGCAGAATTTCTGAAAGAGCAGGGAATCGGTGATCCCGCTAGGAGAGGGATCACAGGTGCCTCATATGGCGGCTATCTCACTATGTGCGCCTTGACGAAGTATCCTGAGAAGTGGGCTGCTGGCTCAGCCCTAGTGCCTTTCCTGAACTGGTTCACCGAGGTTGCAAGCGAGAGAGAGGATCTTCAGTACTGGGATAGGGAGAATATGGGTGATCCGGTTAGGGATAAGGAGAGGTTCAGAGAAGCGTCGCCTATCTTCTACATGGATCGGATCAAGGCTCCTGTACAGATAATCGCTGGTAGGCATGATCCGAGATGCCCCGCCTCTGAGGCTGAGCAAGCACGTGAAGCATTGGCAAAGTCAGGAGTTGACTTTGAGTTCAAGATCTATCCAGATGAGGGGCATGGATTTCGGAAGCTGGAGAATATGATCGACGCCTTCAAGAAGAGAGCCTTCTTCTTCGAAAAACACCTGATGAAGAAAGGACCCTAGCAAACCGGATTGACTTCGATGCTAGGCGACTATTTCCAGCTGAAGTCGGCCTTGATGGCTTTGCGATCGAAATGATTCTCTGAGACAAGATTGCCGTGGGTAGTGGATCGGCTTTAGCCAAGAGAATTTCGTATATGTCGAAATACCTCACGCCGGGATAGTGTTGAAAACCGAGCGAATTATCGCATGTACAAATTCTCCGACAAATGGTTCAATGAACAAATTATGGCATCTGGTTTTGCATTACGGATCTTGTCCAAGGTAGTGATGCCTAAGCGTACGCCGCTAGTCACGACTATCACATAGATCCGGGCGTTTCTGGCTGTCATGACATCTATAGGAGTATCCCCAACCATTGCAGATCTTTCTGGCTCTACAGCCAGCTCCCTCATAATATAGTTCAGCATGTCTGGATAGGGCTTATTTCTCATCTCATCTCTGCGACCGGTTGCGAAATCAAAGCATTTGTGTAGGCCAATTCTTCGAAGCAAAGGGTACACCGTGTCGTTTGCCTTTGTGGTCGCAACGGCTAGTTTGAATCCATCTTCTCTTAGCTCTTTCAGAGTCGGAATCACGTCTTCAAGGGCAACGGCTCCCACGTGGCTTGTGCGGCGATACCGTTGTATGTACGTATCAACTAGTTGCGGCGCCAAATGCCTACGAGGTGCTGGCAAGATCTTTTTGAACATCTCAACTAATGGCGTACCAATCATTGCATCTATTTTCTCATCTTCCAGTGGAGGAAAACCGTGCACCATGAGCGCGTGATTGAGATTCTTTCTTATGGCAATTCTGTTGTCGATCAACGTCCCATCTAGGTCGAATATGACAAGATCAAATCTTCTTTGCATGGGTTCGCAAGCTCGCCCTGGGAATGTACGCCAAAACGTTTTGGCGCCGCCTAAATGGTTTTTGGGGAATCTGCGGTTCAGCGTTGGTTCAGATATTATGGAAGTGCTGTGTTCGCGCTTTCCTTATCCTAACAAAGAATCCTTTGGATCTCTTGGCTATGTAGTCCTTCATTAGGCTTTCATAATCCCTATCTATCTCAGATAGTCTGAAGACCTTTCCACCAATCAAAATCTTAGGGTCAGTGTACCTTACTTTGGATGCTAGATGTAAATCATAATCGTTTTCGTCCTCTACTATTTCCATTCCTCGGAGTAGATCCAATAGATTCTCTATTCTCTCATCGTTTGAGTTCCTTAGTTTAGACATGACTTCACTGTCCGTGGTAAAAAGGTCCTGCTGAGTGATTATTCCTCTAGAAATCGCTATCCTTAGAGTTTCTGAGATTACGTGGAACAAAGATGCCTGTAACGGGTTACACCAGACTTCGATGTTTGCTTCAATGTATTTCTTTGCAAAAAAGTCTGCCTGAGTTCTATTGGAGAAAATCACCTCATTTCCATAGACCAGCAATGCGTCAAGAACATCGTGGATCTCCTTCTCAGATATTCTCCCATACTCCAGCATGAACCGAAGGAAGTAATCGATTCTGTCTGCACACAAATCGGGCATTTCTTTCTCTAAGAGAGTGTATCTCTTGTTGTCTAGAATGTCTCTTACGTCAAGGCCATGCTTCTTGAGAATGGACGAGATTCTCGAGTTAAGTATCATTGCTTCATGGAAAGTCTCGTGGTAGTCATGCATAGTTCCGCGGTGGAAGAGAAAGTCGACCACATGAGAGAATACCATATGGGAGACGTCATGAAGCAGTCCGGCTATTTGCTCTTCTAGAGAGGAATTGAGTTTCCTGAGAAGAACGCAAACTCCAACCGAATGGTCAAACCTCGTCGTCCTGAACTTCTTCCACTCATGGTCTGAGTTCAAGAAGACAAACGGGCCAGCTTGATTAACTCCCTTAAGTCTTCTAATTGGTTTGGACTCTATCAGATCGGCCAGAACTTTTTCTTTAAAGACTACCTTACCGTAGACCTTGTCTCTGTAAATCATATCGACGCGTAAGCATCATTCAATATTCTTAAGCTTGTTGCTGTATAAGGCCGGAGCGCTTATGAATACGGCGACGACGGGAGCAGTTGCAAACGACATCAAGCCTTCATCAAGCCTGCTACTCCAATTGCATCTGCAACACCAAATGCGGCGGGATTCACGCTTACACAGCTGTGTCAAGAGCGAATTCCTTGGATTCAGGAACTCTCGAGGATCTTTGAATATCAAAAGCTTGGTGGAGATTGTTGATGCGTCTTTGTGGGGTCGATTGCCATAATCTTCCAGCTCTTGACGATCGCCCCCACCAGAACTGAGATGAGCGGACTTTTCTAACCCTCTAGGAATTGCCGAGTCCTAAGAATTCTATTACGTGGGCACGATATTATGGTGCGGCCGCCGGGATTCGAACCCGGGTTGTTGGCTTGGAAGGCCATTGGACGTCGTGCTATGTCCTAGACCAGGCTAGACTACGGCCGCTCAGTATGGAGACATCCTGTTGACAATTAAAGGTTAATATGATGCAGAACACGGGCCGTGGACGGGCACCTTCTACAACGTGACTTTCTTTGATAGGTGATCAAGCTTTTTCTAGTTCTGGCAGCAATTTCGTTTTGGAGAGTAGAGATGTCTTCACCGCTGTCCGGGAGTGAGGGAAGGCTTGAGAAGCTTGGGTTCGAGAAGAACAGGGAGAACGAGTGGGTCTACACTTATGCGGGTAATGGAGGATTCAGGCTAAAGCTGAAGCTTCTTCAGGACGGTGCTTTGAAATGAGTTCTTCAGCCCGCATGGTCATTCATCTCTCCCTCAAATGTTGCGTACAAGAATGTTCAGGAGCTTGAGAGAATTCTGGGCGCATATATGAAGCTGGACGAACAGGAAACGCCGTCGCTCAGCGAAAGACTGATCCGACGATTGACGAAGCGAAACAAGACAATAGGGTGACGGGATCCTTCCTTAACATCCGAAGCACTGACATCGAAGATCATCTGACTCCGCTTGGGACAGGAAAAGGAGAGATTTGCTCTATCGCACGTTGCCCATGGAAAAATACTTCAGCGAGGTCGTAGCTGACAGAGGACCGTTGTCATTGGTGACTGGATTTGAGATATGACCTGGCGATTCTGAATGGAAGAATAATTGACGGTTCGGGCAATCCTTGGTACAAAGCCGACATAGGCGTCGCTGGAGGAAGAATCAGGTCGATTGGCCGCCTCGACGGATCAGCTAAAGAGAAGATAGGCGCTGAAGGACTAGTAATAACACCTGGATTTGTTGACATGCACAGCCACTCGGACCATCAGCTTCTTGTGAATCCACTCGCGGAGAGCAAGATCAGACAGGGAGTCACAACTGAAGTGATCGGCAACTGCGGCAGTTTACCTGCACCTCTTAATGAGTATACGCGTGAAGAGGAGCGAAAAGACGCAGGGGAACTGGGAAAGAAGATCGATTGGGACTGGTTGAGCTTCGATGAATTTCTGCGGAAGATCCAGAGGAACGGCGTTTCATTGAACGTGGCTCCCCTTGTGGGCAACGTGCCTATCAGAACGATGGTGATGGGCTTCGAGGCAAGAAAGCCAACTTCTTCGGAACTGGCCAAGATGAAGGCACTGACGGCCCGATGCATGAAGGAAGGCGCATTCGGCTTGAGCACGGGCCTGATCTACTCGCCTAGCTGCTACGCCAAGACAAGAGAGATCATAGAACTCTGCAAGGTCGTTTCGAGGTACGGAGGGATCTACACCTCGCACATCCGAGGCGAAGGAGACTCCCTAATCTCCTCAGTACGTGAGGCAATAACCATCGGAAAGGAAGCGAGAATCTCGGTTGAGATCTCCCATCACAAGGCGGCCGGGAAGAAGAACTGGGGCAAGGTCACAAAGACTTTAGCCATGATCCAAGAAGCCAGAGACCACGGCATCGACGTAACGTGTGATGTATACCCCTACACAGCTGGAGCAACTGGGCTCTCCGCCGGGATTCCTCCATGGGCGCATGAGGGCGGAACCGGCAAACTAATCGACAGGTTGAAAGACTCCAAGACGAGATCGAGAATCAGACGCGAGATCTTGAGGGGGATTCCGGGTTGGGAGAACCTTATCGGAATATCAGGCCCCGAAAACATCATTATCACCTCCTCTGAGAAGCACAGGAACTATCAAGGCAGAAGAATATCAGACCTGGCGAAGGCCAAGCTGAAACATCCTCTAGACTTCATCTTCGACCTCCTGATCGAAGAAACGGCAAGAGTGGGAATCGTGACGTTCATGATAAACGAGAACGACATGAGAAAAGTGCTGCGAAGCGA
>CAYQCQ010000031.1:0-13727 GCA_964416035.1 uncultured Candidatus Bathyarchaeia archaeon
ATATTTTCTTCACAGAAGATGAGAAACTGTTTAGGCAGCAGGTGAGAATGTTCGCAAAAGAGCACGTTGCCTCTTTCGCCGAAGAGATTGACACGAATCTTCTCTACCCCAGAGAAATAATCGCGAAGATGGGACGGTTCGGGTTCCTTGGTGTCCTTCATCCTCAAGAGTATGGCGGAGCTGGAAAGGGTCTCTCATATGAGATCATAGTGGCGGAGGAACTCTCCGCCGTAAGTGCCTCAACAGAGATGAGCCGCCTTGCATCTGCAACCCTATACGCCATGCCCATAAACAGGTTTGGAACGCACAGTCAAAAGGAGAAATATCTCAGGCCGGTCGTGAAGGGGGAGAAGATCGGAGCGCTCTGCATAACCGAGCCGACAGTCGGCTCAGATACGGCAGGCATGAAGAGCACAGCTGTTCGGAAAGGAGACGGCTATGTGCTCAACGGTGAGAAACGCTTCATAACAAACGGGAGCGCAGCCGACTTTCTGGTTGTCTTTGCAATTACCAACCCTTCCGTGCATCCACATGAGGGAATGAGCGCCTTCATAGTAGAGAGCTCAATGCCGGGTTTTGAAGTCTTCAAGGAGCACGATCTGCTCGGCATGAGGGGCGCCAAAGTGGCTCACTTGAAATTCAAAGACCTCAACGTACCTGCGGAGAATCTCCTTGGAAAAGAAAGTGAAGGGTTCAAGGTATTGATGGATGAGTTAGATAGCGAAAGAGTGGCGGTCGCCGCTGGAATGATAGGAACCGCCAGATCCGCATATGAAACAGCTGTGAAATATTCAACCGAGAGAGTCCAGTTCGACCAGCCAATCCGCAAGTTCGAAGGGGTTAGCTTCAAGATAGCCGATATGGCCGTGAAGCTGGAGGCCTCAAGGCTACTCGTTCTTCAGGCAGCGAGAATGATCGACAAAGGGCAGAGGGCCACAAAGGAAGCTGCAATAGCAAAGCTCCACTCGACGGAGACAGCGGTGGAGATCTCCAACGAAGCCTTGCAAGTACTTGGAGGAATAGGATATACGAAAGAGTATCCTGTCGAGAGATATCTCAGGGACACAAGACTGATGACCATAGGCGCCGGAACCTCCGAGATCATGCGGTACCTGATCCAAAGAGAGATCTACAGAGAGTTCCGATACTAGCTGAACCGGTTCTACTGCAACGTGTGCTTGGGCACCGTGCCAAGCCCCTTGAGGTGACTCCCAGAACCCTACTGACGATGCATCCTAGAGGCTCAGGACACTGGTCGAGGCATCGCTCTGTCTCTGATCAGTTCTTTGCGAGCCTGAACGACCTAATCCTGCGAAACGGCGAGAAGGACACCGCAGTCACTAAGAGAAAAGCAAATGACATTGTGTAGAAGCCAAGAAAAGACTGGTCAAAGGCTCGAACTCTTAAGCGAACCGATCGTATGAGAGCGTCGTTGTAGATCAGGAGCGCTAGTCCGGTCGTTTCGGTGTTCGAGCTACCAATTGGTACTCCTTCACCATTCGAAAGAGAGGCTAGTCCTCCGTCACCTAGTTGCATACTCCAAAGATGGTGTTCCATCTCAGCGTAGGTGGCAAACCTTAGTCCAAGAACCTTTGAAGTGTAGAGCAATAAGGCGAGCTTCTGATTGCTATAGAAACCGTCAACCACCCTGTAAGACCAGTCATCCAATCCCCTTCCGTTCCAGAGAGATATGGCTTGACGGAGTGAACGATGAGCTTCACGGATTCCATCTTGAATAAAGAGCTGAAGGCTTCGATAGCAGATCAGATCTGCATAGAGACCGTAGGATATGATTGCGGAATCGTGTCTTCGCGCTACTATGACATAGTCCGAAGAGCTCTCAATTATGTGATCGACTGCGTTCCTTATGGTAGGTATCGGCTCACCGATCACGACCTCGAAGAGTCCGGACGATGGAATTTGATACCTGTGTAGTGCACTTCTGATCCGATTCGCTATGTCGAGCCGGAATGGTTCAAGTGCATAAGCTGCGAATAGGTTGTCGGAATATAGCCAATACGTCTGGCGATATCGCCACTTGAAACTACTAAACTCATGTCTTAGCCAATGATCACCTGTATCATCGCTCTCATAGATGAGATCGAGGGCAGGGTTGAAGCGGTTGACAAGATAGTCAACGGCCCTTGCGATGTTGACTTCGAAAGACGGGTTAGCATGCGCCTGTCGAGCTGTAACCAAAGGCAGCAGTAGAACTATGAAAAGCAACAAGGTGGCACTATGTCGCGGTATCACAGATCGCCAAGCCTCCTTTGTGTGTGAAGCACTCCAAGCACTCTTTTCTTTCATTGGACTTCTTCCGATCAGGATGCTCGTCTGGCCTTGCTTCAGCCAGCGAGATGCATTGAAGACGATGCAGTCTCGATTTCGTACAGCCCGAGATACTCTAGTATCATGCTCATCGGCACCTTTTCCTCAAACTCCAGTTTTCCGAATCCGAATAGCCAACTCAGCCAACCCGTGTCGTAGATTATGTAGCCTTTGAATATCATTTGGGCATCTGCTGGATATCGCTTGGTAAGGATGCTAAGCGGTTCGCTTAAGATCACACGTATCTTGAGCGTTGCTTGGGCTCCTGGAGGCATCTCAACGGACTCTTCGATGTCTGCATATGCAACGCGAATTCCTTTGGGATCGATTATGTCCATGTGCCCTGATGAGACTCGGACTGTCGTGAGATAGCCGTTCCTGAGCCAGTAGCTAGTCACGTAGGTTGTTTGATCCAGTTTCCGTGTTCCTTGATACGTCATAGTCATACCTAGCAGAGACATGAGTACTAGAATCCTCCAGACCGGAGTCGTCATCCACGGCATACCTCCAACGGCTACAGGCGGTCGACACCGTCCATAAGGTATCATGGAAAGCGTGATAAGAGTTAGCTGCTCCTAGGACGGTGAGGAGACAGGTTTACGAATGGTGTCCGCCCAGAGTGCGTGGCTCTTCTGCGATGAATGCGGTAGAAAGCTTCCAATTGACGGTGTTGTGTACAGGTGCCCTAGTTGCTCAGGAATGCTTCAGATCGGCTATGACTATTCTAAGGCCCATGAGATAGTGAGCAGGAAACTGTTTCAGAGTAGAAGCCAGTTTAGCATGTGGCGATATCACGAACTGCTTCCGGTAGCTTCGAATAATGTCGTTTCGTTGGGCGAAGGGTTCACTCCGCTCGTACCGGCAGATCGGCTAGGGAAGAGCCTGGGAATGAAACAACTATTCCTCAAGCTCGAGTACACCTGCCCCACCGGATCATTCAAGGATAGGGGCTCCTCCCTTCTGTTGAGCAAGGCGAGAGAAGTCAAGGCAGCTACAGTTGCGATAGACTCCTCGGGAAATGCAGCGGCATCCCTTGCAGCATACTCCGCCAGGGCTGGGATACCATGCTATGTTTTCGCGCCGGCGTATGCTAGCATCGGAAAGTTGACTCAGGCGATCGCAAATGGCGCTAGGGTGGTGAAGGTTGTGGGAACGCGGAGAGATACCTTTGAGGCCGCGAAGATGGCTATTGCAAAATATGGCTGGTATTACTGTGGATTTCAGGTGAACCCGTTCGCTTCAGAGGGATCTAAGACCATAGGTTACGAGGTATGCGAACAAAGCGGATGGCAGCCACCCGACCATCTAGTATTCCCGGTGGGAACGGGTAGCGGTTTGATAGGCTGCTGGAAAGGCTTGAAGGAATCTCGTGAATTGGGTCTTGTTGAAAGTCTTCCCTCGATGGTGTGCGTACAGCCTGAAGGATGCTCACCGATCGCCAAAGCCTTCAAACAGGGGAAAGAGATCATGCCAGTCGAGAAGGCGCAGACAGTAGCTGAAGGCCTCATGATCGCTCAGCCTTTGAAGGGGAAGTCGGTTCTATCTGCGTTGAAAGAGTCGCACGGTCTTGCCGAAACGGTTTCCGATGAAGAGATCATGTCCGCGGCCAAGCTGCTCGCGAAGCTTGAAGGCGTATTCGTAGAGCCCTCATCTGCGGCATCCGTAGCCGGCATGATCAAGCTTGTCGAGCTGGGCAAGATAGGTCGCGATCAGAAGGTTGCCTGCGTTCTGACTGGAAGCGGGTTGAAAACTTTGGAAACCTATTCAGGTGCGTTTCCGGAGCCACTCACCATTGGGCCCACACTTAGTGAAATCGATAAGATAGTTGCTGAAAACTGAGGACTGCACCTCTTCGGAGCAAATACTGCGCCCTGAAAAGAATCTCTTTGCTCCTCCGGTTATCCTGTTGTGGCACGGATCTTGAGGAAGAGTCTTCTTGCAGTTTTGGCCATTAGATATGATGAGAGGTTTTCGAAGTGTACCCACCTAGCCTAGGAGGATTCTCTGAGACATAGGATTGATTGCGCAGGAGAGTTTGTGTTGAGTCGAATCAGAGATTTTTTTTGGAAGGTATGTTATGGATGGGGATTCCAAGCTGGGAGGCTGTTTTCAATATTCCGTTCTCATACCTTAGGGTCAAGCATCCAACCAGCAGACCTATCAAGGTTCCAGCGAACGCGTCAAGTGGATAATGCTGTCCCACATAGATCCTACTGAACGTCACAAGAAATGCAAGAAGAAAGAGCGGCATCGTCAATCTCGGCCTAAGCTTTGCCGCGATGAAAGCGAAGGCAAATATTCTCACCGCATGGCCGCTTGGAAAGCTGGAGCCGGCCTCTCTATCAAACGCGATCGTTGTTGGAATAGTGATGAACGGCCTAGGCCTGGGAACGGCAAGCTTCAGCGGAAGCGCAACGAATGTCCCTATGACTATTGATGCCAAGATGAGTATACCTTCCCTTCTTCGTCGACTGATATACAACAAGATACCGATTGCGAACATGAAGAAGGTCGACCCTAGTCGGGTGAGAATGTTGAAGAACCAGCCCAAGTACGGGTTAGCAAGACCGCTATTGATTGTGAGGAATATACTGGTATCCCAGCTCAAGATGTATGCGGGGAAAGGGTCGAAGGGAGGTTGGAATGCGCCCTGAAGGAGAACCTCGTCGACATACTCAGCGGCAGCGGCAACAGCGACCAGAAGAAGCCCCACCAAAGCCTCCCGAGGCCATGCCGAACCTTCTTTGGAATCATCTCCTGCACTTTTCACTGGAAACCAGCTCCTGCCTTGAACAGTTCTACTAATCAAATTCTGTTATAAGCTCAATCAAGCCAAAACCTTACGTTTCCGCCTGCCTGCTCTCTCTGGAATCGGAGGGGGCAGACGCGCGATAATCTGGTCTCATAAAGAAGGGAAGTCCTATTTCGTAAACTACTGTGAGGCGAACCTGACATCTATTTCGGCGGTGTCCACGCCGTGAGTCGAGCGCTGTCGAGGAAGGAGTTATGTGGGACTGCTGACCCCCGCAGGTACAGGGCGGCAGTAGGGTTCTAGGCGAACACAGTCTTAGACGAGGCTTCTGTTTGCCTGTCAAGGTTGTACTCGAAGAGCGGCCTCGCGTGTTCGAACCCAGACTCCTCGTATAGTCTGATTGCCGTCGCGTTCTCAGCTCTGGTCGAAACATGAACCTCCAAGACGCCCCTATCAGTTGCGCTATCTAACATCCTTTTCAGCAACGACTTTCCTATTCCCTGTCTTCTGAATGGCTTTGCGACATATAGGAAAAGGATGTTGGAGCATTTCCCTGCGTGCAGCGGGTCGATGTAGAAGACCTGATGAGCTAGGCCTACGACGTTCCCTTCGACCTCTGTCACGAGTATCTCGGAATCTTCCCTTTCGAGATTCTCAATGATTGCCTCTCTCCTTGAGGCGTCAGTCTCCATGTACTCTTGAAAAAGCGCTTCCACCTCTTCAACGTCCTCAGAACGCATCCTTCTGATTGTCGCTGGCATACCTTGAACCTCTGGCTAGGTTGAATCGGTCGTCAATACCGGTTGACCGCTATGTTAAAGACTGTGTTACCCCACTTGGTAGGGCTCTGTCAAGTCAGGAAATACTCAAGGGCTGAACAGGAGCACTTAGCATCTTTGGCACTTGATGGGAAACTCGTCGTCTTTGACCTGTCTGTGACATAATTGGAACGTGGTGGTGGCCCTCACATGTCGGATGTTGACTTGAGAGTAAATGGAAGGCGGCTGTTGGAGACCCTGAACCTGATCAGCAGGATAGGCATCACAAGCAACGGCTCTGAGAGGACTGCCTATTCGATAAAGGAAATCAGGGCCAAGGAAACACTCGTTCATTTGATGAAACGCGCGGGCCTTTCAATCTCAATTGACGGTGTTGGCAACATCTTTGGAAAGACGCAAGGCCCCGGACCAGCGCTCATGATGGGCTCACATATTGACAGTGTCCCTGGTGGAGGGAGGTTCGACGGGGTCGCTGGAGTCGCGTCTGCGCTTGAGGTTGCTCAGTCTGTTTTGGAGCAGGCCATACCTATCGCGCATCCTTTGGAAGTTTGTGGCTTTTCAGCGGAAGAGTCAAGTCGATTCGGGGTAGGTACGATGGGAAGTGCCATAATGACGGGAGAACTGAATGCGGAGCACATCATGGGATTGAGAGATCGCCACGGAACCAGCCTCGAACAGGCTTTGGCAAGGTTGGGTCTGACCGAGAGAGATGTCAACAAGTCTAGGCGGAGGCCGGACGATCTTCTCGGTTATCTCGAGTTGCATATTGAGCAAGGGCCTCTGCTCGAGATGTCTGGCAAGAAGATTGGTATCGTCAAAGCGATTGCCGCGCCGACACGAATGAGGATTTGCTTTCTTGGACGCGCTGATCATTCAGGAACAACACCGATGGACCTTAGGAGAGATGCACTCGTAGCTGCGTCAGAACTCGTCTTGGCAGTGGAAGAGATCTGTCGCCGCCAAGTTCGACAGGTAGTCGGAACGGTCGGTACAATGAACGTTAAGCCAAATGCGATGAATGTAGTGCCAGGCACCGTTGAGATGGGCGTGGACCTCAGAAGCATTTCGTCTCAGGCAAAAAAGGAGGCACGACAATTGGTTATGAACAAAGCCACGGAAATAGCCGATAGAAGACGGCTCAAGGTTGACATTAGTGTTCTGAGAGAAGAGGAGCCTGTCGTACTTGATTCTGAGATGGTTTCACTTCTAGAGGAGGTTTGCATCTCGATGAACATACCGTACATGGTTATGATCTCAGGTGCCGGCCACGACGCAATGAACATGGCCAAGATAACCAAGGCAGGGATGATCTTCGTACCGAGCTATATGGGTCTCAGCCACAATCCAGACGAGTGGACAGATCTGAATGATATTGAGCTTGGAGCTAACTGCCTGCTGCAAGCCGCGCTGAGACTTGTCGCGAAGTGAGGAGCATAAGTCCATGCCTAAGAAAGTTCAGATTCTCAACGCACGAGAGCTGAATCAGCTAGTCGAGAGGCTAGCGTCAAGCGTACTGAGACGTGTGAGGGGAGCAAAGAGTATTGTGTTGATAGGCATCAAGACGAGAGGGGAGTTCCTAGCTCAAAGGATCGGGGCGCTCCTCTCAAAGAGGATGAAAGTCGAGCTCGGCACCGTCGACATCAGGCTCTACCGAGATGATCTTAATGTCCTGCAAAGGGATCTTCTCATTGGAAAGAGCGAAATTCCGTTCGACCTCAACGAAAAGATAGTTGTGCTGGTTGACGATGTTCTTTACACCGGTAGGACTGTGAGGGCTGCCTTAGACCAGATCGTCGACTTGGGAAGACCCGCCATCGTGTACCTAGCCGTCCTTCTGGACCGAGGACACCGAGAGTTCCCGATATGTCCCACGTTTTGCGGTAAGAAGGTTCGAACAGAGAAAGGCGACAGAGTCGAAGTTAGGCTGAAGGAAAAAGACGCAAGGGACGAGGCATACTTGCTCAGGGAGTAAATTGTCCAAGGAATACTCGCCGACAGATATTAGAGAATAGAAGAACGGTACGAAACCGAAAATAAGATCTTTAAGTTGGAAAAACTGACAACTCTCCGGACTTCTTGACTTAGGCGGTGAAAGACTATTCCGACAAAGAAACTGTTCTGGGATGATCCCTACAGACAGGAATTTGACGCCACTGTCCTAAAGGCAGAGGGGAACAAGGTGATCTTGGATCAGACTTGCTTCTATGCTAGAGGTGGGGGCCAAGCTGCAGATACGGGCGAGATTCAAGCGCTAAGGGTTGCGGATGTGGAGAGTGATGAAGCCTCTGATATTGTTCACATCCTCGAAAAAGATGTGCCTTTCAGACAAGGCGACAGAGTTCATGGCAGAATAGACTGGGATAGACGGTATAGGATCATGCGTCTGCACTCCGCTGCCCACATCGTATATTACATCATGCCAAAAGTTTTCGGAGAAAGCTGCAAGCCTGCATCCTCAGGACTACTCGACGACCAGAAAGAAAGAGCGGACTACCTATTCACAGAAAAACTTGACAAGGAAAAGCTGAAGCAAGTCGAGGAGGAGGCAAACAGAATCATGGCCGAAGGAAGAACGATCAACACTTGGACAGATCAGGACGGTGAGAGCCGATTCTGGAGGATGGATCCTTTTCCGATTATGGCATGTGGAGGAACCCACGTGAGAAACTCTCGGGAAATCGGTAGGATAACGGTGGAGAGGGGTAAGAAGCCGGGCAAGGGAAAGGAAAGAATCGAAATCTCTCTTGGTGAATAGCCTGATCAAAGAATCGCGTGTCTGCAAGAGTTCATGGTTGCCTGGCCGAGGCCTTCGTCGTAACCTTCTCGAACCTAGCGCGGTGTCAGCAGCAGCATGATGAGCAGTATCGTGGGAAAGATAAGAACCATGATAAGTGTGGTGTATTTTCGACTTCTCTCCCTCTTCTTGAATTCATCTTGGCACTTTTGACTGCAGAACTCCTTGTCCATCTCAAGGACTGGGTTGTGACATACGACGCAGTGGCGATGCTTCACGACTTTGGGCTGAGCTTCCTTCATGAACTTTGACATCAGGCTTTCATGGCGACCTGTAGGCCGAAACAATATAAAAGGTAAGTGATCTAGGACTAACGCATCAAGCTCAGCGACGGAAATCTTGATCACTCTTCGAACAGAATACGAACAGCATCAAAAATGCGTTCGACGAAAGACTTTAAAGCCTCCTTGTTCCGAGTATTTGCTACCAAGTCTACGTGTCAACGCAGAGATCGAAAGAAACGATGAACGAAGAAATACTTGTGGCTTGGACCATGAAGAACTAGTTCTAGAAGTTAGGGGTGTTCGTAATGTCTGAGAAGCCTAGACTTTGTACTCCCTCATGTGAATTCTTCAGATGTGGTCAACGCAGCCTCTTCTTCAAGAGCAGAGCTGCCTGGTGCAGATTCGCTGACGACGAATGCGAAGTCCGCACCTGCAAGTATGCTCAATGTACGAAGGACAGGCTCTTGCCTAACGGCGTGTGCGCGTTGGAACTCAGGCCAAGAACATCGTTTGAAATGGAGCCTGACCGGGTAGTTCAGCCTATCAAGGCACCGGCTAAGCTTGCGCGAAAGCTCAAGGAGCGAGAGCTGTACTAGTGTCATTGCGAATATAGTCGATGCTAAAAGAGTGCATTTTAGATTCAGCATCGGATAGGGCTGTGTCGGTAGAGGGGCGGTTGGCGAAGGTAGGGAATGACCCTGTTCGTTTCTGGTTGAGTAGGGTTTCAGTGGATGGTAGGCCTTCTTGCGGAACCCCTTCGCATAGGCGGCAAGGTAGAGCTTGCGAGAGGAACCTTGATGCCCGTCCCCCTTGAGCTTGTCGTCTTTCGTTCTGCTGTAGTAAGTGAGAAACAACTCTTCTGTCAGATTTCTGCTAAGTCCGATCCAACAGTTCATTCGATTAGCTTGACAAGTGGGGTGGATACTCCTACAACTCTATCCTGCTTAGACTATCCCAAACCATGCTAGAATCACATACGCAGGAATTGACAAATATGCCAGTTCATGATCTATGTGAAACCTACCAATGTGAACGGATTTTACTACACCCTTACGCCACAAATAGTCTCCAATAATATCTATTGTGATTGAAACAAGCAATACAACAAGAAGGGCTTTCGCTTCCATCATGATCGCTCACTCATCTTATGTTTAGGTATCGGAACGTTGTCGAACGTGCGTTGATATCCGAGGTGTATTCCAAACTCATCGAGCGTCTCCTCAATCTCCCTAAGGCGTTTCATGCTTGTCTTTCTGAACCAGAAGTAGGTCCAAACTGAAGGAATAATTGTTAGAGCTGCAAGGATCGATAGAAGTGCCGTCAATAGATATAGGGATTCTTTGCTGCCTAGAACCGAAACGCTGAGAGCCGAGACAGACAATAGGATTGTGATTGACTGCATTACGAGCTTAACCCAATATCTTTGCCTTGAGAGCCACTCCTCATACTCTGTCATCAGAGCATCTACAATCTTCTCGTCGCTTATCAAACCTCATCTATCTCGACGTTAAGTCGCGGCAGCCAGTCTGGAAAGACTGAGAATCTAACAGGCAATATATGCTCTTCGGGTTTTCTCGAATATCTCCTGTGTTGGGAGCTCGAATGTAAGCCTCAATGAGCCTCATTCAGCCTCAACGAGGTTGTCTTCATGGATGGCCACTCCGCTCTTACTTGCATACATCATGCCCGGATTCGCCCCAGAGGCACGGACCGATGGGTGGATCCGTCCCCTCATGTCGTTTAGTCCTAGAAGAGGAGCTGAAACGCCGGGAAAGATTCTGAGACACGCTACGCATAGACGAACGGGCAACTCCAACAGGCCCGTCTCAGCCTGAGCCAGGGGACACAAGAACTACCCTCACTTTACTGGCAAAAGGTCAGCCAACAAGAGCTGTATCAGCTCTGACATGGACACACTTGCCAGCGGTCCCGCCATTCGCAACTTAAACAAGAGACTTCGTATTCAAGAGATCCTCAAGTTCCGCAATCTCGGGACTGATGAGCGCAGGCTCCCGGAATCTCTGAGCCACGGCCGCAGGATCCTTCAGACCTGATCCTGTAACTTCCACAACGACTCGTTCATCTGCTTCGATGACGCCGGCCCTTGCAAGTTTGATTGTGCCAGCGATTGAGGCGGCTCCAGAAGGCTCAGCGAATATGCCTTCTGTCCTAGCGAGAAGCTCTTGCGCTTCGAGAATCTCTTCGTCTGAGACTGCCTCCGCCGATCCTCCTGAGTCCCTTATGGACTTGAGAGCGGCATCCCCGTCCCATGGAATAGGGTCCTTCAACCCTCCAGCTACAGTCCTTGGGTTTGCCCAAGGCTCTATGCTGAGAGGGTCTGCTCCTTCCTTGAAGGCCCTTACTACAGGCGCACATCCCTCTGGCTGTATACCAGCGATCTTCGGTTTTTCATTAACCATGCCCAATGTTTCTGCTTCAATGAAACCCTTCCAGTTCGCGCCCAATAGTCCGCCTCCTCCGATTGGGATCACGACCCAGTCCGGGCTACTCCATTCGAGTTGTTCGATGATCTCGTAGGCGATGGTCTTTGCACCTTCGAACTGGTATGGGTTGAATGGCCCGAAGCTAGGGCATGGATACCAGCCAAACTTCTCCACGGCGAGTTTCAGCATCTTGACGACTGGGTCTTCAGCGGTCTCGAGGTTTCTAACTCTGAACACTCGTGCGCCTGTGCACGCCAGTTGAGCGAGCTTGCCTGAAGGTGCGTTCTCATGGACGAAGGCGTAGCAATCCAACCCTGCCTTTGCTGATAGAGCTGAAAGGGAAGCTGCCGCGTTGCCTGTTGATGCTGTGACGACGGTTTTGGCGTTGAACTCAACCGCCTTTGAGACGCCTATTGTCATGGCTCTATCCTTGAATGATGCCGTGGGGTTTCTGGTCTCGTCTTTAACGAAGAGTCCCTGAAGACCAAGTTTCTGGCCAAGCCTATCGCACTTTAGGAGAGGCGTGCCGCCTTCAGCTAGACTGACAATGTTTCTGGACTTTTCAAGGGGAAGCAGTTCAAAGTATCTCCAGACGCCTTTCGGTCTTCCTTGAACGGTTTCTCTCGTAAGAGTCTCTTTCGCCTCTTCGTAGTTGTAGAAGATTTCTAAGCGTCCATCATCAGCGTTCCTGCACATTGTCACCTTTTCGTCGGCACCGTATGCAGTTCCACACCTCGCACAAACCAGATGAGTGAAGTAAGTTCTCAAGCTTCTAAACCCCATAAATCGAGAGAACACGCGTCTTCTTTATCCTACCAGTTCCATGATTGAGTGGGCGAGGACAGAGCGGGGAAGGATGACGGGTTTCCCTGCCATCTTTCTGACGGCTTCTCTTGTTCGGAAGGTGTAGCCCATGCAGTCTAGGATTATCAGGTCCGGTTTGGAGGCATCAAGCTTCTGAGCCGCAGGGGTCACTTCGTCCTCCTCAGAGTACGGTGAAGCACTTTCAACCACAACGGCTCTGCTCGGCCGCTTCCATCGTTTAAGAGCCTGGGTCGTCTGCTTAGCTGATGGGATGAGCACTCCTATAGTTCGCACTCCATGAATACCGTTGACCAAGCCGTCGAGGAGAGCGTCCGGCATCACTATCATCTTGTTTGATGCGAGCTGGGGGAACTGGCCCGTGCAAAGCATAGCGAGCACATCGCACTGCTTCGCCAAGTTGTCGACGCATTGCTGAACTCTAGGGAGGATCTTCGATTCCCCAACGGTCACCTCTTCACCGTCGCGCATTCTGGTCACTAATACTAAGTCGCCTGAGGCGGGAGCAAGCTCCTTGACTTCCTCCCGAGACAGGCCGTCAAGTGCGCCGCATTGAACGATCTCGATTCCGGGCCCGAGCAGCGCTTGAATCTCGGGTACGACATCGTTCCTTGGCGATTGTCCTATCGTCACCATGCCTACGCGTGCTGCCATCAAGATCAACTCGAGCCTTTCCCGAGTGTTCCCAGATGCCTCATGGATCCGTAGAGCTTCGTTATGAGGTTGAACTCCTTTTCGTCGTAGAGGCGGCATTTGCCTTCTCCCAATGCTTTCGCCACCTCAATGCAGAACCTCACAGCACACTCGATATCGATAACATGGCTCGCGCCAGTTGCACATCCTGGTACTGGAACGTCGGTTGTGATGGCTACGCCTACTACTGGAGACGTTGTTGCGATCCAAGGCTGCATTATGCTGTTCATATGGTCGAGGCCGTTGCCGTACGGAGTCATGTCTTGAGTCGTTATCGGGACAACTCTAGGCAGGGTTCCAGTGACCCACTCAAGAATGTTCAACAGCTCGCTGCTCACTCTCAGGATGTAACCTTCCTTTACGGTAGGGGTAATTGAGATACCCTTGAACTTGATGATCCTGTTGCCCTTCGTCGTATCGATCGAGAGCACCGCGTCCATGCTTGGATCGACTTCGTACCTGTTCATCGTTCTCATATCCACCGGCGAGCCCATGAACGGGACAGGTTCGTGAGGCTCCACTGGAGCGTGGGGGCAAATATGAGTTGCAACAATTACGTCTCCTTGCAGATCGTCGCCGTTTCGCTTCATGTCCGCAAGTTTCAGAGCGCACGAGAGAGCTGCAACAGCACCATCGGCGTCAGAGACGAGGCCAACTCGCTGAGGCCTCGCGCCTATTCCGCCGAGACTTCCAATTATTCCAAGGGTGGGCGAGTTGCCTCTTCTGGATTTTCCATTGAGGCCGGGGATTGTTGCCTTGATGAAGTCGGTTGTTCCCTTTTCGCCTTTGATGGTCGTGGCCTCGACCTGTTCGACTCCTCTGCTCCTGAGAAGTTTCGCCGCTTCATGTCCTGTCACTTTTGCGCTGTCGAGAAGCTCATATATTTCAACT
>CAYQCQ010000032.1:0-13422 GCA_964416035.1 uncultured Candidatus Bathyarchaeia archaeon
ATTTTCTGTGACTACAGGCATTGGGAGAAATCTTTTCACGGTACCGGGATAGTTGGGCTTGGGCGAGGTGGATGTGGTAGTTTGCCTGAACTAGGCATGGCCTAACAATTCTTCCAGAGTTACTGGCTCGAAGACTTTTATAGGGAACTCCGCTTCTTAACTGCCGAGGCAGCAAATGTTGACAGGCCCCTATCTCGAACTAGTTGACATTCATAAGTCATTTGGTGACGCGCATGTCCTCAAAGGTGTAAATCTATCCATCAGCAAAGGAGAGTTCGTAACTCTGCTCGGTCCTTCCGGGTGTGGCAAGACAACAACACTCAACATCACTGCGGGCTTGCTTACCGCGGATAGCGGCGAGATCCGTATCGGTGGCAAAGAGATGTCGAATACCCCACCCCACAAACGCGGCTTGGGTATGGTTTTTCAAAACTATGCTCTCTTCCCACATATGCCAGTATTCGATAACATTGCCTTCGGCTTGAAATTCCTTAGGACGTCTAAGGACGAGATCCCAAGCAAAGTGAGCAGGGTAATGGACCTAGTGAACCTACCGATAGATACGTATCAAGCGAGATACCCGCATCAGCTGTCCGGGGGAGAGCAGCAACGCGTTTCTCTCGCTCGAGCACTAGTTATCGAGCCCAGTGTTCTTTTGTTAGATGAACCTTTGAGCAACCTTGACGCGAAATTGAGGGATTCAATGCGGGCAGAAATTAGAAGAATTCAGAAGGAAGTTCGGATCACCACTGTTTATGTGACGCATGACCAAGAGGAGGCGCTTGCGATGTCCGACAGAGTTGCTGTTTTCCAAAGCGGAACGATAGCTCAAATAGCATCTCCCCTGGAAATCTATAGGAGACCAGGATCCGTTTTTGTTGCGGACTTCATTGGTCACTCCAACTTCATTCGGGGCAGGGTGCAAGAGGTTTCCAACGCTACATGTACAGTTGTAACAGACGGAGGCCTGGCGATAGTTGTGCCGAAGACCGACTTTATGACGAAGAATAAGTCCTTGGTCTTGGCTGTCAGAGCCGAGAAGATAGCGCTACTAGACAAGAGGGATTCAAGAGAGAACATTTTCGAAGGAACTGTGGAGAGCAGTCTTTACATGGGATCTACGAGCCGCGTCACTGTTGCGGTTGGGGACTTGAGATTGTTCATCCACGTCGCTGGCGAAGAGGTGCGGACCGGAAAGATCCATGAAACAGGAGAGACAGTGTATGTCGAGTTGAACCCGAGAGACATTATGGTTCTTCACGGAGAAACTGAGTCTTGAGAATAGGGATACCAAACTGGATGCTCCTCACTCTTCCTGGAGTGGCTGTCATACTATTGTTTTTTATGTGGCCGTTAGTGCTCATATTCGCCTACAGTCTGTACACGTACGATCCACTGCTAATATTCACACCAACGTTTACTTGGGAGAACTACGTCAAGGCACTGACTGACGATATGTATGTGACGGCTATTCTAAACTCATTTCAAATCTCGTTGGTTACAACAATTGCAACGCTGGTTTTGGCATATCCCATGGCATATTACCTCGCTCGAATCAAGAGCAAGACCGAGGACACAGTTGTTTCCTTCATCATATTCGCACCCATAATGGTTTCAGTGGTAGTCGTCTCTTTTGCATGGGTCATTCTTCTATCCCCGTACGGAACCATTTACCGGCTCTTGACGGCATTCAATCTGATCCACGGCCCGTTTAGACTCATGTTTACGAAGGAAGGTGTAATAATTGGCCTAACTTACACCCAACTTGCATACATGATTATGACCTTGCGTTCTTCACTAGAAAGGATAGACTGGTCAGTTGTCAATGCGGCCCGCATTCATGGAGCGAATTCGTTTCAAGCTTTTCGTCAAGTCACGCTTCCTCTAAGCCTCCCGGGCATCTTTGCGGGTTCCATTATGACCTTTTCTCTTTCGCTGAGCTCCTTCGTGACGCCATTTCTGCTCGGCGGAAGAATGATAAAGGTCATGTCAGTCATAATATATGATAATGTCGTTTCTGTGTACAACTGGCCGCTTGGTTCTGCGACAGCTGTAATACTTTTCATTGTCAGCACGATACTTGTAGGCCTTTTTACATATTTCCTGCAGAAGACTAGGCTGGGATGGCTAAGGACATGAAAACTGGGCAACTTCTCTTGAGGTGCTACGTGTATCTGGCATGTGTGATTATTATGGTTCCTGTGATCGTCCTGATAAGCGCCTCATTTACCAAGGCAAACTACATATCATTTCCACCAGATCTCATCAGTTTCAAATGGTGGGGCCAGTTCTTTTCGCAGGAACTCTATCAAAGAAGCATGCTCCTCAGCATTCAGATATCGGCAGTCACCTCAGCGCTCAGCGTTCTTGTCGCGCTCGCAGCTGCGCGCGTTCTCGTCAGACACCGCTTTAGAGGAAAAACGATCCTGAGCACGATGTTCAATATGCCTTTCACGGTTCCTCAGGTGGTATTTGCATTGGCTGCGCTTTTCTTCTTCGCGAGCATGGGGCCAATTCTGCCGATCCATTTTGTTATGTGCTTCCTCGTCGTGGAACTACCTGTTGTGATTCGCACAATTTCCGCGAATATGAGCGGACTTGACCCAGATTTGGAGAGGGCTGCTATGGTTTTGGGCGCAAGTCCACTTGTCGCCTTCTATAAGGTGACTCTGCCTTTGATCAAGCCAGGCTTAATAGGCGGATTCTTGTTCTCCTTTCTGAGTTCTTTCAACAACACCACAATCGCCTTGTTCTTGTCCAACCCGAGATATGTCACTCTTCCTGTCGTGATTTTTCAGGAAATAGAATTCTACGCCTACCCATCCCTCGTGGCAGCAGCCTCATTCGCTACGATTCTGTCATTGGGAATGATGTTTGTGATCGACAGATTTGTCGGAATAGCAAGCATCTACAGGTAGCTCATCCACTACGAGTTGGCTCTCGTCAACGGATCTGCAAGACCCCCTTTCGTCAATTCGACCAGTCTAATGCCTGCCGTATTGGTTTTAACCCTCGAAGAGCCTACCTTGAGAGAATCCATGGCAAAGGCATATGAGGTTCGCATAGAAGACCTCCTCGGAGAATGAGCTTCATGAATGTTGGACTAACTGTCGATCTGTCGGGAAGCGTGAAGGAACTATCAAACCTCTGTCAGCTTCTGAAGAAATACGGTGTCACAGCGACATTCTTTGTCAGCGGTCGCGCGTGCCGGAAGGAACTTGTTGCCCCATTGGTAAACGAAGGACACGAGATCGCGAACCACACATATACGCATCCCGCTGATCTTACGCAGCTCCCGATTGAACAACAAAGGGAAGAGATCACGAAAGCTCACGAGGCAATAATCAAGACCTGTGGACAGCACTCAAAGACTACACAGCCCAGAGGCTTCAGATCACCGTACTATGTATTCCACGAGAGCACTATTGGAATCCTCTCAGAGCTAGGGTATTGTTGGGACTCCAGCAAAGCTTTCTTCCCTGCTTTGAGCAAGCCCTTCCGAGCTGAGACCTACGGGATCATTGTTGAGATACCTTCACTATTCCCGGACGACAGCACTCTCCTCAACAAACTGCATCTTGAACCTGATAATGTCAAGAACCTTTGGATAGAAGCGTTCCAGACTTCCAAGGAGTATTTTGTCTGGGGGGTGCATCCTTATGTAATTGCAAGAGATACCGAGAGGCTGAGTTTACTCGAAGCGTTTCTTTGCTACCTCTTAGATTCGCGGGCAGAGTTCATGTCGCTATCTGATATGGCTGAATCCTTGGCGTCAACTTCTCCTGCGCAATGACACGTAAGACTTCCTGTTACTTGAAACCTGTGGAACTGAAGACTTAGTCGACAAGAGAAACGCTGCTAAACCGCTCCCAACAAACTTATCACAGTTCTTCAAGCGATGCAACTCAGAAAAACTTTAAGTTTCGTCGAACACGCTAAGTACCTATCGGACAAATTAGGTCGAAGGGCTTATGGTGTCATATGAATTCTTCAGGTACGCACTTCCGTTCTCGATGGAAGAATACGAGGAAAGGATACAGAAAGTCCGCGCGAGTATGAAGAAACGTGACATAGAAGTCTTGATGCTGAATTCACCTGAAAACATCTACTACCTAACCGGCTATCAGACGCCCGGCTTCTACATGTTTCAGACACTTATTCTGCCGATAGAAGGAGGACCCATAGTCATTACGAGGGAAGCTGAAGAGCCTTGGGTGAAGGCTAGGTCATGGGTCGCAAAGAGTGCCTACTATAGCGATCAGAAAGACCCGCTGAAGGTCGTGCAGAGGACGCTCAAGGAGGAAGGAATGAGTAGCAAGAAAATCAGTTTCGAGAAGAGGTCTTGGTTCCTTACGGTCACAAGGTTCGAGCAGTTAAGAATGCTACTGAAGAACGCGAAGCTCCGTGACGGCTCAAACATAGTCGAAAACGTTCGGGTGATAAAATCGGAAGCTGAACTGAAATACATGAGAGATGCGGCGAGGATCGTCGATAGGAGCATGGATGCAGGTATGGCTGCGATCGAAGAGGGTGTCAGCGAGAACGTTGTGGCATCTGAAGTTTACAGGGCAATGATTATCAACGGCAGTGTCTATCCAGGGGCACATCCTTACATATGTTCAGGCAAGAGAACGGGAATAATGCATGCCAGTTATGAGAATAGGAAGATCGAGAGAGGCGACCAGGTTTTTCTGGAAATACCCGCATGCGTAAACAGATACCATGCTGCAATGATGAGAACAGCCATTGTGGGCGAACCCTCTGAGAAACTGCGGAAGATGAGTGAAGCATCGGTCAAAGGATTGGAGAAAGCGATTGAAGTCATAAAACCCGGAGTTAAGTCGGGCGAAATTGACCATGCGGTGAGAGCAGAGGTGACGAAACTAGGTTTCGGAGAAGCTTTTCGGCACAGGACGGCGTACAGCATTGGCATTGCATTTCCACCAACATGGGGGGAAGAGATAGCGCACATACGAGAAGGCGACCCAACCGTCCTGAGACCGGGTATGGTATTCCACGTCATTCTCTCTCTGAGGATTCTGGAACTAGGCGGAGTGGGATTCAGCGAGACAGCTGCCGTAACGGAGGATGGAGCGGAAGTTTTGGGGCGCTTCCCTAGGCAACTCCTCCTGAAATGAGTATTCAACCTAACTGGACAGTGTGAACGTGAAATGAGTATTCAACCTAACTGGACAGTGTGAACGTCGAGACATCAAGTCGACATCCCAAGGAATAGATCTGAGCAAGCGGCCAATTCTCAACGCCGAATTCGAAGAGCCTCTTCAAATCAGAACTTAAGAACGCAGTTTTAGACCCTATCCCAAGTATCTCTTGCTTGAAGCGAGGTGAGGGATTCGAACCACGGTTCGACTTGCGTTCTTATGTCAGCGTTGTTCCTCCACGAGTTTTCCCGTCTCGTCAGCAACTCCTATTCTATTCTTCCTGATCTCCTGAACCGAGTTCAAGTCTTGGTGCACACAACTTCAGCCACATAGATGATGATGCAACGTCCAAATACTTAATATCCAAAGCACCTTTCCTACGGACTATAGGAAAGAACAATGAATCTAACAGAAACGTTTTGTAAATTTGCCACCGAATTGAGTTATGAGCGACTTCATCGGAAGGTCGTCGAGCGAACGAAGATAGTTCTGCTAGATGCGATTGGAGTTATGCTTGCCGGCTCAGCAACTAATCCAGGAAGAGAAATTGTTCAATTCATTCGGGAGATTGATAGCAAGAATCAATCATCGATCGTTGGTGCGAAGCACATGGTATCCCATCCCAACTCAGCTTTCATAAACGCATCCTTGGTAGAAATCCTTGAGTTGCAGGATGGACACAAGGACTCTGGGCTTCATCCCAGTTCGGTTGTGCCTGCAACCGTGATGGCACTACCAGAATACAAGACTGTCGGAGGTGAGGAACTGATAACCGCAGTCGTTATAGGTTATGAACTGATGACAAGGATAGGAAGAGCGATTCGTCTCTCACATGTTCGAACTGGGACAATCACTACAGGGACCTGTGGATCCTTAGCGTCCGCGGTGGCCGCCAGCAAGCTGATCGGGCTGGATCATTCTAAAATGACTGATGCGTTGGGCATCGCAGGATACTTTGCGCCACTAAGTTTGAACGGCAGCTACGATGGTCCAACAATAAAACCCTTCAACGTTGGTCAGGCTGCGTGGGTGGGAGTTGTGTCGTCGCTTCTCGCCTCCAAGGGATTCACGGGATCAACAAACACTTTAGACGAATTCTATTCCGTGATGTCTCCCAAGATTGACGAAAGCATTGCGATCCAGGGACTTGGCGGGTCTTTCCAGATTATGAACCTCTATTTTAAGCGCTTTGCTTGCTGTCGTTTCACACACGCCGCAGCTGAGGCCACTTTTGATTTGATCGCCGATCATCCGATAGCTGCTGAATCAATCGATCGTATTGAGGTACGCACGTTCGCGAGCGCGGCTACTCTTAACCACTACACAAACAGGAACAGCAACTACATAGAATGTCAATTCAGTATTCCCTACATCGTTGCTGTCGCTATCTTGGATCAGAAGCTAGACCCGAAACAATTCTCGTCCAACAGGATAGCTGACCCAAGAATACACCAGCTTGCCAAGAAGGTAGAGGTTGTGCTGGACGAAGACATCGACAAACAGTTTCCCGGCAAATATGCCGCTACGGTTAGCATCCGCATGGAAAACGGAAAGACGCACACGACACATATCGACTACCCCAAAGGAGACCCGGAGAACCCGATGACAGATGACGAACTGGTAGTGAAATTTAAACGCCTGTCAAGCCCGGTCCTTGGTGACAAAAAGACAAACCAAGTCGTAAAGAGGGCCCTTTCTCTGGAAGAGGAATCAGATGTCGCTAGGCTCATAAGGTTGCTTCACTAGAACTGAATCCCCTCAGGATACTCAATGAACTAATGCCGAGTCAAAAGTTACCTATTGAACCGCCCAACATGCTACCCTGTGGTTGCCTCCAACATCGACAAGACACGGTTCATCTACGCAGCATTTATCCCGCCTGTCGGGACATCTCGTGTGGAAACGACAGCCTTTTGGCAATTCAACGGAGCTGGGAATTTCTCCTTCAAGAGAGACCTGCGTTTCGGATCGCTCCAGCTTCGGGATTGCTGACAGAAGAGCCTTCGTGTATGAATGCAGCGGATTGCTGAACAACGCCTCAGACGAAGCTGACTCGACTATCTTTCCAAGATACATTACCGCCATGCTTTCGCTCATGTACTTCACAACGGTAATGTCGTGAGATATCAGCAAGTAGGTTAACCCGAGATCTTTCTTCAACTCAAGCATCAGGTTGAGTACTTGTGCTCTAATTGATACGTCCAAGGATGACACAGGCTCGTCGGCTACTATGAATCTCGGTCTGACGACAATCGCCCTAGCAACACCAACCCTCTGCCTTTGACCTCCACTAAGCTCATGAGGATATCTATCTGCGAAGAGCTCTGGTGGCATAAGCCCCACTCTCTCCATTGAGCGAAAGATCCTCTCCTTGCGTTCTGTGGGATCTTCCACGCCACGGATCTCAAGCCCTTCGCCTATGATGCCCCCCACTGTGATCCTTGGATTCAGCGAGGCGAACGGGTCTTGAAATATCATTTGCATCTGTTGTCTTACGCCCCTCCACTCCTGACCCCTCAGAGCATGAAGATCCTTGCCATCGAACTTGACTGTTCCAGAAGTAGGGTCTCCCAGCTTGACAAGTAGTCTGCCCGTCGTCGTCTTTCCGCTTCCACTTTCTCCGACAAGACCGAATGTTTCCCCACTATGGATTCTGAAGCTTATTCCGTCTACGGCATGGACGAACTGCTTCTCTCGTGTGAGAAGACTGGTAATCCATCCTTTCTGGACTGGAAAGTACTTCGTCAGATTTTCTACCGTAACCAAAGCCGAGGACATTTGAACACTCCTATTCGTCGAAACGCAAGCAAGCCACAGAATGGCCTGGCTTAACCTCGATCATCTTCGGCTTATTCGCTCTACAGTCGCCTACCGCAACAGGGCATCTCGGATGGAACGCGCATCC
The DNA here is from genome assembly GCA_964416035.1 of uncultured Candidatus Bathyarchaeia archaeon. Classification (GTDB taxonomy): domain Archaea; phylum Thermoproteota; class Bathyarchaeia; order 40CM-2-53-6; family JALHTG01; genus JALHTG01. The sequence goes on from CAYQCQ010000032.1 coordinate 8,068, forward strand.
CGAGGGGGGATCTATGAGGTCGGGTACTGAACCACCAATGTACTTGAGTGCCCCTTTTGGAGTATCAATCTTGGGAATTGATTGCAGCAATCCTGAAGTGTAGGGATGAAGCGGGTTGCTAATCACAGCTCCAGTCTCAGACTGTTCGACGATGCCTCCTGCATACATTACTGCAAGTCTGTCACAGACTTGCGCTGCGACACCGATATCATGGGTTATGACTATCGCAGCCGAGCCTAGCTCACGCCTTAGCTTCCTTAAGAGACTGATAATCTGTGCCTGTGTGATCACGTCCACAGCAGTAGTAGGCTCATCAACTATCAAGAGGCTAGGACTGCAAGATATGGCAATTCCAAGCAATATGCGTTGTCGCATCCCGCCACTCAGTTGGTGAGGATAACTCTTTGCCGTCGTTGTCGGGTCTGGTATCTGAACCGCTTCCATAACTTCCATTGCCCTCTTAACCGCTTCAGACTTGCTCATATTCAGATGCCGAATGCAGGGCTCCGCTAGCTGATCCTCGATTCTCATCACCGGGTTCAGAAAAGTCATCGGATCCTGAAAGCTCATAGCTATCTCTCCTCCTCGCACTTTCTTCATCTCAACTTCGCTTAGTGACAGAAGGTCTCTTTGTTTGAAGACGATTCTACCTCCGACGACTCTACCCGGTCGTGGGATCAGTCTCATTATTGAAAGAGCTGCGGTCGATTTTCCGCAGCCTGATTCTCCCACTAGCCCGATCGCTTGCCCCTTCGCAACATCAAAGCTAACTCCATCAACCGCCCTGACATTACCATACGAAGCAAAGAAGTACGTGGCTAGATTATCTACGCTCAGAGTGGCAGACATGTCGTCTCATCTGTGCCTTAGACGTGGGTTTAATGCGTCTGTTAGTCCATCCCCGATTATGTTAAACGCCAGTACTGTCAAGAAGATAAAGAGACCCGGAAAGACAGCCACCCACCATCCGACACTCATGTATCTGATTGCACCATGCAACATCTGCCCCCATGTAATCACGTTGATATCTCCCAGCCCAAGGAAACTAAGAGCAGCTTCGTTCAAGATCGCGCCTGCGACCCTCATCGACAACGCCACCACAATTGGAGGCAGCGCATTCGGGAAGATGTGACGAAACATTATTCTAAGGTCGCCGGCCCCGAGAACTCTTGCGGCGTCAATGAATTCCATCTTTGACAAAGAAAGAAATTCCGCCCTTGTCACTCTAGCCGCTTCAGGCCAGCTCGTCAATCCCAAGACAACCATAATATTGAAAGTTGTACTTCCGAACATGGAAACGATTAGCAGTATTAGGAAGAAGGTTGGAACTACCATGAACCCGTCTGTAAATCTCATCAAAGTGTCGTCTAGCTTTCCTCCGAAGTATCCAGCTATTGCCCCGATCAAGACTCCCACTGAGATAGCAATTATGGCAGCAACAAACCCTATGAGGAGAGATATTCTTCCCCCCCAAATAACTCTACTCAGTACATCCCTACCCGTGCTGTCTGTGCCCATCAGATGGCCCTGTGACGGTGGAACAAATCTGTCGACTGTGATATCTTCAGGGTCGTAAGGTGCAATGTATCGTGCCAGAGTCGACAAAGAAACCATTACGACTACGATTCCTAGACAGATAACGGCGCCTCTGTGATTCGAAAACTCCCTCCAGAAAGTCGCCCATCTTCTCGCGTAGCGAATCAAGGGTAGCTGATCCTCGGGTCAAGAACCGCGTATAAGCAATCGGTGATGAGGTTGGCAAATACCACACATATCGACGTTATCACGAATCCTCCCATAAGCAGTGTATAGTCACGGGAGACTATACCTGACTGGAGAAGAGAGCCCATACCTGGCCATGCAAACACGGTCTCAGTTATGACTGCTCCCGTGAACATCATTCCAGCATTAAGGCCTATCACTGTCAGAACGGGGAGAAGCGCGTTCCTTAGAGCATGTCTGAAGAGAATCTGATTCTCTTCTAGTCCTTTTGATCGAGCTGTCACTATGTAGTCTTTTTCGAGAACTTCTAACATACTTGCCCTCGTAAATCTAACGTATGAGGCTAGGTACCACATTCCCAGAACTGTTGCCGGTAGAATCAAATGACGAATCACATCCACATAGTAGTCAAGCCCCACTTTTGCCTCGGTAGCTGTCAACGTTGTCATCCCCATAGCCGGGAGCCAGCCAAGCCAAACGGAGAAGATCACAATTGCGACCATTCCTCCCCAGAAGACCGGAAATGAATATCCGTATATCGCGAAGGAGCTTATCAGATAATCAATTCGAGACCGCGCATACTTTGAGGCAACCACGCCCAGAATGATTCCGATCACTGTTGCTGGGGGGACACTTGCACACATCAACAGAATAGTTGCGAGGAGCCTTTCTGCGAATAGGTCTATCACTGGTTGGCGAAAGTAGTATGAGTAACCCAAGTCTCCCCTTAAGATTCTGGATACATATGTGAGGAATTGTTCATGGAGTGGCCTTCGGAGCCCCATCTCTTCTCTTAAGATCTCCATTTGTTCGCCAGTCACGTCAAGATGACCGTAGAGGTAAATGACAGGATCTCCAGGAGCGGAGTGAATAAGGATGAAATTGAATAAAACTACGAAAAAAAAGAGTGGGATCGAGTGAAGAGTCCTTCGCAAGACGTAGACTCTAAGGCTCAACCAGCCTACAACGTCCTAGTGTCAAGGATCTCTATGTGCTTGCCTTTGGCTTTCGCATGCGCCTGTAGACTCCAATCGCTACTGCGACGACGAGTGCTCCGCCAACTACCGCAAGAACGATTGGGGTCATGTCTTCTGAAGGTTTCTCTGCAGGCTTGGTGATAGTTGTAGTGGGGGTCGTGGTAACAGCTGCGCTTGGAATCCAAGCATCCCTCCACAAAGACGGTACGTACGTTCCGCCGCCGCCGCCCGTTATTGATTTTATCCCTTGGATTCTTTTGTTCGAGACTGTAATTCCGGGCATCTCGTATAAGGTGTAGCTCGGCAATTCGGTATTGATTATGTCATGTAGCTCTTTGTAGATCTCTGCACGCTTGCTCCTATCTGCTGTGGCCTTACCCTTCTCAATCAACTCGTCGACATGTGGGTTCCTATAGCGCATACCGTTTTCACCTCCCCCTCCAATCAATGAACTGTGATATTCAAACACCGAGAGATGAGGATCAAGGTAGTCGTCGTAAACCGAAAAAAGTCCGTTTACTTCCTCGTGTTTGTATCTTATCCTAGTCCAGTACGTCGTCCAGTCCGCTGATGTAACCTTGGCTTCTATACCTACGCGACCCAACATCGATCTCATGATTTCTGACATCTCTGTCCTAAAGCCAGTTGTGGCATAGATCGTCGTCCTGAATCTTACTCCGTCAGGCCCTTTCTTGTAGCCAGCTTCATCAAGAAGTCTCTCCGCTTCTTTTAGATTATACTTGTAGTATGTCTCTTCTGTCCACTTCGGACTTAATGCCCAAGACAGTGCTTTGGGGTAAGGTCCGATCGACATCGGGGCAACCTTGTTCAATAGAGTGTCTATGATGTACTTCCTGTCAATAGCATAAGCGACAGCTTGCCTAACTTTGACGTTATCGAACGGGGGCACATCGCAAGTGAAGTACAGTTTCTGAATATACAAAGTAGGGAACAACTCGATGGAAAGACTCGGGTTAGTCTGAAGCTTCGGCAAGTTGGCCATTGGAAAACCGCCAATCGTCCCTTGGCTCGAAATGATATCAGCGTCGCCAGATTCCACGGCTGCCAGTGCAACAGCAGTCTCTGTAATGATCTTGAAGATTAACCTATCAATGTATGGCCTTCCTTTCCAATAGTTTTCATTTGCCACACCGACGATCTGATCCAGTCGAAGCCATTTCTCAAGTTTGAACGGTCCAGATCCAATGATTTGGTAGTTGTACTTGGTGTTCAGGAAGTTTTCCTTCTCATAGATGTGCTTCGGAATTATGCCGATATCCACCATACCATCCAGAAGCCATGGGATCGATCGCTCTAGCCTAAATACGACAACGTATTTGCTGGGTGTCTCAATTTGACTTATCCCCTCAACGAACGTCTTATGGCCGGTCACTATCTTGGGATCGAGAATCTTCTCGTAGGTGAATTTGACGTCTTCGGAGGTCAGCTCCACTCCATCATGGAATTTGACACCCTGATTCAACGTGAACGTATATGTTTTTCCGTCTGGCGAGACCTCGTATTTTGTTGCCAACGACGGCCGAAGATTTCCATCATAATCGTACTCTACTAAGTAGTCATAGAATGGCATATTCAGGTAGGCTTGATCCTTGTTCAGAGCAGCATTCAGTGTGGCTGGATCGCCTCCTTGGGTACATACCACTGTCCCTCCGTATGTCTTCTTAACAGTAGCTTGCGCAAGAGTTACTGCCACGCCTCCACTAAGGAGTATCAGTAGCACCATTGCACATAGAGCGACTCGTCCACTGAAAATTTTTTTCATTTTTTTCCTCCAGAACCGAGAGGTATGGCTTGACCTTTCCTATAAGCCTATCGACCCTTACCCATTATCTCTGAGCCTTTCAGCTTCTTCTGTCAGCAAGTGCTCGACGAGAGTGTCATGTTGTGTCCTGCAACTTGTTGTAATTGTTGTAATTAGTTGTTGTAATTAGTGGTTGTAGTTAGTTCGTGCCGTGCAGTGATGGGTTAGGTTTGTGAGGCTTACCCGCCTCCGTGTGTTGTGAGTGACAGCACAATGGAGGAGAGTAAGCCCCTGTTGGATACCGAGGTAACGACACGTATAGATTTGGCGGATCTGATTGAGCGGGAGCAGATTAAGACCCTTGAGAACCTATCCGGAGCGATAGAAGCGCTTCAAGCCGAGTTGGTGAAGGATCTTGAGGCTTTGGGTTGGAAAAAGATTCCAGCCTTGGTTAAAGATGTCTCAAGCGAGGAGGCTTTCCTAACCGGTCTCATTGAAAACCTTCAACGCAACATCCGCATAAGCCCCGTCGCCGAAGCCCGCGGCTACAAACATCTGATGGCTAAGGGCTGGACGCCGCACGAGATCGCGCAGAGGATCGGCAAAGGCGACAGCTACGTCTACGACCGGCTGAGGGTAGTGGATAGGCTTCACCCAACCATCCAGAGGCGCTGATTACACACGTGTGTAAATCGTCGATAACGCCCAGTCACGCTGAGCGGCTTACCATCATAGAAGACCTAAAGCTACCGCTCAAGTTAGCCAAGCTGATACGCAAGAAGCACCTATCAGTACGCCAACTAGAACGCCTGACGCGGAGAATACAATCACAAACGCCGAACGGCTGCATCTGCAAGCAGTGCCCAAACTACCCCTGCAAACACATCCCAGAAC
>CAYQCQ010000033.1:0-13260 GCA_964416035.1 uncultured Candidatus Bathyarchaeia archaeon
CTCATCGCTCATCAACATCGGTCCCAACGGAGAGATAATCCTATTGAGGCCAGGGCTTCCCGCCGACCAAGCGATCGGCCTCACACTTCTAGGATCTCAAGTGGCGAGCAAGATTGGAAAGAAGCAAAGTGACGATATGTCAGTCGAGGAGTTGGCATCCTCGATTCGAAAAACTGCCAAGACCGTGAGGAACACTGTGGTCGAGATGAGCAAAACCAACTTTGTCGAAAGAACTGGAAGAGGCACCTACAGAATAACCACGATTGGAATGAAGGAGCTACTAGATGACGTGAAAGCAATTCTCGAATCTGAGGGGCGTCACCAAGGAGGCGATCGCTGAACACAAGCCATCGCGAACCGCCGCACGAACTTTCAGTCAAAGAGAAGGTGCGGCGGTTCGCGGGAGTTAGAGGGGGATACTCCCACGAAGGGGGCGAAAATATGTGGATCCACCGCACCGAAGCTATAGTGTACGAACATTCAAAGATAAGTAGTTTACTGTTGAGAGGTTGTCAAAGCGAAGAAGCGCTTCTACCAGACTTCCTCATGAAACTCAGCGACAGCTCCATGAAAACTGTCAAAGGGGGAAAGTTCAAGCCAAGAGAAGTCTCACTCTTCGACCTCAGCATAGAGGACGAGACGCAACGAGACCTTCCGCTAATGCTTGGCGATGAACTTCTTCAATGTACGCCGATCACAATTGAGCGCGCCGAAGGGAAAGCCCCTGTAATTGCAGTCGATGTATCAAGCATGAAGATTGGAGACACTGACGATGGAGAACTGTGTGCCCTAAGAGCCGTAATCGTGTGGAAGATCAACGGAGCATACGTGTATCTTCGATGCGGCCCAATAATGTTTCACATAACAGGCTACGGACACGAACACATGTCAAAACATCTCGGATTCAAGGAACTACTCCCGCCAGGGATGTTTTCCTCTGTCACCATGCGAATCTTGGGTAGACTTCGAAACACGCTCGAACGATGGACCCAGCGCCTTGTCTGCACATCATCCAAAGACGCGCTCATACTATTTGATGGATCTCTGACGGCTGGCACCCCAGACAACCCTGTCAAATACGTTGAGGGTATCCTTGACTCAGCGAGAGAAAATGGAAACGTTGTGCTTGCCTTCTCTAAAACCACGAAGCTGGCGATCGCAGGCCAAAAAGTAACAAACCTACTTGAGCAGATGCCAGCGCCATGCCTTCTAGACATTGACCATCAGATAGGTGCCCAGTTCCCGCCGAACCCTGTCAAGTTACTAGGCAGGGTTTATGTTGCAAAACTCTCTCTCGGAGGCTTCACTTTCAGATTGGACATAGACCGTCAAGTACCAATCGATGGAGCCATTGACGCCGTATCAAAACTCTCCGGATGCGACCTCATCGAGCAAGGTTACCCTGAAACCCTCAGACTGGCCCACATACTGTCCACATTCACAGCCAATGAAGTGATAGGGATTCAGAGGTTCATCGCGAGAAATCACGGCTTGAGGATCACTTCGCAACTCAGCCTGCGAAAGTCGCTTTTCGGACCATTCGGAACAGGGAGAGAGAGCGCCTAGATGAGACTTTACAAGAAAGAAGGCGACGTGATACAGCTCATCTGTTTCCCAGACGAACTAGTCGAGAAAGGAGACTACCTCGTAATTGAGGATCAAAAAGCCAAGAAAGGACTAATAGTTCAGGTCATAGACACTCAATTCGCCAACATCCCCGGAATACTTGAAGACATTCTCCGGGACGTAATGACAGAGGAATCCATTCACGGAGAAGACTACGACCCCTTCCACGTCTCATCCCAGATAACCATCCTGAAGGACACAAGACTAGTCATCTGCAAAATAAGAGGGTCAACCGACAACGACCAAATATCCTCCAGCGTTTCACATCTCCCCTCACGAATATCGTCAAAGATAACCCGATTCCCAATTGAAACTGCCGTAGAAAATCGCTTCAACTCCAGGCCAATCCAGCTTGGAACCACAAAATCGCATGCCGAGCTCACGCTGGACGCGAAAACCCTCGACGGAAGGCTCAACATAATCACAGGAAAGAAGGGAACAGGCAAGTCCCACCTCTCCAAGCTCCTTGTGTTGAGCTTAATCGACAACGGAGCACCATGCATAGTTCTCGATGTCAACGGAGAATACGTCAACCTTTCAAAAACGAAGCCAAACCCCACAAAACTCCAGAGGCGAGTGATAGTCTTCACGCCTGGCCTGAACATGAAGCTGACTCTGTCTCAAGTCGGGCTTCGTACGATGTTAGGCGTTCTTCTCTTCGCCCTGGATCTGCCCGGTAACTCAGCCAGAGTATTCTCAGGAATATGGCGTCAGTTGCAAGAGCGAAACGAGTTAACACTAAGCTCTCTTGGTGCAGCGATACAAAGGTGGGACTGCCACGAAAGTGTGAGAGACGCAATAATCTCGCGATACAACACCATGGTCGAATCAGGAATATTCACCGATGACCAATCTGAAGCCTCTGACTTGGAGAGGATAGCTGGAGAACTTGGCGAAGGAGGAGCACTAATCATGAACATGAAGAACCAATTCTCCACGATGCGGCGTATGACCGTCGAGATTCTCCTCAGCAAACTGACTGACCTACTGACGTCTTGGAAGCTCAGGGCTGCTTTCCTTTTTGCTGAAGAAGCTCACCTATACCTAAGGGAAACATACTGGGAAGACATAATCACAAGAATGCGACACATCGGCATATTCACAACTTTCATCACGAACCAACCTGACACAATAAGAGAAAGCATCTATCGGCAGGCAGACAACATCTTCCTATTCAACTTCGCGAATGAGAATGATCTGGAAACGGTCTCCAAAGTCGCGAGAATAGATGGCGAAAGCGTGAAACTGATAGCGAGAGACCTGCCGCCGCACCACTGTCTCATAATAGGAGAAGCCGTGAAAAACTTTCCAATAGTCGTCAAAGTGCGGCCACTCAACGTGGAGACCATGGGCGAAACAAGGTTCTTCTTCAGAGACTGAAGCCTAACGTGAAATGTCTTAAACGCCTGCAACCCCTAGTTTCCTAGAGGCGTGACGAATGGCTGGTCATGCGGAGCCGACACACCGACCAAGGATTGTGAAGGTCGAGGAGACAAGGACCGAAACTCCTTCAATCAAAACCATCATGTTCAGCGATGAGCGATGCTCGGAAGCGGGGCCTGGCCAATTTGTCATGGTCTGGATTCCCAGCGTTGACGAAATCCCCATGAGCCTATCCTACCTGATGGGAAAGGGCTACTTTGGCGTAACGGTCAGGCGGGTAGGAGAAGCAACGCAGGCCCTGCATGCGGCAAAGGTTGGAGACGATCTTGGAATACGGGGTCCTTACGGAAATGGCTTCAAGATCGTAGAAGGTGGCAAGGCACTCGTTGTTGGTGGTGGAACAGGCATAGCCTGCATGGCTCCTCTCATAGAGAGACTTTCCTTGAAATCTGATGAGCTAGCCATCGTAATAGGCGCTAGAACTAAGTCAGAACTGCTATTCCTCGAAAGGATCAAGAAGGCAACTGCGAAAGCGAAAACCAGGCTTTTGGCGTCTACCGACGACGGATCTTATGGCTCCGAAGCTCTGGCCTCTGACGTGGCGATCACCATGATGGAGAACGCCAAGTTCGATGTTGCTTACGCATGCGGACCGGAACTGATGATGAAGAGAATAGCCGAGAAATGTCTCGACAAGGCTGTCCCTTTGCAGGCAAGCTTGGAAAGGCTGATGAAATGTGGCATAGGGATCTGCGGAAGTTGTGTAATCGGTGCATATCGCGTCTGCAAAGACGGGCCCGTATTCGACGCAGAAACTCTCAGAAACCTTCAGGAGTTCGGTGTCTACCGCAGGGACGCTTCTGGAACAAAGATCAAAGTATGAAGCGCCAACCATTATTCACGTAACCCAGAGAAATGTGAAGGATCATGCTCAAACAGCTAATGGATGAGATTTCGAGAGAAATATCCGGAACGATGGCGAAACAGCACGTTGCGCAGATATCTCGATACCATAGAATACAAGCCAGTCCCGGATTCCGAGAGGCGGCAAACTGGTGCAAAGCAACGCTTAGAAGTTATGGACTAGATGCAAGACTCCTGAAATATCCTGCAGATGGGAAGACCATGTACTGGACCCAGCTCATGTTCAAAGAATGGTCAGTAAATGAAGCTGAACTCAGAATAGTAGAACCGAGAAAATCGGCAAAGCTGCTCGCCCGTTTCAGCGAGAACAAGATATCCATCATACAGCGAAGCTCTCCAACACCCCCTAAGGGGGTAGAGGCCGATCTTGTCGTGTTGCAAAACGGAGAGGAACCCAGAGAATACAAGAGAGTAAACGTTCGAGGAAAAATAGTCGTAACCTCTGGAGATGTTGAGAGGGTTCGCTCACTTGCAGTCGACAAGCACGGAGCGATAGGAATAGTTACAGATCGAATGGCTGAGTTTCCACCAATCAGGCAGAGAACCGATCTGCCTGACGCGCTTCAGTACACGAGCTTCTGGTGGCATGGCAAGCGGAGGCCATGCTTCGGCTTTGTCGTCTCCCCAAGGCAAGGTAACGAGCTAAGGAAGCTGATCCGGGACCAGAAAGGGAAGAGGCCTGTCAGAGTGCATGCAAGAGTGGACTCACGATTCTACAACGGAAGGATTGAGAACGTAAGCGCAGTCATCAGCGGAAGAACAAACGAGGAGGTTCTAGTAGTCGCGCACCTATGTCATCCCCAACCGTCCGCGAACGATAATGCCTCCGGCTGTGGAGCAGCGATCGAAGTTGCGCGTACTCTGCAGAGACTAATCGTAGAGAAATGTCTTCCCAAACCCAAGAGAACCATACGATTTCTCCTCGTTCCAGAGATGACTGGAACCTACGCCTACTCGGCCACGAACAAACGCCCTATCCAGAGGACCTTGGCGGCAATCAACTTGGACATGGTGGGAGAGAATCAAGATCTCTGCAAGAGTCCGCTCCTCATAGAGTCTCCGCCAGAAGCGACCAGCTCATATGTAGTCGACCTGATGGAAAACCTTCTCGAACGGATATCCACAGATGCAAAGAGCCTCGGTGGCACCTCTAGCTACGCCCTCTTCAAGCAGGCTATGATCCCATTCTCAGGAGGAAGCGACCACTACATCCTATCCGACCCGACTGTCGGTGTTCCCTGCCCAATGCTCATCCAGTGGCCCGACAAGTACTATCACACATCAGAGGACACAATTGACAAGGTCGACCCTGAGATGCTTAGGCGCGTTGCAGTTCTAACTGCGACATACGCCTATTTCATAGCCAATGCAGGGTATGAAGAGGCTGTCTGGCTAGCAAACGAGTGCCTAGTACGCTTCAAGGTGAAACTGGCTCTCTCTATCCAGAAGAAGATCAGTGACCTAATAGACAAGCTTCGAACCGCCTGCAAGAAGAAAACTGAAAGAAAGGAGACGATTGAACGGTTCGTAAGAGATCTACGTGGCTATACGTCCCACTTGGCCTCACGAAAGGCTGAGTCAATCAAGCAGATATCAAAGCTCGTAGAGAAGTCGAGGCAGAAGGAATTCTCAACTGTAATGTCCGCCGCAATCTCAGAGATCAAAACCCTTACCGACCATGAGCATCGGAGAGCTTTGGAGGAGCTTCAGCGTCTAGTTCCAGAAGTCGGAAATCTGGAACAGATCCTACGCAGAAAGCCACGAATCTCCCGACTTGAGAAGAAGGCTATGAAGACTATTCCGAAACGGAGATTTCCAGGGCCAATAAGTACGAGATTCCTGTTGAGCAGACTTGGAGAAAGAGATCGCGAGAAATTGCGGGCCATGGAGAAGCGAATGAGAAGGCGCGAGCTCGAAATTCTTCCGGTGCTCGCGCTTTACTGGACGGATGGCAAAAGAACATTGAAATCCATATCTGACCTTACATACTTCGAAACAGGCAAAGAAGCGCTCAAGGAGCTTGACTTCACCCTCAACCTGCTAGAAAAAGCAGACTTGGTAGAGATTCGAAAGGCTGATTCCTGAGAGCATTCGAACCCTAGCAACTGACCTCCTTTCTTGGACGTAGACGCCTGTCAAAGACGCCAAGTCAAACATACTCGTTCCATCTCGACACACTTAAAAGACATAGGCGCATTCCTATTCTTCGGTGACAATAGTTGCCAACTCACGGATCGCTTACTAAGGCTGGAAAGGTTAGAAGCCAGACTCCCAAGATACAGGCTAGGCCTAGGACTTCTCCCTTTCCGAGGATAAAGTTCAGGAGAGTCGCCGAGAAAAGGCTGGTTCTCGGAAGGAAGTCCGGTCAGAACTATATGACAGGCTACGGCCGGCCGCGGCCGGCCTTCTCCCGACGGCGCTTTTGATAGCACCAACAAGCACCTTAATGGATTCATCCATTGCCTTTTTGTCTACCGGGAAGGGGACGCCATCCTTTCCGCCGTATGAAAACGAAAATCTGACAGGATCTCTCCAGCTCGGAGCAGTACCGAAGATTATTTCCAAGATGAGCGCAAGCCCCCTCACAGTAGCAGGCCTACACCTCTTATCGCCAGGAGTTCCTCATACCTGGTCGGACGAGTCTCGTACGCGTTCCTTAGCGCATCCCAATCCATCCGTCGGGGGATCACCTCATAGTAGGTGACATACTCGGGCTGAGCGTCTGATTCGATCCATCTGGTCAAGGCTTCTTGATCGGGGCTCCTGATGGAGTGAAACAGTCGCTTTACTCGCTCCGGTCCTTCTCCAACCAAGTCAGTGCATAATCCTCGACAAGTTTCACTCTCTTCTGCAGTCATGTCGAGAACGCAGCTATGGGTCTGCTCCCCAACTATGCCTCTGTGAGGCTTGTCCACGAAGTTCTTGACATCAGACGACAGCCAATGGTACCTTCTGGCAAGTCGCTCAGCAGGTCTCATCCCCTACTGTATCACCGCCCATTGGCCCTGCCTTGAAACAAATATCATGTGATGATAGATTTGATAGCCTGCTTGGACAGCGACGGAATCGACCTTTGCCGTCATCCTACTGGCATAGACGATCTTTGACACTTCGCCCTGAGAGAAATCAAATTCTTCTCCAATTCCTTGGATTTCACTCAACGCAAGCTTGGATCGCCTACCTTTACCCCCGGCAACTCTCAGTCCTAGATCTGTCGAATCGAAAACCCTCTTGAGGACTCCGCGTGTGACGGTCGTGGTGCCACTGCTATCCCAATCGTAGCCTAGAGCGTTTGAACACGCTTGAAAGAATAGTGGGTCCGACAGTCTGACCAGAATCTCGTCTTCTCCATACTCGTCATGTATCAAGACAAAGATCTTCTCCGCTAGCTTCTCCATTCGTGAGACAAGCCACGGCGGCGCGGTGCCGGGATGCAGCCTTGGGTCTGCTATTCCTGTTCTCCTTGAACTCATTGTGCCCCTCTTCTAACAAAGTTGCAGATCCTATTAAGTCGTGCCGATAGAGCCGGAGGGCAAAGACTTTTCAAATAGGCTTCCAGATCTTTCGTGGAACATCAGCATTGACCTCCACCTGCCAACTCTCTAGACGAATCATCGAAAAGCTATCTGACAAGAATAACCCCACGAGAGCAGATCTTGAACGCATTAAGATAGAAGTATGCAGAGACTTCAACGCCGACAAGATCCCTTCCAACTCCGAGATCATTGCCCATCTGCTACCTTCTGAGCTTAACCTACGCAAAGTGCTGAAGAGAAAAGTCGTCCGAAGCATCAGCGGCGTTACGATCATCGCAGTAATGACTCCTCCAGCCAAATGCCCTCATGAAAGTGCTCCGTGCTCCTACTGTCCCGGCGGACCGAACTTCGGAGTACCCCAAAGCTACACGGGCAAGGAACCCGCATCAATGAGGGGAGCCCAATCGAACTATGACCCCTATTTGCAGGTGACAGGCAGAATTGAGCAACTTAGGGCGATCGGCCACGTCGTAAGCAAAGTTGAACTAGTAATCATGGGCGGAACATTCCCCGCGACACCAACCAGTTTTCAAGAATCTTATGTGAAGAGATGTCTTGACGCGACTAACGGCAATTCGTCGGCCCACCTTGAAGAAGCCAAGCAGCTCGCCGAAACAGCGCCAATAAGGAACGTAGGCATCACGGTGGAGACAAGGCCGGATTGGGCGAGGCAGAGTCACGTCGACCAGATGCTGAAGATGGGCGTGACAAGAGTCGAACTTGGAGTTCAAAATATCTACGATGACATCTATACCGCTGTCAACCGTGGACACACAGTCGCTGACGTCATAGAGGCTACACGAATCTTGAAGGACTCCGGCTTGAAAGTTGTATACCACATGATGCCGGGCCTTCCAGGATCAAACTTTAACCGGGATCTCGACGGGTTCAAGAAGATATTCTCAGATGACCACTTCCGGCCTGATATGTTGAAAATATATCCTTGCCTAGTGCTCAAAGGCACTCGGCTCTATGACTGGTGGCGCGAGGGACGATATAGGCCATATTCCTCAGAAGAGGCTGCAGAACTAATAGTCGAGATCAAGCGGAATATCCCACGATGGGTCAGGATAATGAGGGTTCAGAGGGACATTCCCGCAAACCTCATAGAAGATGGAGTTGGCAGGAGCGATCTCAGGGAGCTAGTGCGATCAAAACTGAAAGAAAGAGGCATTCATTGTTATTGCATTAGATGCAGAGAGGTGGGACACAAGTGGCTTAGGGATCACATTGAGGCCGATCCTGCTCAGATAGAAATTCTCTGCGAGGAGTACGAAGCTTCAGGAGGCAGAGAGTTCTTCATCTCTGCAGAGGATACAAAGCAGGATATTCTGATAGGATATCTGCGCTTGAGGATCCCATCAGAGTCTTCAGGCAGACCCGAGATAGCCGGAGCAGCAGCCTCAGTTGTGAGAGAAGTCAAAGTTTGCGGACCTGTGGTTCCAGTTGGAACAGAAGAGGACGACGCTTGGCAGCATAAAGGCTACGGCAAAATTCTCCTCGGAAAAGCTGAGTCAATCTCCCGAAGAGAAGGTAGAAAGAAGATTCTTGTAGCAAGTGCACTTGGCACCAAGCAGTACTACTATGGCTTTGGGTACACTCCAGACGGCCCATACGTGTCCAAGAGCCTCTAGGGTTCTCATGCAGATCACCGCGCAAGTAAGATCCAAACTAGTACGATATTTCCGTCATCCGCCTTCGAGCAACTAAAGGGGAAGGAATTAGAGTGCGGTCTTCAGTCCGAATCGCAACAATTAAGCCAGCTCTTGGACGTAACAAGGAGTTAAGGTGAGACCTTTGGAAAAGGCGCTGTCAGGGTACAAGGGGAAGGCAGCCGAGGCTCTTAGGCGAGCGCGCGTCTCCGTGGGAGACAACATCAGAATCACGAAGGGTAGCCAAGTATACGAAGGGATACTTTTCCCGCGATCCGAGTATGCGGATGACAGCCACATAGTGATCAAGCTCAGAAACGGATACAACATTGGAATCCAATGGACCAATGGCACAGTGATCGAGTTCATGAGCAAAGGTGAGAAGCCCCAGTTCACCTCACCTCCCCCGCCTAAAGAAAGGCCAAAGCTTCCCAGAGTATCAATAATGAGCACGGGCGGGACGATCGCGAGCAGAGTTGACTACAGGACCGGGGCTGTCCAACCTGCCCTGACAGCGGAAGACCTTCACTGTTTCGTTCCCGAGATCTCAGACATAGCAAGAATCGACGCAAAGATCCTTTGCAGTGAGTTTAGCGAGAACATCGGCCCGAATCACTGGAAAGACATGGCTCATGCCACATTGACAGAGCTCAAGAACGGCGCGGAAGGAGTCGTCCTCTCCCATGGAACAGACACCATGGGGTACACCTCAGCTGCCCTAAGCTTCGCCCTCAGAAATCTTTCCTCTCCGGTAGTCTTAGTTGGAGCTCAACGATCGTCAGATCGGCCGAGCTCGGACGCCGCTTCCAATCTGATAGCTGCCACAGCGATAGCCGCGCGAGTCCCATTTGCTGAAGTCGTTGTCGCAATGCACGAGGCAAGCTCAGACGAATATGTTACCATCCACCGCGGAACGAGAGTAAGAAAATGTCACACAAGCGCGAGGGACGCCTTCAAGACAATGGATCCTAGACCTCTTGGGCGCTTTAACCTAAGGAATCTTGAGCTAGAAGTTTTCGCGGAGACTTTTCAAAGCCGTGACCAATCGAGGAACGTCGAAGTCATGGCAGACTTTGAGCAGAAGGTAGCCCTTCTGAAGTTTCATCCGAACCTCAGCCCTGCGGTCATAGACTGGTATCGAGAGAAAGAATATCGAGGACTCGTCTTGGAAGGAACAGGTTTAGGACACGTGGGCAAGGTCTGCTTTGGGCCCCTGAAAAAAGCACTGGACGCAGGTCTACTCGTGGGCATGACATCTCAGTGCATCTGGGGCGCAGTAGACATGAACGTCTATGAAACAGGCAGGGATCTACTGGCTATGGACATCATCCCGCTTGGAGATATGATATCTGAAACGGCGTACGTGAAGATGATGTGGGTTCTTGGCCAGACGACGAACATCGCCAAAGCAAAGGAGATGATGGTAACGGACATAGCAGGCGAGTTCTCCCAACGGAGACTTCTCTAGAGCTGAGGTCGGTTGAGCAAGGTTAGCTATCAGGAAATCGGTCTCAAAGTCGGTCTCGAAGTTCACCAGCAGCTAGACACGCAAGCCAAAATGTTCTGCAGCTGTCCAACCAAGCTTTCCATCGGCGAACCGTCTAGAACTATTCTCAGAAGACTGAGACCGACTCAGAGCGAACTTGGACAGGTGGATCCTGCTGCGCTTTTTGAGTTTCAACGCGGACGAATGATCTTGTATGAGGTAGATGACGAAACTTCATGCCTTGTGGAGATCGATGAAGAGCCACCCCACGAACTGAACCGAGAGGCCGTGACCGTGGCGATCATGGCCGCCTCGCTCTTGAAATCGACACCCGTTGACGAGATACAGGTCATGAGGAAGATCGTGATTGACGGGTCGAACACTGCGGGCTTCCAAAGAACTTGTGTCGTCGCCCTAAGTGGATCGATGGAAGTTGATGGGACTACTGTTCCGATAACCCAGATCTCGCTGGAAGAGGATGCGGCTCGGAAAACCGGCGAAGACGGACTCATAACTCGGTATCGTTTGGACAGGCTAGGGATTCCGCTGATAGAAGTGACAACGGCGCCTGTGATAAACACGCCTCAGCAAGCTCAAGAGGTTGCGCTCGGCATAGGTAGAGTTCTCAGAGCGACGAAGAAGGTCAAGCGTGGCCTTGGAACGATAAGGCAGGATCTCAACATATCAACAAGGGAAGGAGCGCTCATAGAGATAAAGGGCGTACAGAAACTCCAACTAATCTCGAAAGTCGTCGAGAACGAGGTGAACAGACAGCTCGCGCTCACCGGAATCTGCAGAGAACTCAAAGCCAGAAGCGTGGCCGAGAGTCAACTGACTGAAGAGTTTCATGACGTTACGGCGCTATTCAAGGATTCACAATGCCGGGTGATCAGAGAGGCCTTAACGAAAGGAGGCGTCGTCCTTGCCTTGCGATTGCCGAAGTTCTCCGGATTATTGAGAACTGAACTTGAACCAGGCCTACGCTTGGGAACAGAACTCGCCCACAGGGCCCGTTTCTGGGGCGGAGTAGGTGGAATATTCCACACCGACGAGCTTCCTGCATACGGAGTATCAGAAAGGGAAGTATTGGAACTACGGAAGAGACTGGCTTGCAAAGAGGATGACGCAGTCGTAATAGTTGCAGACGACCACAGGAAATGCGAAGATGCTCTCAGAGCAGTGGCAGGGAGAGCTAGAGAGGCATTGAGAGGTGTTCCTGAAGAGACTCGTGCAGCAAATGAGGACGGCACTACGACATACATGCGTCCTAGACCAGGAGCCGCAAGAATGTATCCTGAAACTGACATTCCACCTGTTGTTGTAAAGTCGGACTGGATCGAAACGGTGAGGAAGAGCCTGCCGCTGATGCCCGATGTTATCGCGAAACAGCTGATGGATCGGCATGGACTCAATAAGAAGCTTGCAGATCAACTTGTGAACTCGGAGTACCTTGAGCTATTCTCAACAATTATGGCAGAAACTACCTTGGCAGCGTCATTCGTGGCAACAATACTCACCGAATCGGTCAGAAGTCTAGAAAGGGAAGGCCTTCCGGTGGACAATCTATCCGACGGACATTTCATTGAAACGTTTCGACTGGTCTCACAGGGTGTAACCGCAAAAGAGTCTGTTCAAGGCACGTTGGCATGGCTCTCAAAGAACCCTCAATCAAGCCCCCACGACGCTGTTGGGCAACTCGGACTGGGAATGCTTTCTCGAGATGAGCTGGAGCATTTGATTCAAGACAAGATTACGGAGAACCTGTCATGGGTAGCAGAACAACATGAACGTGCTGAAGGTAGGCTGATGGGCATAGTGATGGGAGAAGTGAGGGGACGGGCCGATCCAAAACTCGTGGCAGAAATATTGAGAGAAAAGTTGGCCAAGAAATAGGCCTCAAACCTATAGATCGCGTTCCCAAGGGTATGGCTGCGAGTCACTCTAAGAACTCGACATCGTCAATCAATCCATCGCTATCGAGATCGACGCCTTTCACAACTTTGGCAATCTTTTCTTTGGTTGACGAGTTCCCCTCCGCAACACGCTCAGTATACTTGACGAATCCAATCACTGAAGCGGCGGTCCCGAGATGAGTATTTCCGGCCAATATCAAGACCTTGGACTTTGCATTGAGAGGGTTGTCTATGAGGCAGATCAGTCCCTCCTCATCGCCATTGTAGGTCTTGCCCGAGATGGTCGAGATCATGCCACTTGTACCGGTGAGACTGAATCTGATTGGGAGTTGGTTGTTGAACCTAGCAGCGACTGTGTTGACCCGCGGTCCGCCCACGATGATCAGATTTTCTTCCATGCGATGCTCGTTCATCTCGGTGTCTAACCTAACAACAAACTTTCTTGTGACGGGAAGCAATGAACCAAGGAAAAATGTGAGGTTGGCGGCATGATGACCATCTCTCGCCCTTGCCCGATGCTCACCATGTTCAGTCGGGCTACCGACAACGATCGTGAGGTTAGCGCCGCCTTCAGACACAAAGGGATCTAGGATCATACCACAGCGCTCAAGGGACACTGGTTCCGTCTCCATTCTTCGGGCACTTTTCCTTACGGTGTCAGGAATCAGCGACATCGCCTTGATGTTTGACACGTAGTATCGTGCTACAGCGCCTCTTCGTTTCTCAGTTCTCTCCAGTCG
>CAYQCQ010000034.1:0-12764 GCA_964416035.1 uncultured Candidatus Bathyarchaeia archaeon
GGCGGCTCTTGGAGCGGTCATAGTCCTGATCATTGGATGGGCCGTGGGAAGAGCTGTTGGGCATGGCGTGTCTAGAGTCTTGGACAAGGCGGGCGTGGATGATGCTGTTCGTAAGACTGCTATCGGCAAGGCTATGGAACGTTCAGGTATGAGGATTGTGAGATTCTTTGATCTCCTTATTCGGTGGTTTGTCTATCTGATTGCCATTCTGGCCGCGGTGAACATACTGAACATTACCGTGCTCAGCAACTTCATGAGCACACTGGTCCAGTATCTGCCGAGCTTCATAGCAGGAATATTCATCATAATCCTGGGCTTCATCGTGGCCGACTTCGTAGGCGACTCCGTGAAGGCTGTGGGCAGAGAGGCCAAGGTCGAGTTCTCATCTGTCGTGGGTGACGGAATCAAGCTCTTCCTGTACTTCATAGTAATCGTCGTCGGACTATCAGTGATGAAGATCGATGTTCAGATCCTTTACATCTTCGCCAACGCCGCCGCTTGGGGAACAGCTTTGGGCATAGGCGCAGCAATCGCGATAGCCTTCGGCCTAGGATTCAAAGACTACATCGCCAGAAACGCTGAGCAGTGGGTTGCCACAATCACAGCTAAAGCAAAGGAGCAAGGGCCCGGAGAAAACTAAGTTTTCGAAGAAGGGAGAGAAGGTCTCGATCAAGAAAAGGCTAGTTGACATCTCATTGCTCGTTTCGCATCTTTGCAAGAGAGATCTAGTGCTTTTGGAGAACGAAACGACAGCTCGAAATAGGCGAGGCACTTGTTCGACAGGTAGAGGCCGCAAGATGCCAACAGCGGCGACGCCGCTACGTAATTGATGAAATCGATTCAAGTGTCGCGTTGTTCGGATTGCGGTTCAATAATTAGGGAGGATAAGTAGAGGCCTGAAGACTTATGTGGCATTACCACAGGGTTTTCTTGGGCTTCGTCACTTTCCTTTTTGGCTTTGTTTTCCTCTTGGCCTTCTTAGGCAAATTATCACCTCTCTGCTTCTCATAGAGAAATGTGGAGGGATCCAATGTAGACGAGAGGTTGCCAGCTACCCGAAACGGAATCCGAAGGTGAGCAAGGAGGAAGCCAGTGGAGCAACGCCAGTCTTCGCTCGTCCGTCGAAAATACTAGGAGAACCTGCTGCTGACCTAACTGCCACATCTCTCCGCGAAAAGAATACATCATCATCTAAGAAAAGCTTTCCGCTTGAGAATTCTCTCTCCATGCTCTACGTCTACACTTGAATGCGGTCGTGGCTGGGGTTGCGATTGGGCTGATGGCGGCTCCCTCATGAGTCCACTCCCGCCTTACGAGAGCGCAGCTTGGCGTGGGATCATATCTGATATGAATGTTAGGAGCAGTGCCTATATGAACAGTGCTCGGAAGCACGTAGGCCGTTCCCAGCGTGCGCTGCGCCTTAAATCTGTTCTTGGCGTTGACCAGGCCATGTGACGAGGTTGTGCTTGGCACACCTAGAAGTTCAAGCTGCCTGATGGTTGCATACCCAAGATCGGTCAGGCTACGCGCGATCCTTGGGATTACTGCGTCAACATCCCTGACAGATCTTCCTCATATGATATGTCCTTCCTATTACTCCCAAACGAATAATCTCACGTGAGGAGTCTTAGCGCATATCGGTCAGCCTCCCTCTTCTTCGAAGCTTTCTCGATTTTCTTGGTGCGCGCCAACTGACAGAGTCTTCAGATTGAAGCCTCTCGATCTCTACATATGTCTAAACTAAACCTGTCCAAGCATAGCTGTATTCTATACCTATCTGGTTACGCTGACCATAGTGGGCGTTGCTAGATCTTCTCCGAATTCTTCGTGAAGCAATTGCCTAATGCTGCTCTTCAGCGTTTCTGGGAAAACTGGTTTGAGCGGCCTGGCCTGTAGTTCGTATACTACGGAGTAGCTGGCCAATTCCAATGCAAGCAATTTATAGTCATCGATAGGTGGAGACGACGCGCTAGGCGACTTGTTGTACATATCCACGATCTTCTTTATTCTCCCACCAATCTCATCTGGATGGTATTTGTATGGCAGGCTGAATCTGAGGTCGACATATCTTCTATACGTCTTTGAAAATGGTTTTCTGAAGTTTTCGATGAGGAACTTCAGGTTTGGCACGTATATTCGTTCTCCGAATCGATTCACTAGTTCAGTGTACGCGCTATTCACGTTCTCGACCTTGAGGTATTCGTCGCCCATGTTAAGAAACTCGCCGTCGCTTATGATCCTAGACCATTTAACTATCGCCCCGGCGAGATAGTTTCCCACAATTTCTTTTACCTGAAGAGCTAGGATGAGAGCCACAAGGATTGAGAAAAGCCCTGAGAATGAGGCCATTATACTGCGCACAATTACATACAGGAATGGGATCTTGATCGACAAGAGCGACAGGATCACTACTAACGAAATGATAAGGCCGAAAATCTTGTTAAACAGGAGAATTGTGTGTACCGCAGGCCTTATGCTCGGTTTGGCCGACAACTTCGCTATGAGGTGCGACGTAACATCAAGATAGGTTCTGTAAGCGTAATAGATGCAGAGGACAGTCGTGGTGGCAAGAAATAGAAGGAAAAGAGCGCCAGCAAGCTCCTTCTCGGTCAGCAATTCTAGGAGTGAGACGATTGAGCTCTCGAAGACATATATGAAGGCAAGTATGATAGCTGAAACACCAAGCTTGACTAGGGTGTACCTCCACCGGTTAGGGGTTTGCGAAATCTTACTCAAAGTGCTTCGAGATGTCGTGTCGGAGACCCCAGAGACCCTTACGCCTTGTAAAGCTAGCATTCCCTCTTCAGCACTACGGAGCAAGGTTGTAACAATTAACGCTTTTTATGGTTTAAGATCTAGGACGCGTTAGGATCGTTGCTGGGAATGTTGTTCGTTCTCCACTCCGATTCTCTGTGCCAAATGAGATCATGGGATACTTGAAGAAGAACCGACGAAGTCTGCCAAGATTGTCGTTGATTCTATCGATCATTGGACCTGTGGTTCGGTTCCCGAAGTGTAGAAACTATTCGCTATTCCAGCAAGGAGCTAGTATGCCGTTCTCGGTACAATTCACCGTTTGTGCGGACAGTCGAGGAGTCGGAGCAAATGACGGAATATCAGTGACTAAGAGTGCACGCTACTTTCTGTTGAATTGTAAGGCGCGCTTGGCAGGTTTCCAGCGCGTTTGCCGAGGGCACGATACGGCTACCAGTGCAATCTTTTTCGAGACATAGCTTATTAGCAAGACTGTTCTCTGAGTTTGTGGAAAATGACTGGCTATGAATTAGTTGGAGTGCTGACCTCTGCAAATGTCTGGTCTCTTACAGTTGCCATTCTTGCGGTCATCCTCATCTTCGTGAGCTACAAACTATCCAGCAGATATGTTGCTCGTCTCTGCAAGAGACTGAACACAGAGGCACATGTCGAGAACGCGATGAGGCTGGCCCTGAGAATCATTGCCGCGCTGGCTCTCCTAGGCGTACTGTCATCAATATGCGGAGTTCCAATTTCGATTTTCTTAGGTGGATCTGCGCTGATTGGAACCGTCATAGGTTTCGGCTCTTCCCAAACAATAAACAACCTAGTGGCAGGTTTCTACGTGATGGTCACGAGACCGTTCACAGTCAAAGACTATGTTAAGATAGGGGATGTTGAAGGCCAGGTGGAGGAGATAACGTTCAACTACACAAAGCTCTACACGCCGTCGATGAACCTCATCAGCGTTCCCAACATCCAAGTGCTGAACAGTAGAATAGTCAACTGTACTCATGAGGGATTGATAAAATACAATGTGCTTGTCAGCCTGCCTCATGACATCCACATAGACAGGCTTGCAAGGAAATGTTTGGAGCCAGCGATAGAAGGCTTCTATGGCAAATTCCAGCAAGATCTCGTCAGAAAACCAGAGTACTTCGTCGATCCTCCTGACTTTGTCAGAAGAACCATAAGGATAAGGTTGTTCGTGCCTAAGGGTGAGGCAAAGAAAATGTACCTGTTGCAGCCAGAATTGATACGGGAAATAGTTGCTTTGTGGGATAAGGAGGCGGGCAGGAGTTCCTAACTCATGATCGGCCCACATATATTAGGTGCAATTTGCGAGTGCACATACATGCGTCCAGCAATGTTTCTATAGCTCGCACGTAACACTTGAGATATCGTTTCAGGCGACCTGCCCCATGAAACAAAAGGACATTGAGCAAACCCTGAAAAACTTCGTAGACGGATGAACCATTATCGGTGGGAGCCTGGTCCGGATAGATGGAAAAACCATTGTCTCCCATTACGTCGGAATAGATGGTGCAATCATCAATCTCATCGCGCGAGACAGTCTCAGCGCAAAGAGAAGAAGACGAGACGTTTTTCCGGTGCTAGGAACCCTGACCTTAAGCATAGCTAGGCATGAAAAGATGTATCTTGGACCAGCGTCAGTGAGCGAAGATCGATATCTACATTTGGTGGCGAATCCCAGGCTCGCGCTACCTACCTTCCATAGGAAGCTTTTGGAGGTCTCAAGAAAGCTACGATCCTAGCTCATGTCTTTGAGTTATGGAAGAGCATCGCCCAGGATTACTTGACAAAATGCCCTGACTGTGTGTGACCCAACAGATTGATCACTCGACACATGATACAGAGATGGTTCAAAGATCGATACAACAGTAGCCCATGCGTGCCTGAATAGTAGAGATTATTGGGTGCTTTGGGTACTTTGGTTCTTGGTGCCGCCTTTGACTGTTGATGGCGAAGTCATCTATCTCTTTCTCTACGATCTAGGAGGGTACCTAGAATTGGCTGGTCTAAGAAAAACCCTTAATGTTACTTCACGTGACTTAAGGCGTGAAAGAAAAATACCGAGCTATCTGTCGATCAAACCTGAGCCGTTGTCATATGAGTTAGAGAAAACTGACATCCTTGTATTCGATGCTCCAAGACAAATGAGTGTAGAAGCGCGGATGCATTCAGTGGGAGCTTTATCCATCCTTGTTAGAATCCAGTTTCGAGGAGAGCTTCGGGACCTCGTTAGATATTCCTCTGCTGACAGATTAGAGGCAATCCATGCAGGCGAGCACTTGAATTTGAGACAACTCTCACGGAGCTATGCTGATCAGATAGGTCAGAAACTGGCTGGCCATCTGACCTCGCGATACGAAAAGGAGAAGGATCCTGAGGAATACGCAATATTCTGCGTGTCAAATCTGGCACAGGGAACTGATGCCCTTGAATTCCTTCGACAAAACCGAAAAATCATCACAGCCCTTCTAAGGGAGATAACCGAGGTAGCCAAGGTCTCAGAAGATGAGTGTGAGTCCGCACTCAGATACACAGTTGCCTATTCCTCTGACTATCTGGCAGTTGTTGATTGGGCATCTTCCGCAATAGTTCAAACCAATCGCGACTATGAGGATTATGTTCTGACGATTGAACTAGCGAACCTACAGCTACTTCAGCTCAGAACTTTCGACAAACTAATAGACCGACTCGTTGACAAAGCTTATTCTGACACACGATACTTGTCGAACCCTCCCATAATTTCGATGGTGTCAGCGCGGAAACTTTCTGCAACTGTTGCAGACATCGCAGAGATGAGAATGGAGATGACTGATGTGCTCGACAAAGTCATGAACATAACAAAGTTTCTCGGCGACTATACTCTTGCCAGACTCTACGGGCACCTATCCGCCAGACTTCACCTCAAGGAATGGGAGGAGACTGTCTCAAGAAAACTGGAAACTCTCGAAGATCTATATCAAATGGCCTCGGATAAGGTGACAAGCAGGCAAATGTTCGTTTTGGAAGTTCTAGTAGTATTGCTTTTCCTATTTGAGGTGCTGGTAACAGTATGGCGTATCGTTGGATGATCATGTTGACTATTGGCGGCCCTGTCATGTCCTGAGGTTAAGGCGAGAGCATCTCAGAGATGTTGAGACTGAGCAAAACATCAGCGTGAAGGGACACACACTCAAAGCTGACCATTCGTTGCTAAGACTGCAAGGATGTTACTCAGTTGAACTAGCCTTAAATGGTTTTGATGCAAAACTCATATGATAGTTGATTGTCCGTGAAGGAAGAGATAAGCTACAAGCCGATCTCAGTCCGTGACCTTCTGACTGAGTTGCACACCGTCACCAATCTCATGGTCGATCTTGCATACTCGGCAGTTCTCTTCAACGATCATGAGTTGGCCGAAGAAGTTATTGAACTAGAGGAAAAAGTGGATGACCTCAAGACACTCCTACTCATGAACATAGCGATTGCGGTGAGAGATGCGGACGATGCGAAGGCCATGGCGGGGGTTACTCGCATGGCTGCTGTGGCCGATCGGATTTCCGATGCCTCGGGCGAGATCGCCCACATAGTTCTGATGGATCTTGGAGTCGACCCTCAGATATTGAAGGGATTGACGAGGACTCAAGAGAGGCTTGTCAGAACAACGGTTCTTCCGGAGTCAGCTCTGACTAAGAAGATTCTTGGTAAGTTGAAGCTTGAGACTAATATTGGAGTCAACATCATCGCGGTGAGAAGGGGGAAGGAGGTGATGACGAATCCAGGACCAAAGGTGATCCTCAGGGAATCGGATATCATCATCGCTCGCGGAAGCGATGTCGGTGTTTCTGAACTTGACAGACTGGCGAAGGGAGAGTTGAAGACGATTCCAAGACCCAAGATGAATGTGCAGGAGAGGCATCCATGATCGAAGAACGTCTCGCCGAAATGCTTGCTCAGTTAAAAGATGTCTCTGGCCTAATGGTAGACCTAGCTTATTCCTCTCTCTTGTTCGGAAGTGAAGAAATCGCAGACCATGTCCTGGAGATGGAGGAAAAGATGGACAAGCTTCACACGCAATTTGAACTAGAGATCCTAGAAGTCAGAGGGGCACGGCCTACAAAAGGCCTTCTTGGCGCAATCCGTCTGGCCTTGGCAGCTGAGGAGTTGGCTGATGCGGCAGCTATGATGGCTGACATAGTAAAGAGAGGAGTGCGGGCCCATCCTGTGCTTCGAATGGCGATGGAGAAGGCAGAGGAAACGATTGTGGTGACCGCGATTGCGGAAACCTCCGTCTTTAGGCAGAAGAGCCTTGGAGAACTTGCACTGGAAGACGACATAGGAATGAGGATAATTGCCGTAAGGAGGGGCGAGAGCTGGACGTACAACCCTTCGGACTCTTTCGTCTTGACTGCTGGAGACCAGATAATTGCCCAAGGCTACGCTGAGGGCAGAGAGAGGTTGCTGACACTGGCGAATCCGCTACACCATCATGACTAGAAAGAGCGTTCACGTTGCCCAGACTTCTCGACCAGCGTATGCTGAAGCAGGCCCTCATAGCACTAGTCTTCAACTTAGGGGGAATCTTGTCAGGCGGGCTTGCTCTAGGCTTCTTCCCACTCCTCGAATCGGTCCCGTGGATCTTACTTCTCTTCCCTCCAGTCTTGAGTGTGCGCGGGAGCATAGGCGGAATTCTCTCAGGAAAACTCGGCACAATGCTTCATGTCGGTGAGGCTGAGCCGAGGTTGAGGCGCAACACTCGAGAGTTCTACTCGCTCATCAACGCGACCCTCTTCCTCACCTTCTCTGACACGATTGGTATCGGCGTTCTTGCGTTCCTCGTCAACTTCATCCTTGGAAATGCTGAGATCCAGCATCTCCCATTCTTCATCGTGGTACCTCCGCTGACCTGTTTACTTGCGATGATCGTTGCCGTACCCATCGCTTCACTAGTTGGCATGACTGCTTTCAAGAAAGGTCTTGACCCTGACGTGATTCTATATCCGGTTATGTCCACCGTCGACGATGTGGTGGTCACCGTCTGCTTCGTCGCCGTGGTCAATCTTGTGCTGATTCCCGGAGTTCTTACAAACGCCTTTGCTACCATAATCCTGCTGTCAGGACTCTTTCTTGCCGTGCTTATGAGACGCAGAGGAGAAAGAGTCTTCAGGCGAACCTTGACTGAGGGTGCTTCGATGGTTGTGCTATCTAGCCTTCTAGGAATTTTCAGCGGCGTCGGTCTGGAGAGTTTGAAGGAGAAAATCGACAAACATCCCACGGTCTTGGTTCTCTATCCCGCGTTAATTGATACTCTCGGAGATATAGGCTCGATTCTCGGCTCTATGCAGACGACAAAACTCGCACTCGGCTATATCAGATCATTCCGACAAATACTCAGAGAAACGCTATCCGACCTACTCTCCGTGGAAACCGCTGCAGCCGGAATACACATCTCCTTCGGTCTAGTGGCGTTCTTCTTGGGTAGAGCAGTAGGATTGGTTCCGGATCTGGCATTCCTAATCGCTGTTGCCCTGATCTCGAACCTTGTCAGCTTTTTCTTCATATCCCTCTTCTCCTTAGTCATTGCCACTGAGACTTTCAAGCACGGTTTGGATCCAGATAATTTCGTCATACCCCTAGTGACCGCTGTGTCTGATCTCGGTGCCACGTTGAGCCTAGCCGCCGCTCTCACAATCCTTGGAATAGAGTAGCCACAAATAGTAACAGCGCACGCGATTTCGGAAATAACGCGCGCGGATTCAGCGTAGACTACCACAAGGCTACTTGCCCACTGTAACTTCCACGCTATTTGATCTTGAGCTTCTCTGAGCAGATTGCTTCGAGCGTCACTAGTCTTTGTTCTAGGTCTCGCATTTTCGCTAATTCCCATATACACAAAATTCGCTTCTCCAGGCGAGTCAATATGGCGGGCCCGCGGGGATTTGAACCCCGGACCTTTAGCTTTCACCTGATCAGCTTAGGAGGCTTGGCCTTCTCAGTCTACCGCTCCATCCGGGCTGAGCTACGGGCCCCAAGCCGAATCCTCACGACTGCAATCTAAAAAAGTTGTCCACAATCATTGAACGTCACTCGAACCGACTATCTCGAGGCTCGCCGCGATAGGCCGCAATTCTGGTAGCCCAAGCCTCGCTGTTATCGAGCGTGCTTCACACTAGGGCCGTCACCCCGCAAAGGTTTTATTGACTGTTCATGGTTGTCCCTTCTGCATGGGCCCGTAGCTCAGCCAGATCCAGCAGGATCCTGAACAGGTAGAGCACCGGTGATAATCGAGCCTAACAGAAGGCTCCAGTCGGTGAGGCTTTTACCGCAAGCCGGAAGCGACCCGGGAGTCGTGGGTTCAACTCCCGCCGGGCCCGCCAATAATGAAACGTTACAATGCAGGACTTGACGCGACAGTGATGTAACTGCCCTTATTGAGATAGTCGGTCTTGAAATTCCTGAAGCAGGTCCGTCGCTTTTCTCTTGTCTTTCGCTGACATGAAGGCTCCGATGAGTTCCATGTGGACGAACACTTCGACGGCGTCCTCGGTCCCGATCATACTTACTGAAACTGCCTTTCTATACTGGTCGAAATCAATCGTCCAAATGGTTCCGCCTTCTGCCACGAGAGTGCCCACGTAGGTTTCGCTTTCACCTTCTGTCGATTTTGTCAGTACCTTCTTCTTGATCGAAAGCTTCTTTTCTCTCCAGAATCCCGCAGCCCTTTCAAGAAATTCCTTGTCCAACCGCCTATCAACCGTGAAGCCCTCCGAGACTGTTGACCCGAATGTTACCTTTCTCGCCTTGACAAGACTCATTCGATTATTCCTCCAATCATATTGTCTTAAGGAAGTCTCGCAACTGGGTCGCGACTTCTTTGATATCCTTTCCCTCGATCACAACTAATCTGTATGCGATCGTGAACGTCCGCGCTCGGTCCGAAAGCGCAGGCACCACCAACAGTAGGCCTACGTTCGCTTTCACGTCAGAGAGCTTGGCACAAGACGCCAGTACCGCAGGCACGTCTACAACTTCGTGAGCCTGTATGAAATCAACTGCGACACACTTATCGTTCTTCTTCGCAACTATCGTGAAGTCTTGAGGAACCCCAGAACCCCCGACCATTGAGCCTGGCATTTCGGCTTGAAGGCCGCACTCCTCGAAGGTTTTCTTTAGCATTGGAAGAAGAAGGGCACTCTGAATCTCCTCTCTGACACTGGGGTTTAACGAGTACGAGTAAGCATCGAGCAATTCGACATCTCCCAGATGGTTTTCCCTGCCACAACTTCTGCAGAAAAAGGTCTCATCCAGCCTATCGAACTTAACGCCACACTTGCCGCAAAGCCACGTTATCCCAATCACATGGAAAGCTGATCTATCAGAATCGGCGCCCACGCGACATTTGGGACATGTGGCTTGCTCAAGTGATGTTCTAAGTTCCCAGACAGAGCCACATGTTGAGTGCTCACATATGCTGATTCTTTCCAGCTCCAGACCTCCGCATTTCGGACATTTATGGCGAACGAAGATCTCTGCCGGTGACTTGCACTCAGGACAGAGGACCAATCGCTCGTAGAACCTTTTCCTCAAGATGTCTGCGTCTCTCATCTTTTCGAGTAGCGATCTTGCTTCTGCCGGGCCAACCTTGGCTATGTTCTCAACTATCAAGTACCTAGGCATCCTATCGGAGTCAAAGGTTGGATCTATCTCCGCTACGGAACCTTCCGTGAGGCCGCTCAAAATTATCTGGATTGTTTGATCGCTGAGAAGTTGACCTCTCAACTCTGCAGGTTTTATCTGAGTTTTGCCGTGACTTTCATCATTGTCGCTTGACGCATGTTTGGCTTTTTCCACCGTACTCACCTGCCTTTCTCGGTTGCTTGAAGGCGCCGCTTACCCTGATGCCCTACACCAAGCCTAGCGCCCAAGGACTTCCACTACTACATCAGTAGAGTATGTTATTTACAATATTGTTTGCGGAGATCTGCGAGCTGCAAATCTCAATACCCAGCATGCTTCATCTTTTCGTTGGGCAACTTTGGAAGTCGTATCCCTGTCTTAGAGGTCTCATGAAGAATCAGTGTGTAACCGAGGCAGGGCGTAACGATCCGCTCACTTCGATCACGGACCGGAAATCCCTTTTCACGAAGGTTATACCGATCGTTGTGAGCCTCGGGTTACTGTGAACCCCTGTGTTCCGCTAAGGGGTGTCTGAGTCATATTTAAGTTTACCGTCAAGGCCGACAGAATCGTTCGTTGTGCGCTTCCAAGGCGTCTCGAAGAGTAACTCACTTAGACCAATGATCCTCCTATCATGTGTGAACCAATAGACGGTTGATGTCAAAGTGGCTAAGCATAAAACAGGTTGTGACCTGGTTCTGCTGAACGGGAATATTCTGACGATGGATAGGAGGTTGAAGCGAGCGCAGGCGGTCGCCGTATTGGGAGAGAGGATTCTCCGGGTCGGCAAGAACGCTGACGTGAGACCCTTCATCGGTGAGAAGACTAAGGTTCTCAATCTTGGCGGTAGAACCGTAGTCCCTGGCATGATCGATACGCACATACACTTTGTTGACTACGGTCTTTCTCTTGGAAGAATAAGCCTCAGAGGTGTCAGATCCATTGCTGAGATCCAAGCTAAGGTCGCGTCGAAAGCCAGAGAAACTCCACCTAGAAAATGGATACTTGGACGAGGATGGGACCAAGAGAGGCTCAAGGAGAAAAGATATCCGAACAGACATGACTTGGACGAGGCTTCACAGGAGAACCCTGTTGTACTTAACAGGGTCTGCGGCCACGTATGTGTGACTAACAGCTTGGGCCTTCAGCTTGCAGGAATCACGAAAGAGACCCCTGATCCTCATGGAGGTCAGATCGACAAGGATCCCAGAACTGCCGAGCCGACAGGAGTCTTGCGCGACGAAGCGATGTCACTCATCTGGCAGCATGTTCCTCCGCCCACGAAACCTGAGCTTGTGGCCGCGATCGAGGCTGCGAGTCGGAGCGCCATTTCAGCAGGATTGACTACCGTGCATGCCCTCCTGAAGGATTCTGCCTACGTGGAGGCATTGCAGGAGGCACACGCGACAGGAAAGCTCGGCATCCGGGTTTAC
Organism: uncultured Candidatus Bathyarchaeia archaeon; assembly: GCA_964416035.1. Lineage (GTDB taxonomy): Archaea > Thermoproteota > Bathyarchaeia > 40CM-2-53-6 > JALHTG01 > JALHTG01. The sequence goes on from CAYQCQ010000034.1 coordinate 11,874, forward strand.
ATGGGTATACCGATTGATCTCTTGGACAATTTGATCGGCCTAGGGATCAAGACAGGCTTCGGAGATGATTGGCTAAAGATCGGATGCATCAAGATGCTCCTCGACGGTTCTCTAGGAGGCCGGACTGCCGCGCTGAAGGAGCCCTACGCTGACGATCCAAGTAACAAGGGCCTTCTCCTTTATCGAGAAGAAGAGCTGCGCCCACTCGTGAGCAAAGTCCATGACTCAGGCTACCAGCTGGCAATTCACGCAATAGGCGATCATGCCATAGACCTTGCCTTAGACGCCATTGAAGAAGCCCAAAACAAGACTTCAAGAAAGGATCATCGCCACCGGATAGAACATGCCTCCATCATCAACCCTGAGCAGATCGAAAGAATGTCGCGAATGGAAGTGATCGCTTCGGTGCAACCTGCATTCGTAACTTCAGATTTCTGGGCAGCGGACAGAGTCGGAAAGAAGAGGGAGACATGGGTGTATCCCTTGAAGACATTGTTCAAGAAAGTGGTCGCATCTGCCGGATCTGACTGTCCGGTCGAGCACCTGGATCCCATGGAAGGCGTCTGGGCGGCCGTTACGAGGGGAGGTTTTCTGCCAACCGAGCGATTGGGCGTGGACCAAGTTCTCTACATGTATACGATGAACGGTGCATATGCCAGCTTCGATGAGGAAGAGAAAGGATCCATATCCGAGGGCAAGCTCGCGGACATGGTTGTACTTTCAAGGGATCCGTTCACAGTGGCTCCAGATGAACTAAGGTCGATCAAAGTTGAGAAAGTCATAATCGGGGGCAGAGTGATCAAATCCCGGCCAATGCCGCGTCGAGAATGAACTAGTCTGCTTTGTTCGAACGAGCCGCTTCGTTGAGGAACGTCTCGATCGCCTCGTTCA
>CAYQCQ010000035.1:0-352 GCA_964416035.1 uncultured Candidatus Bathyarchaeia archaeon
AAAAAACATATGTCACGAAGTCTCATCATCTTCACTGCCCCAAGGTCCACCATGCGATCTATTTCAAGGGTTCTATTGTTTGGCCTCACTACCCCCAAAGAACTGGAACAGCATCGAATTCGAACTCGCTAAAGTTGTCGACGGTAGAAGCGGGGGGTAGATGACGAGCACTCTATGACTGATTGGATGGTGAAGCGCACTACTGCAAAAGGACTCTGTAGGTCCATACCGTCAAAAAATCAGGGCATGAGAAGAAGCTTCTGCCGTTACAGACTTCTGCACCGAAGAAAGGTGAAAAAAGACTGCTAGCCCTTCGCCCTTCTTATTACGAATGTTCTGTTCATCGAAGACC
>CAYQCQ010000035.1:362-12526 GCA_964416035.1 uncultured Candidatus Bathyarchaeia archaeon
AAGTTGTCGACGGTAGAAGCGGGGGGTAGATGAGGAGCACTCTATGACTGATTGGACGGTGAAGCGCACTACTGCAAGAAGACTCTGTAGGTCCATACCGCCAAAAAATCAGGGCATGAGAAGAGACTTCTGCACCGAAGGAAGGTAAGAAAAGACTGCTAGCCCTTCGCTTTTCTTATTACGAATGTTCTGTTCATCGAAGACCAAAAGCCTCCGTGTCTCCTGACAGCCTGAAGTACCGATCTGAAATCCTCACCGCCAAGATATCGTCGAGGTCTCAAAGTTACCTGATCTGGCTGACCTCGAATCTCCAAAAGTTCGGCGAGTCCACCGAGCTCGCCTCTCAGAGCATCTTCGATACGAAGTGGAGTCACTGCTTTGGCCGGAAGCCCGGCTGACAACTCGTCGATTCGGCCGCTCATCTTGGCAATCTGAGCCTTCAGGTCTGCAATCTCAACCTTGATCTCAGTATCCACTTGTGGGGTAGGCGGTGTTTCAGTAGCTAGTTTCTTGATCTTCTCTTCGATGATCCTCTCAATCTCATCTCTAGTCAAGACTTCAACTGGCAAAGACTTCACCGACTGTATGGAAATGACTGACGCTTCGAGGCAGATATTCTTATCTCCGAACCCAACGCAGACCAGATGCCCTGCCAAGACCATCAGGAAGCTTGTGAAGCGACCGCTCTCCGCAGTCCCGCGGAGCGAGATACGATGCGAATGTCTGCCCTTCTACTTGGACCACAGGTCCAGAGGCGGCTTCACCTCAGGTGGCAGAGGTGATTTGTAGGTTCTTCCCGCCAATTTCTGCTCGAACTCGTCGTGAGCTTTCTTTAGCAATTCAGGCTTGGTTAGCAGGTCGAGGGCACATGCAGAGATTGTCTTGGCAGCAAAGATCAGAGACTTGTGTCCTATTCCCATACCCGATTGGGCTGTGTTCTGCCAAGAGTGGCCGGAAGTTCCTAGCACAAATGTCACTGTAGTGAACTCCATCGTTGGCGCCTTCCAACTTACGTCTGATACGTCTGTTGAGCCTGGGCTCACCTCTCCTTCGTTCCACGCGTCGGGAATAGTCTGGTCCAAGTCGACATCCATCAGCTTCTCCCATCCAGGCCTCTTGGATTTCCGCAGAGAAGCTCTCTTACTTTCAGGCGTTATGCTTTTCGCTATCTCTCTTGCGAACTCCTGTTCCTCTTCCGTATACCTCGGCGCACCGATCTCGCGCATGTTGCTTACTACGAGTTCGCTAAGGACGCGGTTGGGAAGCTCGTTGTATACAGCCTTGATGAACTCCACCTTGTGCGTCGTACCAGTCATTATTGCGGCGCCCCTAGCGATCTCAAGAATCCGATTGTATATCAGATCGACTTGGTCTCTTTCAGGAGCCCGTATCAGGTACCATGAACGAGCATATGCAGGAACAACATTCGGCTGGTCGCCACCCGCCTCGACCACATAGTGAATTCGAGCTTCTTGGATGACATGTTCCCTCAGAAAGTTTACACCAATATTCATCAGCTCGACTGCGTCCATAGCGCTGCGCCCCTGCTCCGGAGAACCTGCTGCATGGGATGAAACTCCATAGAAGTGAAACTTCAACGAATTGTTCGCCAAGCTACTCGAGAGACCGCCCGTGTTCATCGAACCGGGATGATGGCTCAATACCGCATCCACGCCGTCGAAGATCCCTTCTCTGACCATGAAGACCTTACCGCTGGCGCTCTCCTCGGCAGGAGTCCCGAAGAATTTCAGTGTACCCTTGATTCCGTTTGCCTCCATAGCCACCTTCGCACCAATCGCTCCGGCCATCCCCGAAGCACCGTGAATGTTATGGCCGCAACCGTGGCCCGGGGCTCCCTCAACCAACGGTTCCTGCGTTGGAACAGGTTTCTGTGACAACCCTGGAAGGGCATCGTACTCGCCCATTACTCCTATGACCGGTCTTCCCGAGCCGTAGGTCGCCACGAACGCAGTGGGCATCCCTGCAACGCCCATCTCAACCTTGAACCCAGCCTTCCTCAGCTGCTCGGCGAGCAAAGATGAAGATTTGAATTCCTGCAACCCGAGTTCCGCGAACTCCCATATCTTGTCGCTGACTTCAATGATTCTCGACTCGTTCTCGGAAATCCAGTTCAGAGCTTTCTGCTTATCAGCTTGTGACATATGGATCAGTCCCCGCTTAGTTGCATATCTTCTCTATAAATCTAAGTCGGATCAAGAGCAAACCGAAAATAGGCCGATTGCTGAGCGGGCTGTGCAGCTTGACAACGCGTAACTTATGAGACTAGACAGCGAATCTTGGATTGAGTGCCAGATTTCGGCGTTCGGCCATGGTAAGACCGTTTGATTCGTTCGTCGGAAGAATGAGCTATTACTATTCGAAGTGCTTCGCTATGATACTTCAATCGAAAGGGGATCGCTGCCCGTTGCCATTCGTCGAGTGCATTACGACTGTTCCTTTTGGCTTCGTCTATGTGCCCGAAGATAGAGGAGGATTCGCCGTAAACGGTTACAACCCTCATATAGGCGTCGGCCGCGCGCTTAGACTATTGAGGTATGATGGCGAGTTCAGATCTTTCTCGAATGGTAGCGAAGCTCTGAGGTTTCTGAGGCGAACTCTGTAGAAGGATGTTGCCCTCGTCGGTCCGGTTGACATAGGTTTCCTGACATACGACCCATACCGCAAGTTCAAGCTTGGTTCAGACCACTACGTTGTCGCAACTGAGGTAAGGGATGAACAGGTCGTCGTAAATGATCCAGATGGGTACGTTCACGTTCCAATCCCGATCACAGACTTCCTCAAAGCATGGAGGGCCAACAGGATACGGTACAAGCGCGGATCCTACTCTCTCTGGACTATGGGAAGAAGAGGCAAGCTGCCAAGAAAGAACATCTACGAGGCGACGCTGCGACTCGGCCTGAAGAACTTGCGAGATAAGCAAGAGGTGAGAAGAGAAGGACGTATCTTTTACTGTAGTGGGTCGAAGGCGATTCATAGACTTGCTGAAGATGTAAAGAGGAAACGTTCACTACGTTGGCTGCGGTTCTACTCAACATTCAGCTTCAGGGTCTCAGCACAGAAGTGCTTCGACAGCTCTGTCTTCATTAGAGAGGCGCCATTCCCCAATGCGAATCTCTTAAGGGCATCGGATACTAGGATGACTCAGGCCAGACTCTACAGCTATGCCCAACTTCAGGGAGCAAACAGGAGTTTCTCTCGGGCCTCAAGAACGCTCTACACGATATCTGAACTTGAAGAAGATTTTGAGAAGCAACTGGCACTTGGCTCGGCCAAGACGTAATGCCGCATACAACCATGACGCTGGTCTATTGGCCTACCCAATAGGTTAATTACTTCGGCGCCTGCCTAGCATTACGTGTGGTTGTCATGGCTGAGGTAAAGCCTTCAGGGCTTCCCTGTGGTCGAAACTGGGGATCTCTCAGACCAGAATGCAGGAAATGCGATCAGAAGATGAACTGCCGCCTCTACGTTGAGGATTGGAAGAAGAAAAAGAAGATGCAGCGAAGAGGAGGCATGTAGGCCAGCAGACTCTGTTCCGCCTCACTATGGGATTCTGTTTTTTCTTGAGCCAATATCTAAACTGGGCCAGCGGCCATGTCCAAACATTTGTGGGGAACCAAGGGCCCACAGACATAGGCTCACCAAGGTTTTTCTCAAACCTACATAGGCCTTGTGTTCTGGCTATGGCGAGAAGCAGTAGACTCATCTAGCCTAGTGGATTCACCGGAACACATGCCTTTCTGTTGTCTTTATCCATCTTTCCAGTTCTCTGCCGAGTACCCCATGGAGCGGCCACCAGCTCTTCTTGGGAAAATCTGAATAAGACCCCCATCATTGTTTCCGTCTGGAAGAGTCTCAGGACGCTATCTGTAAAATGGTCACTATCGCGCCCAAGAACACTATCAGACATCCCAAGCCAACATGAAAACCCTTGTGCAGGCCAACTAAAGAGCAACACCTTTCAGAGAGCCTCTCTATTCCGCCAGCAAGCAAGGGTATGACTACAGGCCAAGTCATGAACGAGAACCTGTATGTCATCACGGGCCAAACGACAGCGTTCAACGAGAGAAACGCTAAGCAGGTCAGAAGCGCATTTCTGCGTGCGGGCTCTGTTGAAAGGAATCCAACGGTAACGAAAAGTGGATATATAGAGTATCGCACGATCGTGGGAAAGTATGGAAAGAAAGCGTTGACAAAGCTCTTTCCAAGGAGGATTAGCCCCCACTTTGACGGTTCATACAAACCGGCCGATTGTTGGGCAAGATACAGCTTACGAACAAAGATGAACGGATCCAGAGACAGGTACGCTAGGACCCCTACGTCAACTACAACGATTAGAAAAGTCGAGGCCAAGACCCTTCGAAATCCTCTCTTCTGATATGCCCTCACGAAAAGCAAATACAGTATGCTGAATGCCACGCTTTCCTTGAATAGGAGGCCCACCGTAGCTCCAGTTTCTTCTAGGAGATTTCTCCACTTTGGTCCAGTCTCTTGGGCCGATCCAAAGGCAAGTAACACTGCGAGACCCGTGAAAAAGTACGCCGGAGCATCTACAAGTACTGCTGCCCCAAACCAAAGCATGGCAGGTGAGGTTGCGTAGATGAGAGCTGCCAACACGCCTATTTTCTGACTTGCGAATGTGAGCTCACCGAGCCTGTAGGCAACTAGTGTGCCAAGCACATAGAACACTGCGTTTGCCAACGCGTAGCTTGAGTCAATGTCTCCGAGGCAAAAAGAGATTAGGCTTGCTATTAGAGGGAGCATAGGCCTCATCGCAACTATTTCACTGACAGTGGGGCTTCTTCCGAGAATGAAGAGGGAGTATTCTCGGTACGAAGTTGAGTCAGGAAATATCTTACCAAATCTCAGAGATGCCGAGATCAGAGCCACCAACACAAGCAGAGAAGTCGTGGCATGTCTTTGAATAGCGACATAGCCTCTCTTCACGATTTCCCCTGTTCTCAGCGCTCTTCACAACCTCAGCTATTACTGAAAGACAATGTGTAGATCATATAGAAGTATCGAAGACACATGGGTCGCGTCACACTTGACAGAGAAGATTTATGACGAAGTTCCTATGTGAGGAAACTCATTCAGAAGATATTTGGTCCTATGTGCAATTATTGTGGCAGACAGGTTGGAGCTGCCAAGCAATTGATCTCGTCTAGGAAGGTTGAGAGGCTGAAGAGCCGACTGTACTCAGCTCTGACCGATGAGAGGTATATGCGCTACAGGACCCATAGGGTGGCGTTAAGCGAACGGGATAGAAAGATACTGATTTATGGCGAGATGATTGAGATGAAAGTTGCTGAACCCATTCAGACACTTGTGCACTATGTTCCTATCAACCCGGCGCAGGATACGGTTGCGCCCATCTTCGAACACTCCTGTGGACGTGAGCATCAGAGGTCCAGAGTTGGCTAAGACCTTGTACAAAGGCCTTAGGATATCGGTTGTTGTTCCAGCTCGGAACGAAGAGCAAGCAATACGTGAAGTGATAAGATCCGTGCCGGATTTCGTTGACCGCATAGTTGTCATCGACGACGCCAGTAATGACGGAACGTTTCAGGCAGCCTCAATGGAGAAAGACCTTAGGCTCAGTGTGATTAGACACAGAAAGAATCTTGGAGTCGGAGGCGCAATACTCACCGGACATAAGATTTGCATGGCGCTAGGAAGCGAAGTCAATGTCGTCATGGCAGGCGACGGGCAGATGGATCCAGGCTATCTATCAAGGCTTCTAGACGCTGTAATTGAAGAGGGAGTCGACTATGCGAAAGGAAACCGCTTTATTTCGAAAGGACATTCGAAAGGTATGCCTACGACTCGGATAGTCGGCAATCTCATTCTATCGTTCATGACAAAGTGCGCATCGGGCTACTGGAGCATCTCTGACTCTCAAAACGGATACACTGCGGTGAGGACGAGTGTGCTCAAGGATCTTGATCTCAACGGCATCACTAAGGGATATATGTTTGAGAATGACATGTTGATCAACCTTGGCATCGCGGGCCACAGAGTGAAGGATATCCCTGTCCCAGCCCGCTATCCTTCCAAGTATTCCCAGATCAATATGCGCAGGTTTGTTTTGAGCGCTTTTCCATTCCTTGTGAGAGGATTCTTTCGAAGATGGATAGTTTCTGGGTTAAGAAAAAGGAAAGGTTCAGTAGGCGGCTGAGTGTCAAGACCGCCGGCACGCAACAGCGAGGCGAATGAACGGAGTAGCACTTTCAAGCTCTAGTTCAGAACTCCTTGAATGCCTGATTGGCTGTTCAGTCCTTTCTGAATCCTTCTTCTAGCTTACGACAGAGCGCCAGACAAGCTTTTCAACAAGAAAGAGATCAGCAGACATCTATGTGGTGGCCAAGCTGAGAATCGCATTTGTCATCTATGACGGAATGACTTCTCTTGACTTCATCGGTATCTACGACCCGTTGACCCGGCTCAAGACGATGGGTTTTCTGCCGGATTTCGAATGGGAGATCTGCGCTCACTCCGGAGAGGTGTTCGATCATACGGGGCTTCGTTTCATACCAACTAAGATAGGAGAACCGTTTCACGGGTATGATATGGTTATCGTGCCGGGAGGATTCGGCTCAAGAAAGTTGCTTGAGGATGAGAAGTTTATTGGATGGTTGAGAAGCGCTGCGGCGTGTAGATTGAAGGTTTCCGTCTGTACGGGCTCTCTTCTCTTAGGCGCTGCCGGATTTCTGAGAGGAAAGAAGGCGACGACTCACAGAAGCGCGTTTGATGAACTTCAAAGGTTCTGCGATAAGGTTCTTGATGCGCGGATTGTTGATGAAGGTGACGTGATAACTGCGCGAGGGGTGGCCTCTTCGATTGACCTCGGCCTCTATCTCTGTGAGAAGCTCGGTGGTGCGGAAGCAAAGGAGAGAATCAGGCAGCAAATAGATTACCAACCATCAGGCAACCAATGCCCCGAATAGGGGTGCCTCTGTTCAAGCGAATTATGCCGCGACCGTCAGCGAATTCAAGTCTCTAGGAAACTTTGTAACCCGTTCAGGGCCTCTCTCAGTGACGATCACAGTGTCGGAGTGCCTGAAGCCACCGAATCCGCGGACATAGATTCCCGGCTCACATGAGAGAACCATTTCAGGCTCTATCCTCCGATCCATGAACGCAGTGTAGTAGGGATACTCGTGGCCTCCGAGGCCCATGCCATGAAATGTCCTGTGCATGATGTAGTCGCCGTAACCCGCGTCCTCGATGACTTTCTGCGCAGCTGCGTCCACATCTGAGAACTTGTTTCCTGGCTTTTCGGCTTCGAAGGCCTTCTGCTGGGCTTCCACCATCATGTTGAAGATCTTCGCCTGCTTCTCGGTGGGTTTTCCAACGATGAACGTTCTTTCGTTCTCCACGCCATACGCATTCAGACGAACAGCAGTTATGTCGATGAGGCTGTCTCCTTTCCCGACTTTCCTGCCAACTCCTCGTGTTGTATGTGGCATTGGGCTGAAAATCGGACCAGAACCCATGACCATGGCCCTGATCTCTATGGCGCCTTCAGGATATTTCGCAGCGGCTTCACGTTGCATGGCCCTGGCGGCTTCTACACCGATCTCAAGTTGAGGCTTCCCGGCTTGAATCTCGCTCATGAGGACCTCCTGTCCTAGGTCGCTGATCGGTCCGCACTTTCTGATCAGATCAAGCTCCTCTGAGCACTTTATCAACCGCATCTCTCGCAGAAGCTCCGACGCGTCAACTAGCGTCGCCTGAGTGAGCTTTGAAACTAGTTCCGCGCTGACTGCTGCAGGTCTAACATCTACGCCGATCTTGCCATGAAGACATTTCTTCTCGTTAAGGATGTCTGCAACCATGTCGGCCCACTGCAGTGTAAGATAAGTCCTATTGACCTGTCGGGGATGCTCCGTGTAGAGCCTTATATCTCTCACTGCGCAGGTTCCTTTCTCAACTTCGTAGAGCGCATGATGGGTGGATAATTCACATAGCACCATGAACGGCTCTGCGTCAAGCGGAATCACGCAGACGATAGGCCTCTCTGCCGGGTTCCTAGTATCATCTATGAACCCGGATACATATGTGAGGTTCAAACTGTCAGATACCATGAGCGCATTCAAGTCGTGTCTCTTGAGATGGTCACGTATTCTCTTGAATCGCTCTTCGAAGACGGATAGCGGAATCTCATATGTCATTGAAGACCCTCAAGTAAGGGCCCAGCTGACGAATTATAAGGCTAACATCTCGCTCTTGACAATCCCAGCACGCTTAGGAATGAAACCCATAACTCAAGACGACGGCTGGTAAAGAACAGCTTTGCTATCTCTTCTTCTTTGAGACAAACGGGTTGTCTCTGATGTGGAATCTGAGTCGGCGATCCTTCCATTCTGTTACTCCTATGCGTGGAGATGAGACTATGCTTGCGGGCCTGTAACCGTCATCCATGATTGAGATGTCGCTATCTACGAGAGACTTCCCATCGTCCTGACGCGTTATGCCCATTGCTCTGCACAGTAGGCCTGGGCCAGAGGCTCTGTCTCTCACGTTTTCAACGGGCTCCGCGGCTCTTACGAGAACAGCTTCGCCTCGCTTTGTGACTGCGTTCATGCAGTCCTGGCCGTGAACGGAGTAGACATAGAGTGTTCCGGGGCCTTTGAACATGCTTTGATTCCTCTTCGTGCGGCCTCTGAAGGCATGGTTAGCCAGGTCGCCAGTTACGTAAGCTTCGGTTTCGACTATGCGAGCGGCCCTCTTTTCGTCTCGTCTTATCACGATTAGTTTCCCAAGTAGTTCCGGTGCGACAAGGACCGTATCTCGATCATAGAAGCTCTCCAGTAGGACAATCCCTCGTTGAGTTTTTTCTTCCGCGATTGTGCTCATTTTCTTCCCCGTTGCTCTTAGATTGTGAAAATCGTCACCTTCACGTCAAGGTCGAGTTTGAATGCATTTTGCCTCGGCAAGCTCAGCTTTCAGAACATACTCTTCGATAATTATGGGTTGGCTAGTCCTTGCGTCGATGCCCTTCCATTCAGTACTTTCTCGGTTTGAAGGGGCTTTTGCTGTAGAAGTCAACAGGTCTGGGAATCACCAAGAATCGGTTGCAGTCACGACAGATGTAATGCTCCGAGAACGTTTCACTGGAGTAGAAAGTCATCTCCCTGTCGCAGCCAGGGCACTTAGGATCAGCCTTCTCCATCGATCCACCGTCACTGGAGGATACGCATCCTCACACACATGTGCTTTTCGGTCGGCTCCGGTTTTCAGGCCTTAAGCCTTCCTTGGAGTTTGATCAGATACGCAGCGACTAACTAGAAGGGCGATGTACCCGCTTGCGACGATGTTCACTGCCGCCTGAATGAAGGTTGTCCCGCCCACGAATAGCGCGAGGGCCACTGCCACAAACTTTGCAGCGTTCAACGGCGTGATGACATACAGGATGACAGGCATCGCAACGAGAAGTGTTCCGCCCTGTATCCCCGGTGACCCGAAACCAATTAGAGCAACAGGAACGGCTAACAGTAGCATGTGTAGCCAAGAGATCTCGAAACCTGTGTAGTGTGCAGCCACAAATGTTACAACAAGAACTCCCATGACGCTGCCACATCGATTCAGCGAGGCTCCGAGCGAGAGAACGAGATCTCCGATGCTTTCGCTGATGCTGAAGTGTTCCTTGAAGATCTTGAGGGCTAGGGGGAGGGCCACGTATGAAGATCCGGTGGATAGCCCGACGGCGAACATCCTAGTTGAATATCTTAGCATTTCTCTGAATCCTATGTGAGTGACTCTTTGTACTGTAATGAAGAGAGCGGCCAAGGCGACGAAGCCAAGGGTCAACGTCAAACCCATGGAGATCATGTAGACTACTAGCGAAACCTGCCCGAGGTTGTAGTACAGGGTTCCACCCAGTGAGATCGCGATCGCTGGGAAGACCTTGAGTAAGAGCTTGAAGGCTCGCTCTTGACTCCCGTAAATCTTCTTGGAGAAGTAGGCGACCTTCCTGAAGAATGAGGTGCGCGACAATGTGAAGGCGAGGATCACGCCAAGCATCAAGGCAAATGTAACCGGTCGAAGTAGGCTTGTTAGCATGATCTGTATGATGTACTGGAAAGTTTCGACGGACAGTCCCATGAAGGATGAGAGCGCAGGCAGCACAGATGAAAGAACGACTGATGCGAACAGAGAACATCCCAGGACAAGAGACACAAAATACACGATGGATGCTTTGATCACTGTTCCCGCAACATCTCCCTCAGAGATCAACGAGCATGTGGAATTGAAGATGATCACAAACACTATGACAGGCGCCAGGAACATGAAGACGGTAATGAAAGTGTCAACAACGAGGGAGAATATGTCGATCTTGGTCGGAACGACGTAGGCGACGAGAAGCCCTAGCAGGAAAGAGATGAGTAACCAATACTCAAAACGGATCCTCATCTCGGTCCTCACGCTGCAATCGCCAATACGTTCGTTTCTCCTACATCAACCATTGGACAGACCGAGAAGCAGACCGCCTAAGAAGGAGGCCTAAGGCTGGAGTTGGATAAGTCTACCCTGTGAGGAGGAATAGCCCTGTCATCTCCCAGATGGCTCCGGCAATGAGAAGCACTACTACTACGACGTACAGTGCTGCCACGTCGCGCCAGGTTTTCTTGAATGCGCTCCACCTGTTCTTAGCGCCATATCGCTTTGGGAAGACGGTGGCGAGGCTTAGCGCTATCCCTGCGGCTCCGGAGAATACGTATGCGCCCAGTTCAAGGATCAAGGTTCCAGCGCCCAGTGCGAACGCTGCCGGTGACTGAGTGAGAACCCCGTAGTATATTACCCCCAACGAGAAGCCGCGATATACAGTTACTAGTGATATTCCTCCGCCACCAAAGAGAGGTACAACGCCGAGGAAGGTCGTTGAGAAGAACGCTCCGGAACTCAGGTTCACGAGAAGGGTGAGCGCGATCGCCATGAGTAAGTTCCTTGACGCAAGTATTTCGATTACACTTGTGAAAGGCGCCTCGGTGCTGACCATTCTGATGAGGCTGTTTCGAAGATCAATCGCGAACGGGTGAGAGGCGGCGATTGCGGCGTACCCCGCTGCGAAGGAAGCCACATACAGAGCCAACACGAATAGCAGGTGCCATTTCAGACGGATACATGTAGTTGAGATGTTTTTGGCAAATTTCCGACGCTCAATCATGTGAGGGACACCAATGATGAAGAGCAAGACACACGATTTAACGTTCTCGCCTATAGCCTTGAACGCGCAGCGATTCTCTCTCTTGAAGCCCATAGCTAAACTTATCTTGTGGTCTTGTTAGCTGACAGGCTTTGATGCATATTGATGCCGCCTAGAGAAAATGTTGTACGCAGCACCGTGAGGGCAGCGCTGGTCATGAGCCTCCTGATGAATTTCGTCTTGTTCTACTGGACGATGACGCTTGGAGGTCAAGTTAACAGCCTGATCCGGGAGAACGAACGGTTAGGCGAGGACCTTGGAGCAGTAAAGCAGCAGAGTGAACTCTTGCAGAACCAGCTTGCCTACTACAAGGCTCAGGCAGACTACTACTCTAGACTTTTCCGTCCGGGATCGGCAAATACGGGGCTCATCGGAAAGTCGTCTGTGAGTATAGTCGCTGTGCAGCAGGTGGAGCAAGCGCCGTTGGCGACCTCTTACAAGGGAGTAGTGATGAGCGCTTTAGTTGAGTTGCGGAGCGGAGAAGGAAGACTTCTGACCAATACTCAGCCCAAGGTGGGGATTGACCTTCAGACAAGCAGTAGAACTGCGGTTCTGGTCGCACAGAACATTACAGGAGTCTCAATGATGAATACTGATGTCATATTGACGGTGATGGCTGATTCGGATGTTGATGTGATTGACGGGCCGAGTGCAGGTGCGGCCATAACAGTAGCCGTGATTGCAGCGATCCGGAACCAGACTGTGCGAAGGGACGTGTTCATCTCGGGAACGATAAACCCTGATCAGACCATAGGCCCCGTCGGAGGCCTGAATTATGAGGCGCTTGCCGCAGCTGAGAAGGGCGCAACAATGTTTCTCGTCCCTAAGGGGCAGAGCATTGTGACCATGTACAAGCCTGTTGAGAGACAACTGATTCCCGGCGTGACGGTAGTTGTCTACGAAACGATACTTGTTAGCCTGGAGAGCCTCCTCA
>CAYQCQ010000036.1:0-11871 GCA_964416035.1 uncultured Candidatus Bathyarchaeia archaeon
GGTTTGGCTGCGTAGAGCTGCAATCCGCGAGAGAAGGACCACAATTTGTAGTCGTACCCCGCAAACGTTCTGGATCTTTACTCTAATAGCTCTGGAAAGACATGGGCACTATCCTTGTCGAGACGGCTGTGTGTTTCATTACGAGGTCATTGCGCTTGCACGCGCCACTGCTGAGAATGATCGGGGCAAAACTCAAGCCTAGTCCTTGTCTCCGCTAAACCGTGGATCTGAATAACCGTGGACGTTTTAGCGCTGACATCCGGTATCGACTAGCAATCTTGAGTTTGTGCCTGTTTGACAGCAATTCCAACTATGAGCATCATTCCGTAAAGGCCTTGTACGGCCTCAGATCACCGACCCAATCTTTCTGATTAATCGGCCAACCATGTGAGGAGTTTCGAGGTTTACATATGATCTCTTTGATTTGCAGCGATCCTGCCTTCAAGAGGTTCACCGAATTCGTCGCCCGTATGACGAGAGAGGTATCTAGTCCCACCCACGATCCCGCTACTGCTACGATCTCCTCTCCTTCTCTCAATGCACCGTTGTCAGTGGCCATCAATGTAGCTGCGACGCACACAGCCGTTCCCGAGCTAATCATCTTGAGGCACAGTCGAGTCAGCGTCGCCAGTGTTGGGACTCCTTTGTGTTCTAAGGCAGCTCCAATATTGTGGAGAGGGTCGGTGGCCCTTACGATCTTAACACCGATCTTCTCTAGCCGATCCCAAATCCTTTCATCTGGAATACCTATTCTCAGGTCGCCGATTGTAGTCTTCTCGATTCTTGTGCCAGCGGCTGATGTGACGACTATGAGATTCATACCAGAATCTTGAAGCAAGTCGGCGGCCCTAATAGCGCTCAGTCCTGTCTCAGAGGCAACAACGAGTTTGCTTATCCCCAATTCGCGAGCCCTTTCCAAAGCTAGCTCCAGGGTCTTTTTGGTGTTGACTTCACCGCAAGTATTGAAGTAGAAGACATTCTTCGACTCACCCAGACTGTCGCTCATTCACAATCCTCCGTCGAATAGGTCAGTTTTACTTGCTTCGACAACTATAAGTTCAACGGCAGTTGGTAACCAGATTTCTGACATGGATCATCGTCTATCGTTAGATCCCTCGCCCTCGTGGTGGGTCCATTTTCATTCCGCAAGAGGATAAAAACCCGATTGCATTATGCTAATCTCAGCTTTGTCTTGATTTGCATTCAAGGTCTGCTCAGTTCCCAACAAAAGTTCCAGGCGTCCCCAAGCTATCGTTCTCAGCTCTCACACGAGGTCTTAGAGTAGAACCTTACAGCTCTTGTGAAACAACGGGTTCGCGTAGACCTGAGGTGAAGGGTCTATGGTTTCAGAACCTTAATGAGGGCTTCTGAGGCCATCACGCTAGCAGTTCTTTGGCCTTCGATTGTCTGTGCGCCTATGTGGCACGTGCATACTGCAACTCCGTCGGCAAGCGAGACAAGCTCCTTCTCCCACTCTTCTTTGGGCGGCTCGCTGTGAAAAACGTCAAGCCCAGCACCAGAGAGGTGCTTTTCCTTCAGAGCTTTGAGGAGAGCTTGCCCGTCCACAATGTTGCCTCGGGACGTGTTGATGAGGATGCTGCCCCTCTTCGTTGCAGCTATCCTCTTCGCGTCAAGCAAATGATAGGTAGCCTCAGAATATGGGACATGGACAGTGACAATATCGGAACGAGCAAGGAGATCGTCAAGGTCTTTGGCCAACTGCATACCCAGCTCGGCTGCATATCGACTGATGTCCGTGATGTCGTAGGCGATAACGTTCGCACCGAATCCCGCTTTCAAGATCCGTGCCACTTCGCTGCCGATTCTCCCTCCCGCTCCGATTACGCCGACTGTCTTTCCTCTCAACTCCCGACCCATCAGGCGCGACTTAACCCATTTCCCCTCTTTCATATTGCGGTCAGCGAAGCTTATCTGACGAAGAACGTCAAGCATCAGGCCGATCGTCAGCTCGGCCACGCTCACAGTCGGTGCCGCTGGTGTCGATATGACCTGTATGCCTGCCTTCTTTGCGAACTCAACATCTACATTGTCGAGGCCAACACCTGCCCTGACAATAGCCTTCAGCCTTCGGCCAGCCTGAATGACATCTTGAGTCACCCTTGTTCTGCTACGAATCAAGAGAGCGTCGTATCCGCCGACAACCTTCAACAATTCTTCACTAGAGATTGTTGGTTTCTCGTCAACTTCAAAGCCAGCGCTGCGAAGCCTCTGGATTCCTTCGGCCTCCATTGGATCGCACACAAGAATCCTCACGGGCAATAGTAGTTCCTCCGATCCTCAACAGGCCTTCCCGAACGCTTCAAGCTTGCGTTCCAAGGCATGGGCGGCGAGTGTCAAAGGATCCCAGACTGGCGCAAGTGGAGGAGCATAGCAAGTCTCCATTCTTCTAAACTCGTGCACGGTGAGTCTCGCATGCATTGCCAGAGAGGCGAAGTTTGCTCTCCAAGAAGCGTTTTCCTCTCCCACTATCTGAGCACCTATCAGACGCCCATCCTTTGGACTGCATAACAGCTTCACTGTGACTTCTGTAGCGTCAGGCATGTACGGCAATCGCGTTGAGCCAGTTACCCTTGCCGAGATCGGCGAAAGTCCCAAGCCTTCAGCAGCGGTACAGGTCAATCCTGCGCAGCCCACTTCTAAGCCGAACAGTTTTGTAGTTGCAACTCCTGTGGACGGAGGATAAGTCTCAGAACCTCCAGCCGCGTTTGCTCCGGCAACTAGACCTTGTCTAACAGCAGTGGTCGCTAGTTGTATCGGCAACCTTCTTCCAGTAATTGCACATGTTGTTTCTACACAGTCCCCTGCCGCGTACACATCGTCAACGTTCGTTACCATTCGATCGTTGACAACTATGCCTCCTGATTCTCCAATCTCGACTCCAGCTTCGCGCGCAAGTTTTGCGTCAGGCTTGACGCTTGCGGCAACTATCACTGCTTCAGCCCTGATTGCTTGGCCACCCGCAACGACTCCTTCGACATGCTCTGCACCAAGGATCTCGCCAACTGTTGCACCCCTTAAGATCGGTATTCCGCTACGTTCAGCGTGCTCTCTGACAATGCAAGCCATATCAGGGTCAAGTATTGCCGGTAGAATCTCTGGAAGCATCTCAACAATGGTCACTTCAAGACCCTTCTTCATAAGCGCCTCCGCCATCTCCATGCCGACCAACCCGGCGCCTATGATGGCAACAGACTTGCATGCTTCTGTGTACGTGATGAGGGCTCGGACGTCGTCTAAGGTCCTGATGACAAAGACGCCTCTCTTGTCAATTCCTCTTATGGGAGGTAGGGTTGGGACCGCTCCAGTCGCTATGACAAGCCCATCGTAGGTGAGTTCTTTTCCGGCCCCGGTTTGAATGTCAACGATCTCAACGGCTTTCTTGTCAGGTCGAAGTCTTCTACATTCAGTCCTCAGTAGCAACTTTATCTTGTTGACAGACTCGTAGAAGCTTGCTGGATGGGAGACAAGGGCTTCTAAGTTCGATACGGCGCCGGAAAGCGCATAGGGCAGTCCGCAACGGGAATATTCTGGCTCACTTTCTTTTGTGACCAAGAAAACTTCACATGATCGATCTGTTCTTCTTGCTTGGATCGCCGCAGTAGTTCCTGCAGCCCCAGCTCCGATGATTACTACTCGTCTCGTCAACCTTAACCCTCTGAGGTAACGATGAAGATAAGCTCAGAATATAGATTTTTGATAGATAACTGGCGGCAAGAAAAGAGAAGGAAGACTGGCTGTGTTCTAGCTGGTTCTTATGCTTTCTGAAATCTCGGCTTGAGCTTCTCAAGCACCTCAGGAAGAGTTGTGTACTCCATCTCTTCAGGGCCCAGTCTTGCAGGCATGAACTCTCCATGTCTTCTAATATAGTCCGTTACCTCATTCGCGATCGCTCTGGCCCGATCGAAGGCCGGATCGTCGAAAAGGTCCGCTGGCTCATTTCCGCCAACACCGATGAGATGTCCGTCGCAGATGTTGTAACCTAGAGCAACGATCCTAGGAGGTCCATCAAATAAGGTGCATTTGGCGGTTCGTAGACCAACGGGCATCAGAGGGCCGTAATGCGACCCTCTCATGAACCCAGCAACTAGATGCGGAAACCCAAAAGGTGCTAGGACTTCACCGGTCGCCGGAAGGCCATGTTGCGTGCGCACCATCATTACTGGATCATCTTTCCCGACATATCTACCTGCAATTAGGCTCAGTCGCGTTGTGCTCGAAACTGCCGCAAGCAACTTGTCAGATGTCCGATAAATTCTTTCGATTATATACCGTCCCGTCGTCCCAATGAGTGCGATCAGATCGTACATCTCAGCTGGGCAAGAAATGTCAACAACCTTGCTCTCATGAACATCCATGACTCGAAAAGTGAAGCCGCCGTGCATAGATGGATCTATCACCAAACCGGCCGTATTGGATGGGTCTGCGAAGATCTTGAAGAGAAGATAGTTGAAAGCTCCAGGCTCAGTCTTATCTGCGGCGAAAACAACGATAGGCTCACTCCTCCTTTCCTCAATTTCCATCTCCGCAACCCCCGGTCCCATTCCTTTCACATTTCCGCTAAATGTATCCGAGAGCAGGTCCTGTCCTGCACCGTAGAGCTTCATCGGCTTGGACACCTTGTCAGTGACTTCTTTGAACGTGGCCCACGCAAGCCCGTGAATCTTGCTGCTATTCTCTCCATGACGATGCGTCATGAGCAGCTCAAGGTCATCGCCACAGCTAAAGACACGGTAGTCGATGATCGTTCCGCCTTTCCTCGCGTCTTCGAGACACGATTTGGCGACTCTTATTTGCTCCGGATGTACGACATGGTGGCCTCCGACGGAGCCTACATCCGCCTTGATGATCGAGATCGTAGTTCTCTGCTCTTTACTCATACTCAACACCGTGAGTTCAGTTGCCTTCGTTGATATTTACTGCTTTCTCTAGCCTCTGTTTCCAACGACGTTCGATCAGATGGGACAGGCCTACCGACTCAATACCCGGCCGCAGAAGCATCGACGATAAATACTTACTCAATCATAGACGCAGACTCGACCGTCAATGGACCATGAAGAGAAACCGATAATGATTATCAACTTCAAAGCCTACCCCGAAGCAACAGGCCGGAGGGCCTTAGACCTCTCCAGAGATCTGGGCGACATTCAGAAGGAAACGGGAATCAGGATCATCGTTGCTCCACAAACGACCGACATCTACTCCATAAGCCAGCGCGTTGAAATTCCTGTATTTGCTCAACACCTAGATCCTCAGCCACAAGGAGCACACACGGGCCATACCACTCCTGAAGCCGTGAAAGAAGTCGGAGGCCATGGGACTTTGCTAAATCACTCCGAGAGGCAGCTCGGACTCAGAGTGGTCGAGGAAACCATACGGCGAGTCAGAGCTGTAGGTCTGATTTCGGTCGTCTGCGCCAATAACGCCACAGTGGCCGCCGCTTGTGCAGCATTGAGATCGGACATGGTGGCAGTGGAGCCACCGGAGTTGATAGGGACAGGGGTAGCGGTTTCGAAGGCGAAGCCCGATGTTGTGACTGATACGGTCGCGATGATAAGAAGAGTGAATCCGGATGTGGTGATTCTATGCGGTGCCGGAATTACTGATGGTCGAGATGCGTCGTCAGCCTTGGAATTGGGAACTCAAGGAATTCTCATCTCAAGCGGAGTCGTCAAGGCGAAGGACCCTAAACGAGCAGCTCTGGACTTGGCCCGCGCAATGGCGAACCGCGCCTGAAAAGCTTCTTACGCATCTTGAAGACGAGCGTTAGATTGCCCGTTCAAGTAACTGAAATAGATCCAGAACCGTCATGCTTGAAGATATCGCTTTTGCCGCCTCTGAGAGGTTAGTTAGACAGAAGGGACATGCCGTGATCAATGAGTGAGCACCCGCTGCCTCTGCCTCTCTGATTCTTTCCTGCGCGGTTTCAGATGCCAAATCTGGGTACGCTGACTTTACTCCGCCTCCCGCGCCGCAACACCATGCATCTTCTCTGTTCCTATACATCTCCACCAGTTCGATGCCCGGAATTGACCTCAAGATCCTTCGGGGCTTCTCAAACCACTCCTGTCTGAACTTCTTTACCTCGGAGGTCTCAATTGAGGCCCTGCCTTTCATGTGAGCGGTTATATGTCGTCCGAGATGGCATGGGTCATGCCAAGTGACCTTTTGGCTAAGGGCCTTACTGGGCGTTAAGACCTTCTTATCCAAGAGATCGGCAAAGAACTCTACTGCATGTACCACTTCGAAAGGTAACTTTCCAGCGTACTTGGGATAGTCGACCCTAAATGTTCGGTAGCAGCCGGCACAACTGAAAAGGACTTTCTTTGCGCCTGCACGTCGGAGAGCTTCAAGGTTTTTCTCTATCACCTGCTTGACTGCTGAAATCTGACCGATCCTGAGTGCCGGAGATCCGCAGCAAACCTCGTCGCGCAAAACACTGAAGTCTATTCCAAGTTTCTCGAGAAGTCTCGCAGTAGATCTTGCGACATCGCTTTGTCTGTATGCCGCCGTGCATCCGACGAAGTAGACGAGATCTGCCTTCTGGGCTTTCGGGCCTCGTATCCAGCTTGTGCGCATCTCATGCTTCTCTTGATATGGGTTATTGTTTACCCTTATGGATTCCAGAAAGGCACGGTGCTTTTGGTGTGGTGGAATACCGGCATCCACACATGTTGCTCTCAGGGTCTCGATGATCTCCGTCGTTGGAATATTGTTGTCGCATTGGACTTGACAGTTTCCACAGGTCGGACAGCGTAGGAGGATGTCCGCCATCTCTTCACTGGGCTGAATCGTGCCTTCAATCAGGGCGCGTGCCATCCAGATCTTTCCAGAGCCGAAGTGTGATTCCCATCCGTACTTCTTGCCCGCCGTGCAATTCATCAGGATTCCCGTATAGTTTCCGTACCCAGTTCTATCGGGCTCTCCGGAATAGCAGAACCTGCATGCCCTGCAATGTATGCACCTGTAAATGTAGCTTTCATATTCACTGATCTTCGGCAGTGTCATCGCCCCCTAAGGCAGAGTCAATCGTCCGGGGTGCATGATTCCGTCAGGATCAAGAACACTCTTGATCCTCTTCAACAGATCGAAGTAGTCTCTTGCCATGGAGAACGTTTTCGGTGAATGGATTGTCGGGTCTGGCCTGTAGTTCAGCCATCCTTTGGAAAGAAAAATATCCGTAGTTTCTCGATTGAAGTCCTGAACCTTTTTCAACTCGTCGGGCTTGGTGGGATCGAAACAGACAATCGGCATACAGATAGCTTCTCTTCCATGCTCAATGGACGCGACCCATAGGACAGGGGGAATCCCATAGCCTGTCATCTTCTCCTCAGCGATTCTACAGAACTGTGAAGCGTCCCTCCATGGAGTGTACCAAGTAATGAATAGGTAGGAGCCTCTGAACAACGCATAGGGAATAGCTATCTTGTTGGGTTTTGTAAGTCGACTTGCCTTCTGTTTTGGATGAAGTTTCCATTCTTCAGCTTTGATTCCCTTCTTCTTCACCTCTTCCATAACGGAGTGAACGATTCTCCGTTGATAATTCAGATCTTCTTCATCTCTTCCCCAAATCTCAAAATTTGAGAACCATTCGGGAACACCCGCCTTCCTCCAGAAATCCTTCTGAGAAGAGACTTCACTTTCGGGAGCGATCCTTGTTGGAACCAACCACCAATTTCCGCACTGAACAAGCACGCATATCTCTTTCTTGAGCACCTCGAAGGTCGCTTCCACCATATCCTCCACAGTCTCAAACCCGTAAGCAATCAGATCCTTGTGCTCAGTGTATGGAAGAACCTTTATGGCCAACTTCGTTACAACCCCCATCGTTCCCTGCGCCCCCAGAAACAGGCCACCCAAGTCAGGACCCGGCCCCCACTTGTAGAAGGGTCTGGCTCCTGGAAGAGCCCACGACCCAGTCCTCACAACCTCTCCTGTCGCGAGTACAACCTCCATTCCAAGGACAAGATCAGCCTGCGGACCATACCTGTTCGTAGCCAGACTGAATCCTCTTTCTATGGCGTCTCCTAGAAGAGTTGCCGCTGGAGGTGCTCCATCTGGAACTGGAGGAGCGAGGTGGGGGTAGTTGCTTCTAAAGTAGCTCCATGCCGCTCCACTCGTTACTCCCGGCTCCACCACCATGTATCTGCAATCCACATCCACCTCCAGAATCCTATCCATTCTGGACAGGTCAAGTAGAATACCTCCAGGCTCGATGAAAGGACAGGCAAAGCCACCACTCAACCCTCCGGAAGTTGGAGTGACAGGTATTCTCTCGCTTCTCGCAAGTTTTAGTATTCTCTGAATATCCTCGACCGTTCTAGGACGGACCACTGCGTCAGCAATGGTACACTCAAGCCCCATGATGCCCTTCGCCACGTATGATGCAAGAATCGGCCTGCTGGTCGTCACAAATTCCGGCCCTACTATGGCTTTCAGCTCGTCTATCACTTTCGGACTAGGCCTCGCATATTCACCCATACTGACACCATCGGAAGCTAGGTCACTCTCTAGTGAACCGTATTTAACCGTTAGATGCATTGGTCGTCAACAGATCGAGACTCTTCCGCTGTAGAATTAGGAGTGCGATCTTGGATGATAT
Organism: uncultured Candidatus Bathyarchaeia archaeon; assembly: GCA_964416035.1. Taxonomy (GTDB): domain Archaea; phylum Thermoproteota; class Bathyarchaeia; order 40CM-2-53-6; family JALHTG01; genus JALHTG01. The sequence goes on from CAYQCQ010000036.1 coordinate 8,621, forward strand.
TGACTCAATGAAAAACAGTTAAATGAAAGACCATTAACACGCATAGAAAACTCTGTGCAGGGCGGATACGTTGAAGCAAAGACTCATGGCATCATTCATGCTGACAATAGGACTGAGCCTACTTTATCTGGGAATCTTCGGAAAACAGGTGGACGAACTATGGAAGCTCGTGAAAGTCGTTAGCGAGACGTGTATCGCAGGCATACCCTAGGAGAAAATGCTATTGCAGAAGACTCCACAGCGGAAACACGGGATCTGGTGGATCAGAAAGATCATTCAGGCAGCTAGTACAGTCATACTCGTGGGAGCAAGCCTTGGTATCGCTCGAACCGCCTTCACTCTCCCCATATTACTGACATTTGGCAACAGCGACAAGACCGTTGTCGCGGCGTTCGATGCGATTCAAGAGTTATTCTCGGAGCCTATCATGCCATGGATACCGGTCGCAGTTTTCATTCTCTTCGGCATTCTCACAGGAAGGGCGGCTTGCGGATGGATTTGCCCCTTTGGATTGATGCAGGACCTGATCGGTGAAGTGAATGCCAAGCGCCGCGAAGTTTCACCTCGAACCCATAGAGGGTCGCTCAAGGTCAAGTATGGAATACTGGGAACGACCCTTTTCGTCAGCGGTTCTCTCGGACTATCATTGATCTACGGAGTAGGGAATGACTACAAGGTAGCACTGGGAGTGCTCGCACGCGGACCCTTCTCCGTGTTATCTCCGGAGGCCACTCTGCTAGGCGTCCTCCCAGTAGTCGCGAGGATGACTCTTCTTCACTTTCTCGGAATACCGCCCGTGGCGAACCCGTTAAGCTGGGATCTTCTTTGGAGCAGGTTGAGCTCAGTGACTTGGTTGCTAGCGATAAGACTAATGATATTGACCTTCGTGATGGTACTATCGTTCTTTGTTATGAGGGCTTGGTGTCGATACCTTTGCCCTTCAGGAGCGTTCCTAGCCATCTTCAGTCGATTCAGCTTTCTTGGTCTAAGAAGAAACCTGCTCAAATGCAACAAATGCGGGGACTGCATGAAGGTTTGCCCCATGCTCGTACGCATAACGGAGCAACCTTGGGAGAAGATGACGGACCCAGAATGCATAATGTGTCTTGAGTGTACGGATGCCTGTGGGCTCAAGGCGATTAGTCCCACTTTTCCTTAGCTAGCAAAACCTTTAGCTATCTACTGGTTCCTTTCGAGAGCCTTCCTTGCGAATGTAAGATAGCCTGTATGACCTATCATCAACGTCCTCGGCCTTGTCTTTCCCTTCTCGACTCGCATGCTCCTCACAAAGCACTCAATGGTATCTACATCGACAAATCTGTCTTTCATTGCTTCTACAACCTTCTCAACTTGGTTCACAGTAGGGCTGAAGGAAGCCATAGGATATCCTGCTTTCAATGCTCCGTGCACCAAATAGATCACTTCCCAAGGATCTTCGAGATCGACGAAAGCTGCATCGACGTTCTTCTCCTCGAAACCATGTTTCGCATCAATGTTCTTGATAGTCACATATTGCTCCAATCCTATCTTAGCGACGTTTCTTGTAGCGATTTCCGCGAACTCACGTCTAATCTCATAGCTGTAAACATGCCCCTCAGGTCTAACCGCGTTGGCTAGGGCAGCAGTCATGGCGCCACTTCCTGTTCCCGCTTCAACGACCACGCTCCCTGACCGAAGCCCTAGTCTGAACAACACGAGCGCAATGTCCTTGTCGTACATTATCTGGGTCGGCCTTCGCATATTCGCTATAAGGTCTCCTATAGTAGGTGGGAGAATATGAAATTCAAAACCCAGCGCGCTTCTTACACGGCTGCCGAAGGGCTTCCCGATTATCTCCCCTAGCTTCACTACTCCCTTGTGTGTATGAAATTCTGCTCGTTCTCTTGCCTGGACAAGCCACTTCTTTCTTTCGTCAAGATATAGAAGTACGAAGTCTCCTTCTCTAACCACCGTCATTCTTCTCTCAACCGCATCATATGCCTCAGGTCATTGACAAACCTCTCACCTGAGCGCCTTGGTACCATTCGGATTACAATTTGCATATGATTGTCAACAGTAGTGATATTCATACTCCCGAAGGCCCAAGAATACCCAGCAACCGCAACGCCCAGCACAGCCCCGAGCACTGCCCATGAGCAAACCGACCTGTATGTCTCATCAAGAGCTATAGGCCACGAACCACCGCCTACGAACCACCATACACCAACAAGGAAGATGACACTCGACAGAGATAGCAATATGGGTGGAAAGATACTGCTGATGGCCAGCTCGACCGCTCTTAGCTGGGAGATAGGGATCTCTATCTTTCCCGGAGGAAGCAACCAAGAGACCGTCACTAGATTCTTCTTGGCCGAAATGCGGGAGTTCAAGCCTTTGCACTGCATGTGGTATTCAACTAGCTGTGATTCCATAGCTCTTCACCTCCTTGATCGAACCAAGGTCCGCGAGGTCGACTCGAGCTGCATTAAGATAGGGGGCTTCTACTAAAATACTGTGCGAAGAAGGGCGACAGGGTTCAGTGCACGCTCTTCTCATATGCAGAACGTCGTAGGCTGTTCCCACGATGGGTGCTGCAACCAGAATTTCGGTCTATCTCCAGAGCCTATAGAACGTTGACTTATCATTTGCGATGTCAAATAAGGCAGATGTTTCATGTAGTGCTTTATCCACCCCAATGGCCATACTGGCGGAATTCAAGCAGCTACTCTTCTAGGGTTCAGATTATGTACGGAAGAATTCCCCTGATGTCTGTGCTCTTAACCATGACATCGCATTCCGTCGCGATCTCAGCATCTTTCGGGTTGAAGGCAATTCTTAGTCCTGCCTCGCTTGGTAGGTCGAAGTTATTGTCTCCTACCACGGCACACTCGCGAAGAGAGCATCCCCAACCTTCTGCCACTCTTCTCATTACCAAGAGCTTTCCGTCTAGGGAGACATTCACGGTGACGCCCCCTGTCATTCTTCCACGGGAGACATGAAGCTCGTTGGCGATGGCGAAGTCCATCCCTAACTCCTTGCACACCCTATCAGAAAGTAGAGATATTCCGGCGCTAACTATGCCTGAGGATTTTCCTCTTCTCCTTAGTTCCGCTATGGTCTCCCTCGCGCCGTCAACGTATGGAATCGCGTCGACAATCGGCTTTAGCCTAGTCAACTTCACGCCGCGCCACATGTAAGAATCAAGTTTGGCCCATGTGACATAGTCGATCTTTCCCTTCCAGTAATCCTCTGCTGATAGCTTTCCAGTGTGC
>CAYQCQ010000037.1:0-11403 GCA_964416035.1 uncultured Candidatus Bathyarchaeia archaeon
GAGAATGCGGCTGCGGTAGCTAGTGGGATCGAAGCGGCTTTCAAAGCGATGGAGCAAAGGGGAGCTTGGAAGGACCATGTGGATGTCATAGTCTTCGCCGGGGACGGGGGCACTTTTGACATTGGCATCCAAGCGCTTTCTGGCGCCTTAGAAAGAGGGCATGACTTTGTCTACATCTGCTATGACAACGAGGCTTACATGAATACTGGGATCCAAAGGTCTGGCGCGACTCCTCACGGCGCTTCAACCACCACTAGTCCTGCCGGATCTAGGATTCCTGGGAAGTCTGAGTGGAAGAAGGATTTTGCGGCCATATGCGCGGCTCATGGTATAGACTATGTCGCGACAGCATCTGTGGCGTACTGGAACGACTACATGACAAAGGTGAGGAAGGCCATTGAGGTTGACGGGCCAGCTGTGATTCATGTGCTCTCGCCGTGTCCAAGAGGCTGGAGATGCGACACGTCAGAATCGATCAGGATGGCTAGGCTGGCCGTACAGACGAAGTTCTTTCCGGTCTACGAGATTGAGCACGGTAAGTACAAGCTTTCGGTTAAAGTGCCAAAGCCGTTGCCGGTTGAGGAATTGCTCAAGTCGCAGGGAAGGTTCAGCCACCTGTTCAAGCCAGAGAACAAGGGAGAGATCGAGAAGATCCAGCGATCGGTCGACGAGAACTGGAATAGAATACTGAGATTGTGCGGTGAGACACAGAGCTAGAGACGAAATGGATCGAACAGGGATACCAAGCGGCAGTCTATTCGTGACGTTCTAGATGAGAACGATCAAGTCAACTTGAGGTAGCGATAACCTCCCTCGTCCATTCTTCAAGCTTTCCTCTCGATTCTTCATCACCCATCTGAACCGGAGGGTGTTTCATTAGGTACGCTGATGGATACACTAAGGGGCCGCCCACGCCCTTGTCTAAGGCCAGTTGAGCGAATCTCACCGCGTCTATCGCGGTTCCACCAGATGTGGATTTGTCATCGACATCTAATCTCATCTCCATGTTGAATGGGATATTCGCAAACATCCTTCCTTCTATTCTGATGAACGCGAGCTTCCTGTTCCCAAGGAAAGGAATGAAGTCGCTAGGTCCTATGTAGATCCTATCGTCCTGCAATCTGTTTTCAAGCTGGCTTTGTACGGCTTCCGTTTTTGAAATCTTCTTGCTTTCCAGCCTATTTCTTTCAAGCATATTGATGAAGTCAGTGTTACCGCCAACGTTGATTTGGTAGGTTCTGTCGATGACCGCGCCCCTGTCACGACAGAGTTTCGCCAGAACTCGATGGACTATGGTCGAACCCACTTGGCTTTTGATGTCATCACCGATGACTGGGAGGTTCCTGTCATTAAACTTCTTCTGCCATTGTTCATTAGAGGCTACGAAGACTGGGATACAATTCACAAAAGCGCAACCTGTCTGAATGGCAATTTCCGCCCAGAACTCCGTCGCCTTCTGGCTTCCTACCGGAAGATAGTTCAACAATACCCTAGTCCCCGTGGTACGGATCTCTTCGACAATTTCCTTGTCCAACTGGTCAACCGCCTTGGTCTGCTTTAGGGGCCTGATCATCTCAGCAGCAAACATCCCGACTCCGTCCAGAATCGGGCTCTCCCTAACGACTGCACCGCAGCCAGAAAACCTTTTGACCCATCGAACCTCGTTGGGCTTGCTGAAGATCGCCTCTGCCAACCGTTTGCCAACTTTATTCTCCGCGACATCAAAAGCACTGACAAACTCTAGGTCATCTACCGAGTATTCTCCTATACGTTCGTGCATCAGGCCTACTCTTTCGCCTTTGCCGGATCTGTAGTATTCGACACCTTGGACAAGTCCACTAGCGCAGTTTCCAACTCCTATTATGCCAACCTTGACCCTGGGCATGGTTTCTACCTTGCTTGGAGGTATACTTTTATGGCCATAAAGGTTTTATGTTCATGTAGCCGGTTCAGGTCGTTCGTCCATGGCATATGAACGCCTACTGAGAAAGACAACCAAGGAGAGCCTTTGGCTTTACGTCCTAAGCATTCTGAAAGACGGGGCTACGTACGCCTATCAACTGAGAGATGAGATACAGCGACGCTTCGGCTTCACGATTGGTGAAGTGACGGCATATGTCGTCATGTACGGTTTGAAGAAGGAGGGCTTAGTCCGAGTCTTGAAGGAAGAGCCCAGAAAAGAAGGTCTTGCCAGAAAATACTACTCAATAACACCCGAGGGAAGGACGCTCCTGTCAAAAGGTGTATCATACTTGCGAGAGCTCTCTAAGAAACTCTGACGTTTAGCAAAGAAGGCGACGCCCGCAGTTACTAGATCACTCCCGAGCTTGCGAAGGCACTAGTATCGGTAGGAGTCATCCCTTCGGTAGAGTCATATGGGCTTCGTGGAATCTTAGAGGAACAATGGCCTGAGTTTGACTCGGTCCTAAAGACTGTGGCTGAATTTGGGGCGGCGCATGAGGGTTTCGCCTCTCAGTGCGTGCCTCTGGCGAGAAAACAAGCGGATCCTCACCAATAGGTGTGCTTGTTCACTAGCGCACGAAGAAGAGATGGGATGCGTCGGTCATCTTTCTTTGCTTTATGATCGGGAAAAGGACCTTCCAAGCCCCTCCTTTGTCTTCACGTCCTAAGCTAGTTGGTTACCGCAGTAAGGACATAGTTTGATATCATCTGGAAAGAACGAGAGGTTCTTACCACATCTTGGGCATACTCTGGCTACCTGCTTTGTCCGCGCTTCTCCGGAAGATCTGCTGGTAAGCCCCCAAACCAGCAGGCAGAAACCGAATACTGCTCCGAACAGTCCAGATGTCGCGATGAAGCCTACTGGAGCATCGGTTGCCACTTCGAAGAATAGCGCTACGACAGACAATATGAACGTCACAAGACCGACCCCTGATCGAAAAACAGGAAAACGAATCGCAAGCCAGAGAGGCAGGATTATAATGAATGGAAAGATGAAGAAGTAGTATACGAGTAGGAGGTCGCTTACTATTACTGTTACGCCAAGACCCATGATGAGCACCGATTACGTACGAGGACCAGTTACCATCTGATATGAGGCTTCTCCTTTTTGAGTTTTCGCGCATAGATGTCGACGCTGTTTGGCTCTACCTTGAATTGACTACGAACACGTACGCAACTACGGGCATATCAGACTCTCTTGATCACGCGCTATCCGCCTTGTTGAGTTCGAAGGCTCTTGGATAGACCCTGTATAGTGCTAGAAGAATGAGGAATTCGAGGGGAATCAGTACAGCCGCTCTAAGAACAAGTATCGCGATGGAGGCTAATATGCTCGGAAGGAAAAGATAGATTACCACAGCCGCGACGGCATATCCGACAAGCATACCTAAGACCGACAGGCTGATGAAAACTCCAAACCTACCGAGCCGCTGAGCCAGAAAACCAGTAGCCAATCCAGCAGCTCCAAAGGACGGTACGTCGATGAGAGGGATCTGAGCAGGTATTCCGCTCACCAAGCCAACCACAAGGCCTACCCAAGGGCCTCCTATAGCAGCTCCGACGGCGACGAAGATTCCCCTGACGTCAAGCACGAATGGCCCGCCGATTGGTATCGTGGCGTTGAAGAATCTTGCTAGAAACGCAAGCGCAGCAAAAGATGCTGCAATAGTCACATGCCTAGTGCGGAATCTCAACCTCAATACCCTCTCGTCTCTTCGTTCGAGGACAGATCTAGACTTATATGAGCCTATAGGTCGTGGGCAAGGTGAAGGACCGAGTACCTCCCCTCAGAGACAAGTATTGCTCGATGTCCAGATAAGATCTCTTGGTGCGCACACACACACAAAAATACCGTAACGACGACGGTTCAAATTACAACGGCCGCACCAATAGATCCACACACACTTTCTACGAACGACGACGCATGTTGGAAGAAGAGCACGTCGCCAAGAGGATAAGTCTCATAGGCGCCCAGAGGACTATTGTATTGGGGGATTAGTGATGAATCGACGGGCCGTCTACGGAGTCATTTCTCTTCTCGCTTCATTTCTGCTCATGTATGGCACTTATTGGTCATTGACCAGCGTGAGATCTGAGTCATACCCTGCGTATATCAACAGGCAAGAGGTGATTCGTAAAGGCCTCGAACTATCCACCGAGGCCGTTAGATTGTCAGAACAACAGCTGGCTAGAGCCAAGGCCGGGCTACCTCCCGATCCAGCCGTAGATCGTCGCCTGAAGCAAATAGAGCAAGAGTTGGCCGAAGTTGAAAAACTGGATGCAGAGTTGCGAAGGAGAGAACTATCTCCAATTCCGTTCGATCTCCTTCCATCAAATCTTGTCTTGCCAGCGACACTGGCAATAGGCGCACTGCTATCCCTGATTTTCGCCTTGAGTTTTCTTAAGGAGACATTCTCCGGTAAGGTGAAGAAATCCGTTAGCGCGCTAACGTGGGTATCGATGAGGTGAAACGGGTCACGCGCTCCTCGAAGATCGATGTGGACATCGCGATGTTCGTCTCCAAGACGAGACTGAGCAGAAGAGCATACGCCTTCTTCAAGCGTTGGGGCGAATCATACAGAATCCAAACCGATGTAGTATACCTGCGCGAATTGTGTCCCGCCCGCGCCTAGACGATTCTTGCGTACACAGCTTCAAACATGACAAGCGGTTTTTCCGGATCTGTAGGTTCCCTAGCCGCATTCACGGATTCAACCCTTTTAGCTGTTCTATGGCTTTGGCCAGTTGATCGTAGGGCGTCTTCGCAAGTCCCCATATGGCTCCCGCCCCCATCATATTCATTGAAGATACGAAGACAAAGGCGCAGGCTTGTTCTCCGGTTTGTGTGCGATAGCGCAGTCTGAAATAGGGCGTGCCCCATACCCGGTCTGCTTTTGCTTCAGTTATCATGTTGATGGGGGCTTCGAAGCTTCCCTCGTTTTTCAGTCCTTCTTCGAGTCGGTCACTATAATCCTCAACCTTGGCGGTCAGGTACTTTCCACCAGAATACCTGATGTAGATAAGCCTTCGATTGGTCAGGATTAGTTGACCTTTCAGTGCCTGTCCCATTCCCGGTTTTTCTTTAGGGTAGAATCCTACAGCGGCCTTCCCTACAATATTCTCAGACATTTTTCATCATCTTCTTCTCTATCGAATCATCATATAAAGGAAGATCATCGTAAGCGCGCGCGGCGCTCTAGCGCCGAATGCTAGCCTCTCACTGTTGCCAGCGAGAGGATATCAAAAGGAAAAGTCAGGGAGCCAACTAGTTCTAACAAGCGACGAGAAGCTAACGCCTAGACTCAGTACTCCGCGAGTATGTGCAGAGCCTCTTTGTTCTCCTCTATCAGTCTCTCAACGAGGTCTTCGGCCTTCACTCTTGCGCTGGCTGCCTGCATTCTTGTCATCATCTCACATCCTTTACACTGTGGCTGGCTAGTCCATAAGTTAACATGGTCTATGCGACCGTGGTTCTGACTGGACGGTATCCTGAGCTGCTAGAGAATTGGTCGGGCAGACCGGATGAGTGAATGCAGCCTGAAGCCAGCCATGAGGTGAGAGAGATTGAGGTGTGTGGGAATGGATGTGGGGAAGCAAAGATGCAGAGCCGCCGTAATGGATCGAGAAGGATCCATCATCGACGAGTTCGCTTTCGCCAATAACCATCAAGGCATAGAGCATTTGGCTTCAAGGCTCACAATGGATGACAGGGTGGCCATCGAGTCTACGGGAAGCGTCTGGCTAAACCCATACGAGAGATTCGATGAGAGACGGATACCTGTGGTGTTGGCTAATGCTTTGCAGGACGCTAATTGCGTCTCCCTAGAGCAAGTAGCAGAAATATCATTATCAGAATTGGTACGAAGAGGACAGTAAGTGGTGGAGCACCGCCCATGCATAATAGTAATAAAATACAAACAATGATGGCTACCGTATCAAGCTTTCTCGTCTTCTTCTTTGACATCAAACAGAAAGCTACGGCCAAGTAGGGTATGGTTATTATTATGAATGGGAAGGTAACAAACATGGCAAGAATTAATCTTGGTGCATTTCTGCCCTCTACAGCAAAAGCCAGCCCAAACAATATACCAATCAGCGCCAATCCGATGATCCTTCTTGCCAACAAGAGACGAGAATGAGGTGTTTGGCCCATATCTATTCTCCATCAGAACTTATTCTAGGTGTTCTTAAACACATACTTGACGTTCTCTGCGGCTGAAGCGGGGAGATTCTCTGGGCTTCGAGTTCATCAACGGAAGCGTGGTCTGGATGGGCATGCGCGCGTTGCCATGCTCACCCATAGAACGCCGCCTCGGACACCCAAGTTGTGTCCTAATCGGCTGCCTCATCCGGGGGCTAGCCCCAACGGACTCCTACTCGGAATAGATAACCTACCTAGCCCGACCGCTATTATCTCTGGGAGTCCGAACCTTTCGGTTGCAGACGCCCGACCCTACCAGTTCCACCGACTGGCGGAACCATTCGGGTATTGCCCTGTACGGCAAGAACTGACTTATGCAGTCAGTCCGTCGTGACGCGCTTGGTGCTGAGTGGTGTGTGTGTATCTCTCGGTGCGGCCGTCGTAAATTGAACCGTCGTTCGTCGTCGTTACAGTAATTGTGTGTGTGTGCCTCATGTGGTGCGGCCGGTCAGATTTGAACCGCCGGAATCAGTGAAATTGTGTCCAGACCCTATCTGCCATCGTTACACGACAGAGGTAAGTCTGGGCAAGGTCCTATTTCCGAGCAATGCTTGATGTTGTTTCATGCCAAGACCAAAGAAGCGGAGATTTGGGCTCAAGATCAGGTTGAAGCGCGGACTGCGAAGAGGGACCAAACGCAAGGTTGGTAAAGGCCTGACCAAGATCGGCAACGAGTTGTCTAAGTGGGCAACAAGCTACAGTGACGAGGGACGCTTAGGCGCGCCTTGTCCGCTCTGTAGCTCTACGGAGGATGTGCTATGGTGTATATGTGTCTGCTGCCCCTCAATGGCCCTTTGATTAGCTCCTCAAGCTGCTCTCTTGGCCTTTGACTGACCTCATTCATGGGGGGCAGAACTCCTGCAGGAAACTTCTTCAGAACATCGTCGTGGAGTTCGACGATGTAGTCCAGCAGCTCTTCAACTCCCATCTTCGCGTTCTCCGCCTTCGCCAAGGTAGCCTTGCCCACCACACCTTGCGGGTAGGCAACGATCTCGATCGGTCCCGCTCCGACCTGACTGTACCATTCGATCGGCCTCTAGTATACGCACCCGGCCTTGTCTATGAGCTTCAGAGGCAGATAGCCCGCGGATGCGCTTCTTTCGCCTGGCCTCAGGGAGTTCCTCCATCGTCGCGACAGCGAGGCCTATTCTCAAGCCTTCAACCTCAACGAGAAGACAGATTCATGTCCGAATGTAAGTTCCTGTATTCCCTGCCGCCGTCATTCCTCACAGCTTCCGCAAGATTTTTGGTCAATACGAAACAGAATATGGGAGACAGGTGGGATAGGATGGCTAGGCAGATTCAAATCGTGACATCAGCTACGAGCAAAGTCGTAGCTGAGTTACTGGAAGGAAGAAACGTGAAGACCGCCGAAGCTCTTTGGAACGCCCTGCCAATCAAGGGCAGCGCTAATCGATGGGGCGATGAGATCTACTTTGAGATACCGGTCGTAGCTGGGTTGGAGGAAGCACAACAGACTGTGAATGTAGGTGACGTTGCATATTGGCCTCCGGGAAAGGCGTTCTGCATCTTCTTCGGACCCACGCCGGCCAGTAGAGGAAAGGAACCTCGTGCGGCCAGTCCCGTAAACGTCTTCGCAAGGATAGTTGGAGACTCCTCAGTCTTTAGGAAAGTCAAAGACGGAGACGAAGTGAGGATCGAGAAATCAGCTTAGTTTACTTACCCTTCAGAAAGCTTGACGCGACGCTTTGGTACGCGCTCATGAGGACGCCCTTCGCAGTACTCACTATCTCCTCGCTCGTCTGGTGAGGTTCGGGCTTTACCTCGAAGCCAACCATGCCCTCATAATTGATCTCTAGCAATACTTGCAGTAGCCTTGCAACGTCACTTTCAGAGTTCACAGCCCCCTTGGTATGGAATCCAGGATGAGTATCCAGGAGCGCCCCGTCAGTCTTCTTGCTGCATCCCACATGTATATGCGCCAGCAGCCCGGCTGCGCGCCTGAGGTCCTCGGGAGTCTCCTTAAGCATAGGTGCGTGGCTGAGATCCCACATTAACCCTATGTTATCAAAGCGCTTCCTCACCTTCAATACGACATCGATCGCCTCGCTTAGCGGTCCGATCAGCAACTTCTTATCGTAGTCCCTGTCGAAGGTTTCAAGCGCCACTCTGACCTGTTTCTCAGCTGCGTGTTGACACATCTCCATAAGACTCTGAACGAGGTTTTCAGCAGCCTCTGTACGTCTCGCAACGCCTGGATCTGTGCCTGAACAAATGCCTATCATTCGAATTCCGCGACTGCTGATCACATCAATCTCGCTTTTGATTCTGCTGATCGCGTTTCGCCGCTTAGTTTCATCCATGGAGTTCAGATCCAGTTTGTTCGTCAATATGTCGGGTTGAAGGCCGCGGGCCAAAGTTCTTTCTGCTGCATGTGCCTTCACCCTGTCCCAGTCTGCGGAGCTGATTGAGGGAACCTCGACCGCGTCGAAAAAGGTGTCTCCAAGGATCTTCAGCAAATCGCCTGCAGCATCGCCTTTCTCCTGCGTCATTCCGGGAAATGCCATGAAGCTCACTATGCTGATCTTCCATGGAAACTCAGCAGAGAAACGAAGGTTTCCCTTGCGTATGGTAACTGCGAACCCCAAAGCTATTCCCTCCGATCGGTTCCGCGTATTAACGTTCACGCTGATATCATTTTCCAACCCTACAACTCGTAAGTTCCTTGAGACAGATCCGAGTCCTATATCAGATCGCACACATATTGTTCACCGACGGATAGACGGAGAGTGAAGGTGTTGAGAGTCGGTTTCATAGGGCTCGGTGTAATGGGAAAGCCTATGGCAAAGAATCTGCTCAAGGCAGGGTACTCGCTCGTCGTCTGCAAGCATCTCGACCCGACGCCAGTGAACGAACTGGTGGCTGCGGGAGCTCAGGAAGCTATTTCTCCAAAGCAGGTTGCGGAGATGAGCGATGCTGTGATCACGATGCTTCCGGATTCCGCTGAGGTGGAAGAGGTCGTGCTTGGCGAGAACGGACTGCTGAAAGGCGCAAAAAAGGGTCTGATCATAATTGACATGAGTTCCATTGCTCCCTCTACATCTAGGAGGATCGCGACAGAGGCCGAAAAGAGAGGCGTCGAGGTGCTTGATGCCCCTGTTAGTGGAGGCGAAACTGGAGCGATCCAAGGAACCTTGGCGATCATGGTGGGAGGAAAGGAAGCCACGTTCTCCAAGTGCGTCGACATTCTACGAGCAATGGGCAAGAGCATAGTCCGAGTCGGAGATGCCGGAGCAGGCCAGGTAGTTAAGCTTGCAAACCAAATTATAGTGGCGCTGAACATAGCGGCGCTCTCAGAGGCATTTGTCCTAGGCGCCAAGGCCGGAGTGGATCCACGCATCATGTACCAAGCAATACGAACCGGCTTCGCCGGAAGCAACGTGCTCGACGCCAAGATCCCGACAATTCTGGAACGAAATTTCAAGCCAGGCTTCAAGATAAGGCTACACCACAAGGATCTGAAGAACGCGCTTGAAGCCGCAAGAGAGCTGAAAGTCCCGATACCGCTGACATCTCTGGTCCAGCAAGAGCTGTGCGCTCTGATCAACGAGGGGAAAGGTGAAGCAGATCATTCGGCGATCATAAACTTCAGCGAACGCCTCGCCGACACAGAGGTCCGAGGTAAGGCATAGCCAGTCGACTTAGAAAGGCACAAAGACAGGCCGACCACTCTTTCTAGATAGGTCAGGAGAGCGTGGGAAATGGAGACGACTCTGGAGGAATATCTGAAGTCACGGGGGATCTGGCACCGTTTCATACCGAAAGCCGAAACGATTCACACCGCTGACGCCGCAAGAGCAAGTGGGATAGAGCTACGAAGGATAACTAAGAATCTAGTATTCAAGGTAAATGACAAGGACTACGCCTTGCTGATAGTGCCAGGACACAAAAAGGTTAACCCGAAGATGGCTGCTGAAGCATTGGGAGCAACGAAGGTCTCTCTCGTACCTTTTGACAAATCCGAAGCGATAAGCGGCTATCCTCCTGGCGGTACTCCGTCGGTAGGTCATCGTACACAAATGAGAGTCGTCTTTGACAAATCTCTTCGGGGCTTTGACACTATTTTCTGTGGTGGGGGTAGCAGAGGTAAGCTGCTTGAGTTGAGGACGGAAGACGTGATTAGACTGACCGGCGCAGTGATCGCAGACATCTCAACCGGATGAACGCGCCCATGAAGATCGTGCCTTCAACTTCTCCATGTAGAACGTTGCCTTCACGTGTCGGTTTCTCGCTGCAAATCTTAACGCTCTTAGGCCGAACTGACAATGTTACCTCTTGACCATCATGCAACACAACTTCAGGACTAGCGGACGCTCACAGTACCATGTCTGGACCTACGGAAAGGAGAATCTCTTTCGTAGTCACCTTTGCTCGTGTGGAGGCATTGATTACGGGTCCCAGAGTTGCACGTCTGAAATTCAACTTCGTGCATATCGATCTGCAGCCTGAGGATGCCGCTAATAGAGGCTTGGGACTATTTTTATAATTGGTGGCTACAATGTTGAGAGAAAATAGCATGCGGTGAAGAGTTTGAACCTGAGAAGATTTGTCAGCGCATTCCTTCTCATCTTTGTCCTAGCAGTCATTTTCTATCCTTCCTTTGCGATGGGAATCGTCACTCTCAAGATTACTGACAGTGGAGCCCTTGCCGGCGTGCCTCTCTACGCCAAGTGTTCAAACATCGCTCTTCATAGAACAGGTGAAGGAGAGAAGACGGGATGGATAGAATTGATCAACATGACTGCAACTTACAATCTTACGGACCTTCGAAACATAACGGAGACTCTGCTCAGATCAAGGATAACCGCTGGCCGTTATGACAAGATTAGGTTCACCTTGGTTGAGGCTACTGCGGTTGTAAACGGCAGCAAGGTCAACCTTTCCATCAAAGAGGCGCTTACAATACTGAACCTTGAGGTTAGCATCGGCTATGGCGAGGAGAGGATCCTTCTTTTAGATTTCAAGAGCAACTCTACTAAGGCACGGATCAGCCTGATATACGAGAATTCGCCAACAGTCACGGTCTTGAAATGATGGATGGAAAGGTGAGAGCCTATGTGTATAGTTGGCAAGAACGAGCTCGTGAACCTCATCGATAGGTGCAAGTGCATACATCCCTTCAACCCTGACCTCCTAGACGGAGACGGCTACGTTCTTACAGTTAGAGAGGAAACCTCACTCCACTATCTTGAACATAAGAACCTTGTATCGCATGAGAT
>CAYQCQ010000038.1:0-10684 GCA_964416035.1 uncultured Candidatus Bathyarchaeia archaeon
GCGTCAGAAACCCAACAGCCCACATTAGCAGCAGAGCCGTCAATGAACGTGCGATGCGTGTGTCCATATACCAATCTGTCATCTCTTCCGAGGCCGAGGAACAGGTCCTTGACTTGCGACCTTGCGAATCTATCTATTGTATGCGTATCCTTCAGCTTTTCCAGTGCCCCTCCAATAGATTGAATCATGCTTCTTCTCTTGTCTCCTCTCTTGAACGACAGATGGATACTGTCCCAGAGGAAGGATAGGAGGTGACCTATGAAGTCACCAGTTCTCTGGCACAGAGGCACGCACAGTTCCTCGCACTCCTCGATTGTGAGAGGTTCCAGATCCGAGAGGACTTCGAGTTGATAGCCGTGCATGAAAGTGAACATGGAAGGCTACTCCCGTCTTGAAGCGTAGAGATCTTTTGGATATTGAAGGCACCGATTCCGGTCGGATTGGGCCTTAGGGGCTATCACACTGATCTCGCCGCGCACGTAGGTTGTATGACGCGCTCGAAATACCTGCTACGTCTCTAGGTAACCAGTGTCTCGTCAAGCAGACTTGTAGCCTCAGTCACTGTTAGCGGTCTCTTGTGAATGATTGTGTATCTTTCTGGCCTTATGCTAGCCCCCTCCACCAGAGCCCGAACTGCTAAGTCTCGGCCGATGCCGAGCCTTCTCAGGCCAGGATTGCCACCGAAATCTTGTAGCATCTGTTTGATGTTTCGCCATTGATATTTCGTCTCTCTCCACCAGTTGGAGTTATGCTCCTCGTGATACCTAGCTAGGGGTATCGCTCCAAGTCCGCATTGCTCGCCATGCATCGCCGGCTTCTCCACGCTTAGATCAATGAAGTGCGAGAACAAGTGCTCTGCCCCCGAGGCGGGCCTGGATGAACCAGCAATGATCATAGAGACGCCAGAATTCAGTAGCGCCTCTACGAGGCTCTTGACCGCTTCCATTCTCAGGGTTGTTTTGGGGAGTTGGATCAGGTCAGTCATGGCCTGAAAAGCAAGCCTCGCAGCCCGTTCGCAATAGTATTCACCCTTCTCATCCCTGCCAAGCTCCCAGTCCTTCAGCGAAGTAACCTTGGCAACCACATCTCCATATCCAGCCGAGATCATCCTGTTCGGAGCGTTCGAGAGAATCTCCAAATCCGCCACGACGGCTACAGGCGGATTAGCCTGTAAGGAGCTCTTTCTGCGATTCTGAATGATCGATGCGATTGGCGAAGCTATGCCGTCATGGGATAGGGCAGTTGGTACAGAAACAAAGGGGACATTATTCTCGTATGAGGCAATCTTTGCCACATCTATCGGAGACCCGCCCCCCACAGCAACGCAGAAGTCATGTTCTCTTAATCGCTCGCTAACTATTCTGGCATTTTCAGTGTCGGCCTTTTCTATTATGGCTTCGTTCACAGAATAGTCCGCGTTTTCAAGAATCTCCTTCACTCTCAGGCCGGCTATCTTCTTCGTGATAGAGTCTTCGACAATGAGACATCTTCGCCCTATGTCAAGACTGTCCGCAGCCTCACCTAACTTGAGTAGACATTTCTCGCCGATAGCGATCACTCTTAGCGGTATCTGATGTTCCTTTCCACACTCACAACTCCAAACGTCAGGAAATTTGAATCTCAGAACCATTCCTAGTCGACTCTGCTAAGCACTCATATCGAATCGCGTTCTTGCAAGCTCACGTCTGATCCGTCGCACGGGTGAACTTTAACGAAGGATTCCATAATCTTGGTCGGAAGATTTACAGTCGTCACTACAGGCACCCTGTGAACGGTGACACATGACTGAGCTATACCGATAAAGCTTTCAGACTTTGCCACGCAACACTGACAGATCTCCGTCAAAACCCGATTTGATCTAGGCTAAGTTCGTTCAATCTAAGATTTCACGTACCTACAGAGGAGTTCAAGGCTCGGAAAGGTGGCCTTTGTCCAAGCGAACATATATTCAGAATTTCGGTCATAGGTAACAAGCGGGGAATGATCAAGGTTTGGGCAGACGATTCGACTTTGCGAGATACCTGAATATTCGAAGCGCGCGTTGCCCGTCGTTCTCGTCTGACGGCGCACATGTTGCATTTCTGACGAATATAACAGGTGTGCCTCAGGCGTGGCGTGTTGCCTTGGATGGAGGATGGCCAGAGCAACTAACGTTCTATAGCGAAGAGGTTTCATTCTGTCGCTATGCGCCTGTGGGCGATCGACTCATCCTCGGTATGGATCAGGGTGGAAACGAGAGGACCCAATTCTACCTAGTCCAAGACGGGGGAGAACATATTGAGCAGCTTACTGACAAACCTCGCGTAATCCACGCGTTCGGAGACTGGGCTTCGGACGGCCGATGGATAACGTTCTCCTCAAATGAGCGCCATGAAGCCTTCTTCGACGCATACGTAATGGATGTGGAATCAAAGGAAAGTCGCCGCATTCTTCAACATGACGGAACTAACTATGCTTCCTGCTTCACGCCTGACAAGAGAAGGGTATTGGTTCGCCGAGCGAATTCCAATCTTGACCGAGATCTATACCTTGTTGGCTTGGAAGGCGGTGTGGTTTCCCACCTGACGCCTCATCAAGGCGAAGCCGAATATTCGTCTGAGCACTTCTCTCCTGATGGGAGACGGCTTTATCTTGTTTCTAATGAGAACCGAGAGTTTGCTACCCTCGTTAGTATGGATCCTGCAACGCGAGAGATGATTGTTCTGGCGGAGGAGAAATGGGATATCGGTCCCAGCGCTCTTTCGGGTGACGGAAAGAGAATCGCTTTCGCGATTAACATTGATGGTTACAGTAAACTCAGAATACTGGATCTGGCAGAGGGAGAATCAAGGCGAGTTCAAGGCATCCCGCCGGGAATCGTTGAAGAACCAACTTGGTCGCATGATGGACGCTTTCTAGCCTTCACGTTCAGCGCAGCGACCTATAACCCGGATGTCTGGTTGTGCTCGATAGATGAGGATCGCGTTCGACAGTTGACCTTTAGCGGCCGGTCGGGGATTCCTAGAAGTAGCTTTGTAGAACCCAGTCTAAGTCACTACAAGACCTTTGACGGCCGGGAGATTCCAAGCTTTCTGTACCTTCCCCAAGATGTGCCGCCGGATTCCAAGGTTCCAGTAGTGGTCCATGTTCACGGCGGGCCAGAATCCCAGGTCCGGGCTTCCTTCAATCAGGTGATTCAGTACCTCTTGAACAGCGGTTACGCGGTCTTCGCACCGAACATTAGAGGAAGCAGCGGCTACGGAAAGACATATGTCCACCTCGACGATGTGCGGAAACGGTTGGAATCGGTTCAAGATCTGAAATATGCGGTACAATGGTTAGCGCAGTCTGGACTCGTGGACGAAAAGAGAATCGCGATTATGGGTGGAAGCTATGGAGGATTCATGGTTCTTTCGGCGGTGACGCAGTATCCTGAACTCTGGGCAGCAGGAATAGACCTTTACGGCATCGCAAACTTTCACACCTTTCTCAGAAACACTGGGCCATGGAGGAGGAAACTGAGAGCCGCTGAATATGGGGATCCTGAGAAGGACGCTGACTTCCTTCGCGAGATCTCACCTATACACTATGTCGATAGGATTGTGGCGCCATTGATGTTTGTCCAAGGCAGGAATGATCCGAGAGTTCCTCAATCTGAGACTGATCAGATGGTTGAGGCCCTTAGAGCAAGGGGGATTCCTGTAACATACGTTCTATTCGACGATGAAGGGCATGGCATTGTGAAGCTCAAGAATCGCATAGTAGCCTACGAGGCGATGGTGAAATTCCTTGACAAGCATGTTGGGGCCTCCAATGGAAGGTGAGATCTGTTTCGATTGTGGAAGCTGGCAGAAAAACCTACTGGCTCAGAGAGAAGATAAGCCTCCTAGCCTCTTCGCTCACGAGATGGGTCATAATCTGGGACTCCGTGATATGTATGACCACGGTCGTCTTCAATGCTTATATGCTTAGAGAGCTATTGGGTGGCTGGAAAATCTTGTGTGCATTCCGTGGGTCAACCCCACGAAGTGTGTGATCTTTTTCCTCCGAGATTGGAAAGTGAGGTAACCTACATTGAGCGTGCTATCTAGAAACAAGGGGCGTGCATGGGAAAAGCCGCGCCACAGTAACATGCGATCTAAACCGAAACCAAAGCCCCCATGGTATTGGCGGAACGATCGGAGAGCATGGTATGAGAGGTTCGATCGACGCGGAAGACAGTATCTTCCTGTCTTGGCGCGTCACAGAGAGAGCGCGCGCTAGCCCAGCCAGCTTAGGTGTTGCGCTAATGGTGTTAGCTGAGACAACGATTAGAGGTGAAGTGTGATTGAGTGAAGTTTATCGTTGCGCACATTGTGGAACCGTGTTCAAGTCGAGTGAGGAACTAAGACATCATGGAACAAGTTGTTTCAAGCGCAACAGCATTTGGGCTGCAAGGCGATAGTTTCTGTTCTTCATGTCTCGCAGATTGTGCACGGCTAGAGACAATCTATCAAATCTGAAAGATTAGTCCACATCATTCACGCAGCGGGATGTTTCGTGGAGTATCTTAAGGGTTGGATTCTATGGAGCGATACTCAGATTTTTTGGAAAAACCGTAGCGTTTATATGAAATTGTTGTTGCGTTTGTTGGGGTTTCGAGGTCTAGCTTTGCCTTATGATGTTATCGTTGTAGGCTGTGGTCCGGCGGGAATATTCCTGGCTCTTGAGCTAGCACAGGCGTCTAAGCTATCCGTACTGATGCTTGACAAGGGCCCTGACATGACCAAGCGGAGGTGCCCAGCCAGCAGGGGACTCGGATGCGTCAACTGCAATCCATGCACTCTCCTCAGCGGGTGGGGAGGCGCTGGAGCCTTCAGCGACGGCAAGCTTACGTTATCACCTGAAGTTGGGGGCTGGCTCAGCGAATACATAGGAAGCGAACGGCTCGCCAAGGAGATCGACTATGTGGATAAGACATATCTGAGGTTTGGCGCCCCGGAAAGGCTGTACGGGACGGACGCAGACAGAATTGAGGCGATTGAGCGCAAGGCTGCGTTGGCCGGACTGAAGCTTGTTCCAGAAAAGTTGCGGCATCTCGGAACAGAGAAGTGTGCTCAGGTTCTGAGAGAGATGAAGAAGTCTCTACAGGGAAGCGTTGAGGTTAGAACAGATACGGAGGTCAAGAAGCTACTTGTGGATCAGGGACGAGCGGTAGGCATCGAGACAGCTGACGGAGAGAAGGTTTCTTCAAAGTATGTAGTTGTGGCACCGGGCAGAGTTGGCGCAGAGTGGCTTAACTCTGAAGCCCAGACGCTCGGCTTGAAGACGTTGAACAACCCGGTCGATGTGGGGGTTCGGGTGGAGGTTCCCGCTGCGGTCACTGAGGAGTTGACGGATGCCCTCTACGAGCCGAAATTCATCTACTTTTCGAAATCGTTTGATGACAAGGTTAGGACGTTCTGCTTCAACCCATCTGGCGAAATCATAACAGAATCCTACAACGATGTGATCACAGTCAACGGTCAAAGCTACTCTGAGATGAAAACTCCAAACACGAACTTCGCAATTCTGGTGAGCACCTCATTCACCGAACCATTCAAAGAACCGATTGCCTATGGAAAGTATCTTGCAAGACTCGCGAATCTTCTCAGCGGCGGAATAATGGTCCAGAGACTCGGCGACCTTGAGGCAGGAAGACGCTCAACCGAGGAGAGAATTGAAAGAAATCTTGTGAGGCCAACGTTGAGATCAGCTACTCCAGGAGATCTCAGCTTCGTCCTTCCATACCGATACCTCTCTGACATAAGAGAGATGCTTCACGCCTTGGATCTCGTGTCGCCAGGGATTTGTGCGAAGCACACGCTCTTGTATGGAGTCGAGGTAAAGTTCTACTCTTCGCGTCTTGAGTTGACTGAGAACCTTGAAACCAAAATCAAGAACCTTTTTGCGATCGGTGATGGCGCTGGAGTGACGAGAGGTCTGGTGCAAGCATCAGTTTCAGGCGTTATTGTTGCGCATGAGATCATGAAAAGAGAAGGAGTAAAGGTGACAACGGTATGATCATGAACTTGTCCAAACTCTTGTGATTCTGTTATGAGTTTGTGGGTTATCATGGAAAAGGTTTTATGAGCAGTCAAATGAACACGAACGGTTCAAGGAGTAGATAGTCATGGCAGAGATGTTCTGCGTCAAGTGCAAGAAGAAGGTCGTCGTCGACGACAAGAATGTGAAGAGAGAGCTCACATCGAAAGGAAGACCGATGCTAAGAGCTATATGCCCGAACTGCGGAACGAAGATGACAAAGTTCACGAAGTAGTTACCAGACGCTTTTCGTTCCACTCTCTCTTAGCAATTAGGTGGTTCTCTTTTTCTTGGAGAGATCAGAGGTGCACTTTTCCTACGCCTTCAACGATGTCCAGCTGAGTTCCGTACTGAAGAGATAGCTTTTTGATCTTTTCCAGAATCGCTTTGGCGGCTTTACCTTCCGCCAAGGTTGGTCTCCCCCTCTGAGACCGAGGTTTCTCAAACCCTAATGTGACAGGGTATAGCTGCAATTCCTCGAGGGCCCCGTTCTCAAGAGTGAACTTCGCAATCGCGCCTTCCCAGTAGACACGATCATATGTGAACCATCGGAATCCTCCCGCGTCTTTCTTTCCTCGTCTTCCCCTTGCGTCATACAGATCAGCTGGAGTCGCACTCCACATCAGCCCATATCTTTCATAGACTTCTGAAGGCTGAAAACGAATCGTTTCATTCATGAAGATGAAGTTCCCAAGACTATACAGGATTGGCTTTCGCTTGTAGATCTCAATTCCTCTGAGCAAATGAGGCCCGTGGCCAATTATCGCGTGTGCGCCTGCGTCTAGACATTTCTTGCAGAAAACTCGTATGAACTTCGCCGGGTTCTCTCTGTTCGCTCCGTCGGGCTCGTGCGCGTGTAAACTTACAAGCACGTAGTCAGACTGCCTTCTGGCATCCTTGATGGACGCTACTATCCCCTTGACATCAGCCTCGTTGGGGAAAGTGAGGATTTCAGGTTTTCTTCCTCCAGCGAACTTCAGATTCAATAGTGAGATTACTCCTTCTCTCTCCTTGCGGATCGGCGCTCCTGTCTCCTTGAATATCTGCTTCAACTGACGCATCATCTTGTGTGGGAGGATCAGCCTCGCCTCATACCTTAGAGGATTCAGCCCAGGTCTTCCGATCATGTCCGGTCGCGTTTCCCCGGCTCTGCCGAACGAAGGAAAGGTGGAGGATGCGGAAATCAGAGCCACGCGTCCATTCTTGGTCTCCAAATAAGCCGGGCTTCTGGCCTCTGCTAGGTTTCTTCCAACACCCGCGTGAACGAGTCCTAACTGATTGAGAACCCGTGTTGTCGATAGAATTCCTCCTTCTCCGAAGTCTACTGAGTGATTGTTTGCTGTTGCATAGAGGTTGAAGCCCATCCACTTCAATTCCTCAGCCATGAAAGGCTGGGCCATGACGTAGGTTCCGCCGCTCTCTGCGGCAGGGGCCGATTCAAAGTTGCCCAATAGCATTTCGAGGTTCGTAAATGAGACGTCAGCTGATCTCAGGATCCGCAGCATCGAGAGGTAAGATTCTTCATTGTAGACTGATAGGCGCATCGTGGCGAGAGAATCTCCTGTCGCTACTATCGAGACCATGCCCGTCACCAATAGCCTGTGCCGCTAATTTTCTACGAATCTATAGAAATAGCTATCGGATTCTTACAGCCTGAGTCATGTTCCTCACTTGAGGACTCGTTTGGACAAGTTGCCCTAGTAGATCTTCGAACGCAGCTTGAGAGATTCTACTTTTCTCTTTAGATTAGGCCGCAGTCTAAGCATCGCCATATCTTGAACTCGATATTGTTGATCACAAATTTCCTGTTCCGATGTTGACACTTCAAGGTACGCGGTCGTTCGGCCTCGAGGATCAGCGTCTCGGCTCTAAGCTTAGCCATTTCTCACTAGCCCAAGAAAGACGACTTTGCATTCGAACTTTTGAGGATTTCTGACTCCACTGGAATGGGCACGACTTCCACTGAAGTATGATGAAAAAACTTGCCAAGCGCGCGATGTTGTTAGGGGAGCGCGCTAGAGCGGTATTAACTCAAAAATGACTTATAGACCAAATCAGCAATTCGGTAGACAAGCTGAGTCACAATGGCCGTGGAGATTTCGTTAGACGAGTATAAACTAGCGTACAGAGAGATAAAAACGGAGGAGGAGAAGAGAGGTTTCTTAATCCATCTTGTGGCATACCTATTGGTCAACGCCATGTTGTTCGGTACGAATTTGATATATACTGTGCGAGTCATCTGGTTCATCTACCCGCTTTTCTTCTGGGGGATCGGCATAACTGCGCATTACCTAGGCGCTGTGCGTTGGATAGAAAGCAATCTGAAGGACAAAGAGGCAAAAGCAGAATATCGAGCAAGAGAGGCTAGAAGGAAATAGGGCATTTCCTCACCAAGTGCGCACGCTTGAGATGGCCTCAGAAGAAGAGAATCTCCCAAGTAGTGACGGATTTCTCGTGATTCCAAGGCCCGTTGACTTCTTCTCCAAGAGCCCCTTCAAACCAAAGATACACTGAACTGACTAGCACCACACATCGCTGCGCCGCATTTGATAGCGAAGACTTCGGAGACTAATTAGCGTGGGTCATGTCAGGATGGCTTTGATGTTATGCGTCTTTTCTTCTGCCATCTGTAGACGAAGTATCCTAGAACGCCGATTAGCGCTAGTGGAAGTAGCGAGACTACGAGCACTATCAATCCGCGAAGCACCCAGAAGAGTCCTCTGAGAGCGGCTTCGAAGACTTCACTCCACTTCATGTCTGGAAATGTGAATGGAGGTAGAGGCTCTGTTAGGTTGACTACAATGATGGACATGGCAACGTTTCGCTCAAGGTAGTTTATCTGTCCTTGAAGGCTCTCGATCTGCCCTCTGACACGTTCAAGCTCCTTCTCAACCTTCAACACTTCCTCGACGGTCCGCGCCATTCCAAGTATTTCTCGGAGCCGTTGCTCCTGTTTCTGCAAGTTCTCCAATCTGGCTTTGAGGTCGATGTATCGCTCGGTAACGTCTTCGCTTGTGGTGCGCTCGTCAAGAACCTTGCCGTACCTTTCTATGTCCCGAACTGAGGCTTGGAACTTGTCTTTGGGAACTCGAATCGTAATCTGAGCTTTGCCTTCTTTCTGAGATGAGCCTGCGACATAACCGCCATATCCTTCGGCTAGAGCCCTGACCTTAGCTAGACCACCTTGGATTTCTTTCGTCTCAAGGGAGATGTATGCGTTGTAGACAACCATTCGCTCCTGCGCGGACTCAGCCTGTTTCTCTGTGGCCGAACCTATGAGGTCTTGAGGAGTTGTGGGCACAAGGCCTTTGATACGGGCGTCGTATACCTCGAATCTGCTGTATTGAGGGTAAAGCGTGCCGACGTAGAATGCTGCTATCGTGAGGATTAGAACGAAGACGCTTATTGTCGCCAACTTCTTTCTCGACATTTTTCATCGGTAGGTTCGTGGGAGAGGTAACCATAAAACCTACAGATTGGAACGCTCAGTTCACTAATTCGAACAGACAAGTGCGGAGTGTGATGTTCTATCTCGTCGTTGTTGAGTTCGCATGTGAAGCGGACTGGTGAGCTTCTGAGGGTTGGAGCTGAAAGTCAGGTTGACGATTCTAGAGGCAGATTTGAAGCTGCCAAAGTCTTGTACGACAGGCTCCTACAAAATCTGATCGTGTCAGACTTCGATCTTGACTTCGCGTATGAGACGGCGTTGAAGCTATTTGGCGGGAGCAAGGTGAAGTACGCGGCTATCGACGGATCTATGGAACAGGTTCTGACTGGGGGCCTGGCGGTTTTCTGGGGTGGAGCCTATGCTGTGACGGGTGAGGTTGAGGTCAGGAAGGATTCGCGGCCGAAAGTAAGCTACGAGACAGGGTTTGTTGAGAGGGGACGAGGCCTGTCTAGTTGTGTTCCGATCTATGTGGATCGTGTTCAAGATGTGGATCAGACCGTTCTGGAGACTGGGCAGAGGGCTCAGAGCACAATTACCAAGCCGCTGACTGAACAGGCTCTTGTTGACAACTCCACGATCGCGAGTTGGATCATGACTCTGTCTGAGCTCTATCTGGCGTATCAAACGGTCGTAACTGAGAAGGTTCGCATCCTATTCCTTGACAGAAGTCTCGCAAACACGAGGACCAGCCTGATGTACGACACCTCCCGAAAGCAGAGATGGAAGACCGAATGTGCCATATGTGATTTGGATGTGGACGGAACACCTTTCGATGTTAATGAGATCGAGCTTGCTAGGCATCACATCATCAACGACGCGCTTGGAACTCCTCCGGCCCGAGGGGACTATCTTCGCTACGCCATCATCTACCTGCTAGAACGCGTAAAGATGCCGAGGACCCTGAACGAGATATGTGACGGGTTGGGGATTCGAGAAGGCGAGAGGGTGAAGAGAGTTGAGAGGTATCTGGCTAGGTCCGTTCAGGAAGGTTTCCTATCCGAGTCTGAAGGCCGCTACTCAATCAATCCCAGATATGTTGGCAGCTGGGATCGAGCGAAGAAGCTGGTTCTGACAGTTACACGCCACCTCTTCGAGGGATCCTCTGCCAATCCGATGCGGATTAAGAAGCGTGGAGAAGAGGTTTGGTTGACGACACAAGACCTTGCTTTACTTACGCTCTTCACGATTCACATG
>CAYQCQ010000039.1:0-10520 GCA_964416035.1 uncultured Candidatus Bathyarchaeia archaeon
CACGCACCGTTCGCCGACGTTAACATCGCATCGCTAGTTCCAGAGGTTCGACAGATGGCTATGAAACGAGTTGAGGAATCTATACGACACGCCTCTCAACTTGAAGCTGAGACGCTGGTGATACACCCGGGCCATCGGGGCGCACTCACAAGCTTCTATCCAAGCGAAGAGTGGAGGCTCAATGTTGAGGCAATAGCTAGATTAACTGTAGTGGCTAAGGAAATGGGCGTCCAACTGTGCTTGGAGAATATGCCGAAAGGTTACTCAGCCCTAATGAACGATCATGAATCGTTCAATCGAATTCACGATGAACTGGGATGGGAGAATTTCAGAATCGTTCTCGACATCGGGCATGCAAACACAACCGGAGAACTCTCGACATTCCTTGACAGGTTCAGCAGACAGGTCGTCCACGTTCATGCACACGACAATCATGGGAACCGTGACTCGCACGAAGAGATAGGTAAAGGCACGGTCAATTGGCGTACAGTGGCTCAGAAGATCAGACAGACCTCGTGTCGAACCGTTGTCGTAGAATCAACAAAAGGAGTTGACACCAGCCTAGAGCGACTTCAACAACTCCTAGGTGCCTCTACAACTCCAAAGCCATGAGATCATGAGCCACAACCGTATTCCGAAATATCCTCCTTGCCTCCCTGAGCAGAACTGAAGGATCACGATACCTAGCGCTGATATGAGTTAGCACAAGCTTCCTTACCTTTGCCGCTTTTGCAATCTTCGCGGCCTGTGCCGCAGTGGAATGTCCCTCCGGCCTCGCCTTCTCCCCCAAGGAACTATCGAAAGTTCCATCATGAATCAGAACATCAGCCTTCGAAGCCAGCGAAGCAATTCGGCGGCTAGGCCGAGTATCCGTGGCATAGATGACCTTAGTTCCGGGTTTGGATGGGCCTACAACAAGGCGAGGATCAATCTTCTTCCCTTTGACCTTCACTACCTTCCCCATCTGGAGCCTCTTCCATAGAGGGCCCTCCGGAACCCCAAGTCTCCTAGCCATTTGAACATGGAATTTCCCGGGCCTAGGTTTCTCCATGAAAGAATACGCGATGCATGGTATGACGTGGTCCGCCCATGCTGCGTGAACCTCGTATCGTTCTTCGGCATCAATCTTTCCGGCCCTCACATCGTGCACATGCACAGGGAATGTGAGGCCGAACTGAACTGTCTCATTCACCAACTCGACGAATTTCCTGATCCCTCTTGGACCAAAGATCTCCAAACTGTTCTGCCTTCCAAGAAGCGCCATAGATTGAAGAAGCCCCGGCAAACCAAGAACGTGGTCACCATGCATATGCGAAATGAAGATTTTCATCCTCTTCGCAGGGCTGAGCTTCGCTAAGCCCATCTGCCTCTGCGTGCCTTCCCCGCAATCAAACATCAGAAGTTCCGAGCCATACTTGACGACGACTGAAGGCAGACTTCTCTCCCTCGTAGGCATGCTTCCACTCGTGCCAAGAAAAATGAGCTCCAAGAATTTCATCAACCCATCAGTACTAGGCAAGCCTCAAGACTAACACTTGCCTTGTGAGGCTCCGATGCACATATATGTCATAGCTCTCCACCACCCTGAAGCCTACCTTTCTAACTCTCTCCACTGCTCTCGGCTCCTTTGGGGTAGCAAGACAGACAAGAGACTCTCCCCCCAGAACGTTGGGCACCTCAGTCAGGAAATCCATCAGCATCTTGGTCGCAGTCGACCCTATTGTTGAAGCGCCTCTCCCATACGGGGGATCAGTAGCAATGGAATCAACTCTTGAGAATGGCATATGCCGCGCGTCTGCAAGCAAGAGCCCTTCAGGCCTCACACCGAAATACGCCAAGTTCCGGGCGGCTCCTCGAATCATCTTTCGCTTTACGTCAACCCCTGCAACGCGGCATCCAATCAACCCAGCTTCAATGAGATGCCCACCGGCTCCGCAGAAGGGATCCAGCAGAATCTCCCCTGCCCTAGGTCTTGCAAGATTCACCATGCACCTAGCCAGCTTGGGCGGCATCGTAGATGGATGGAAATACGGCCTCTTCCTAGGCCTACGACGGGCTATCACCCCTCTCTCCCTAACATTCGTGACAAGGCCAAGCGTCGCTTTTCCCGACGATAGGATTGCAAGAAAGGTTCTCTTCGGCGCTTTCAGGTCGACCTTGAGTCCACGCCCCTCCTTCAATATCAGCTCTCCAAGATCTCTCTCAAGCCGCTCTCTTCGAAGCGCTCTCTGGGCACCACCGATTCTGATGCTGCGAACCGCGAAGCTCTCTCCCTCATGCACGAAGTCTGAGAAAGACGCGCGCTCAGACATTCTTTTGATTATAGAACCTTCGCTCTTAACTTCAGAAACTACTCGTCCACATGACTCCACCATTAAGCTTCGCGTTCCGACGGCCTCCAGTGCTTGAAGGCTTGACTCAAGTATCACAAGACGGTATGCTGAGCTAACAACCGTGTACGGCAGACGCTCTGCTTCAAGAATCGCGATTACCTCGGCTCTGGGAAGCGCGGGGTGCTCTCCAGACAACAGAAAGAAGAGCCTGCCTTTCTCTTGGCTGCTCATTTTCTCACCGTGTAATACAGACTGGAGCATACCGAAACTCGATCATCTTGAATGATACATGATACTCTTGTTCCATTGCAGCAGTTTCTCCTGCGATCCCGTCATGACCCAGCAACATTGCCTGACCTACTACAACCGTCGCTCAATATTGTATCAATATGACTTCAGGAACTTAAGCGACTGCGATGTCGGGTAGAATCTCATCTTGTCAGACTGGCTTCAGGCATCTCCCCAGTCAGAAAAACACTGCCGGAGATCTTGACGTTCGGGGTCCGGCTCGGAGGCCATCTTGTCATTCATGATTGGCGTTCGAGACGTTTATAAGATAAGAATCTTATGTTCAATCTCGAAGTCCAGAAGGTGCTCTATTGCTCAATAAAGAGAATGACAACGCCTCAGCAATATGCGACGCTCTAAGCCTTCCAATAAGGGCCGAAATACTACGCGAGTTGATTAGAGTCCATCCAGCGAGGCTCTCGATAGGACAATTGAAGAAGAGACTTAACGTAACCCTCGCTGACATGACTGTGCACTTTCATCTTCGAAGGCTGTCGGAATGCGGCCTCATTGAACTAGATGGTTCTGGAAGAGGTTTCAGAGCACTGAACCGAACTCTATCAATCCGATTCAACGGGAACGGCTTCCATGTTGACAAGGAGGAAACAGAGTAGTTTGCCGGAAAAAGAGGCATCCCTCTACCAAGTTCTCGCTGACAGTTTCGTGAAATGTTCAGTCTGCCCACACAGGTGCACAATCAGGCCTGGCGGCAAAGGCGTCTGCAGGACAAGAGTAAACAAGGGAGGGAAGCTCTATACTGAAACATATGGAGAGGTAACCTCAACTGCTGTCGACCCTATAGAGAAGAAACCTCTCTTTCACTTCTGGCCCGGAAGCTACTCCTTCTCCATATCCGCGGTCGGTTGCAGCTTCAAATGCCCATGGTGCCAAAACTATCACATCTCACAGGTCGAGCCAGGAGACGTCTTCTCTGATCAATTGGAACCCGCCAAAGTTGTGGAGCTGGCCAAGAAATACGGCTGCAAATCCATCTCTTACACATACAACGAGCCTATCATCTGGCACGAATATGTACTAGACACAGCGAAGCTTGCGAAGAAAGAAGGAATCCTCAACGTCTTAGTGACAAATGGATACATTACACCAGGGGCCTTAAGCGAAATCGCAGACGTCATCGACGCTGCAAACGTCGATGTAAAGGGATTCAACGAGAAGTTCTATAGAGAATACTGCAAGGCAGAACTCAAACCAGTTCTCGACGCAACCGAAGAGATGAAGAAGAGAGGGATACACGTAGAGACGACGACTCTGATCATACCAAAACTAAACGACGATCCGAAGGAAATCATAGAACTCTCAAAATGGCACGTAGGAAAGCTAGGCCCAGACACACCTCTACATCTCAGCAGGTTCTATCCGGCATACAAGTTCTCCAACGTCCCTCCAACGCCCACTGAAACAATTGCAAAAGCCCGCGAAGTAGCGATCAATGAAGGGATACGATACGTCTACGTCGGTAACGTTCCAGGAGACCCTAGCGAGAACACATACTGCCCCTTCTGCAAGCAGCTACTGATTGAAAGGTATGGATACGACATAAGTCGATGGCAGCTGACAGATGACAACCGATGCCAGAAATGCAATAATTCCATACCAATCGTCGGCACTTTCAAGCGGCCGCGGTCCAGATTCTCGGCGCTGATAACTAGCGCGTAGCCCGAATTTCCCGCCAAAGACTTGGAATGTGAAGCCTACTAGACGCCACAGAACCAAGGACCTATCATGACATGGAAGACGGAGACGACATGTGGATTGCGGTGAGACCCGATTCGATCGCTGTGCTCAGAGACGAGAAATGTCAGAGAAGTCTCTCAAGGTACTTTGATACCTTTCAAGGCAAGAAGAAAGCGAAATTCGTCATTGCCAGACGCCTCCCAGCTGACTTCTCAACAAGCGAATCCACAGAGAACCTGTGGACCAAACATAACCAGCTTCTAAGCAGATTTTCCATCGACGAGAATTCAGTTGACACAGGAGAGGCGCATCTTGACGAGTCAATAGCTCCCTCTCAGTCGTTTCTAGGTCTCAAAGCTGAGCTTGCAAAACGGATCCTGCAGCATTGCCACTTCTGTGTCAGGAAGTGCGGAGCCGACAGAACAGGGGGCAAGACAGGATTCTGCGGTTGCGGAGCGACCGCGACTGTCTCCAGCTTCTTTGAGCACATGGGAGAGGAGCCCGAACTAGTCCCCTCCGGAACGATATTCACTTGCGGCTGCACTATGCGATGTCTACACTGCCAGAACTGGACAATCAGCCAAAACATAGAAGCAGGCGACTTGCACCAACCAGAGTCGCTTGCAAAGATAGTGGACCATCTGAGACAGCATGGATGTCGAAACGCCAACCTTGTTGGAGGCGAACCGACTCCCTGGCTCTACCACTGGCTAGAAGCATTCATGACGGTCAGAGAGAACGTTCCCGTCGCCTGGAACAGCAACTCCTACTACAGCCATGAAACGGCGCAACTACTCTCAGGTTTCGCCGATGTGTATCTTCTTGACTTCAAGTATGGACCCGGTGAATGCTCCACACGAATCTCAAGCGCCCCAAAATATTGGGAAGTGTGCACGCAAAACCACTTGACGGCTAAGAAATCTGGAGAACTCATAATCAGGGTTCTAGTCCTTCCAACCCACAACTCATGCTGCACTAAACCGATCTTAGAATGGATCTCACGGAACCTAGGACCTGAAACGCGCGTCAATCTGATGGATCAATATCGGCCGCAGTGGCGAGCGTACGAGACTCCCGAGCTTCGCAGAAGGCTGACAGGATCTGAGTTCCGTGAAGCATGCGAGATCGCACGCGAAGCGGGATTGACGAACGTTATTACTTGAGTAGGACGCGGTGCCTCAGATCGACTTTTATTCCGGACATATACAAGAAAATGCTGGGTCGTCGATGATCTATCAGAGTTAAGAGTGAACCTAGTGATCTTGAAGGTATTTGACTGAGGCGGCCCGAAACCAATCGCGTCCAAGCAAGCACCTATGGTTTAATTGCGACTATTCGATCCCCTCTCAAGATTGCAGCGATATCGAAAAGATTCACCCTTGCCGCGAAGTCCACATCCTCAGCAAAGCCCAATGAATCAAGACGTTTCGCGTGAAGCCCTTCTCTCAATGCGGCGGATAGGTTCGGTCGGGCTTCTCTCCACGCATAAGCAGAAGCCAAACATCCATCATCCAACCGAGCACCTTCTTGGATCAACTTGTCGGACATAGCTCCGGCGCAGAGAAAATCCTCCAGAGAGAAGAGCCCGCCTGTACCTGCCGTTACCAAGGATATCCCGCTGCCCGAGGTTTCAGCGAGCTGGCTCCCAAGTTGGACTGTTGCATCAAGGTTAAGGAACGAACCGACAAGCACATTTTGCGCTTTTTTGCCTAGAACGATCGCTTTGGTGCCACTCGTAGTGGTCAGCACAACAGTTTTGCTCTGTACGACTTTTTCCTTGAACTCAAGAGGAGAGTTCCCTAACTGGAATCCTTTGGGCCTCTTGCCTCTTCTCTCGCCGGCCAAAACTGCTCCCCGCGCCTTTGCGAGTGCCCGTGCCTTATCGAGAGTCAATGACGGTATCACAGCTTTAGCTCCATTTGCAAGCGCAGTCACGATCGAAGAACTGCACCTCAAGACATCTATCGCTACGATCACATCGCACCTCTCGACTGCCGCACCCGAGTTCCGGGACCCCATCTCAAGATGAACATTGAGGTTAGTGGGCAACTTCTTCAACACGCAACACCTTCACGATCTTTGATTATTAGGAATACCTAGGACGATCTATCATTTGCTATCATAAGTTAGCGTCCGCTGATTGTCTCTCTGTAATCAACAAAAAGAGAAGGTTGCTTTCAAACGAAGTCGACGATATCTAGACAGAGAAGGTCAGATGTCTTTGAGTACCTCACGGTATCCCTGGAAGTCTACGTGACCCATCCCACTGATGTTGAAAACGATGACCTTTTCCTCGTTTCTCTTTTTCATTTCAAGCGCTTCGTCAATGGCGGCCTTTACAGCGTAGGCGGATTCAGGAGCCACCAGGAATCCTTCTACCTGCAGGAAGGTTCTCGCTGCGTCAAACACGTCTTTCTCATCGATGGCATAGACTCTTGTGTCGATTATCCCTTTGCTCCTCAAGAGGCTCAGGATCGGAGCTGTCGACGTTGACCTTATACCTTCAGCTCTAATCAGAGGAAGAGACGCATCAACACCCAACGTGTATACCTTCGCCATTGGTGTGGACTTTGAAGGCTCCGTGAAATCGTATCGATATTCTCCTTTGGTAAGTCTAGGAGATGAAGCTGATTCCGCACCAACAAACCTTACGTCCTTCAGACGTCCATCAAGCCGCTCCTTCAGATAAGCCGAAATGAACCCGTAGAAGTTGCTTCCTCCACCGACACATGAGATCATGACGTCCGGCTTCTCGTCGATCGAGTCAAGCTGTTTCTTCGTTTCCAACCCGATGATCGACTGCGTCATAAGAACATGGTTCTTTGAACTACCAACTGTGGCGACAGTGTCTTCTCTAGACGCAGCATCCTGAAGCGATTCTGCCGTGGCGATGCCTATCGATCCCGGATGCTTCGGATCCCTCTTTAAGAAGGATCTACCTATCTCTGTTCTATCAGTGGGTGACGATAGAACTTCTGCGCCAAGCATTTTCATGTAGGTTGCCCGGTCAGGCTTCAAGTTGTAGGCAAACCGCACAAAGTAAATCGTACATTGCAGCCCGAATATCTTTGAAGAGAATGCGAATGCCGTTCCGGTTTGCCCAGCACCCGTTTCAACAGCTAAGCGCGATATTCCTTCCTTAGCGGCAAAGTATGCTTGGGCAAGTGTAGTGTTCATCTTGAAGCTACCTGTCGGAGAGAGGTCCTCCCGCTTGTAGTAGATCCTAGCTGGTGTTTTCAAGTAGCGCTCAAGCCTGAGCGCTCTCTGCAGCGGCCTCGGTCGCCCGACATGAACATAGAGATCCCAAACTTCGTCAGGGATCTTAACCCAGCGTTCCTTCGAAGCGTCAAGTTGCAACGACATCTTTGTATAGAACTTTTCCAGCTGCGCAATTCGCGAAGGGCCTTCCTCCGGATCTTTCGCCGGCGGAAGAGGTTCAGGCAGGTCCGGAACTATGTTATACCATTCCTTCGGCATTTCGTCAATGCTGAGATTCACTACGTCGGTTTTCATTCTGAACCACCAGACGCCCTCTATGTCCCTGAACGTAGCTATATAAGATTGCACAGTCTCCAATGAAGAATGCCTTCAGGCCGACAAGAGATCGAACAATCATCGTCAACTTGTAATCGTGAGAAAACTTGCGAATAACCAATCCACGATTGATCTCGCGGACAGATCTCCTTCTGCTGCTTATGGCCGCGATTTGGGGAGCAAATTTCGCAGTAGTCAAGCAGACCCTGCGCGAGATGCTTCCTCTAAGCTTCAACGCGGTGCGTTTCAGCCTTGCCTCAATCTTTCTGTTCTTTGCATTGAGACTGTCAGAAGGAGGCTTCCTGCTAGACAGAAAAGACTTCAAGAGAATCTTAGTCCTAGGTGCAATCGGACACACGCTCTATCAGTTATTGTTCATCTATGGGATTGCCAAGACAACCTCAAGTTTGTCGGCGCTCATGTTGGCAACAAGCCCCCTATTCGTGGTTCTCATAGATCTACTGATGGGAGTCGAGAAGCCTTCGAGAAGAATAGTCTTTGGAGTACTTCTTTCCATAGCAGGAGTTTTCATGCTGGTCGCTGGATCTAGCTCTGATCTCACTTCTTCTGAAGGATATGTCGTTGGAGGCGCTCTGGTTCTAGCCGGGTCAGTGTGTTGGGCGTGGTATACAGTACTCTCGAAGCCTTATCTTGTAAGATACTCTCCGCTCAGATTTACGGCAACCACAATGATCCTCGGCACCATAATCCTTGATCTCTTGGCGATTCCATCTCTGCTAGCGCAGGAATGGCAGGCGATAAGCTTCGAAGGTTGGGTAGGCCTAGCTTACTCCTTAGGCCTTGCGGTTGTTCTAGGATACGTCATCTGGGAAATCGGAGTTCAGAAAGTAGGCCCTGGAAGAACCGCGGTTTACCAAAACCTCATACCCGTAATCGCAACAGCGGTCTCATGTCTGTGGCTGGGAGAGACCATAGGGGGAGCCCAGATTGTCGGAGCGGGAATGGTCTTCTTGGGGATATATCTCACTCGGAGATCCTAGCCCCTGTTTGACCGAAAGAGTGTTCTATCCAAGATCTCCCACATATGATTGAGGAGAACCAACTATGAGAGAACTTGATAGAATCTTCTCAAACGTCGACGAACATCAATCAAGGCTTCACCAGATCATTAGAATGATTGTCGAAAAGCCAAGCGTCAATCCACCAGGTGATACGACAGAGCCCGCGGAAGTCACTGCATCTCTCCTATCCCAAATCGGGCTCAAGGTGGAGCTGGTGAAGAGCGCTGAACGTAAGGTCAATGTTGTAGGGGAATGGGATCTAGGCCGATCGCAATCCGTCCTCTTCAACGGGCATCTAGACACGGTTCCAGTCGGCGACCAATCGCTCTGGAACTTCAACCCATACGGCGCAGAAGTCTCAGAAGGATGGATGTATGGCAGAGGCGTGGCTGACGACAAGGGAGCCGTTGGATGCGTAATAGCAGCTCTCGAGGCAATAAGAAGGCTCGGCTTGGAGCCCACAGTCAACATTATCATCCACGCCGTCTGCGACGAAGAGGTGGGAGGGCAACTAGGCACTTCGTACCTAGCTGAGAAAGGCTATGCCAGCAAGGCCAACTATGGCTTCGTCTTAGAAGCATCGACGAGTAAGGACAAGATTTTCGTCCGGAACTCCATGAAGGGCACCGCCTCTCTCAGCTTAACCGTTCAAGGAAAGACAGCTCACGCCGCCAATCCAAGAGAGGGAATCAACGCCAACCTGAAGATGTCAAGATTGCTAATTGCGCTGGATCATACTAAGTTTACATTCAAGCGCAGCAAGTACCTGACACCTCCAACTATCGCAGCCGGGACCTTGGTGCAAGGCGGAGAAAAGTCAAACGTCATCCCCGGAAAGTGCACATCCACATCCGACATAAGATACCTGCTAGGAATGACCCAAGAGACGATAAGACGCGACATTGATCGCGTTATCAACCGAGTGAAGAGGGGCGACAAGGGGCTTCAGGTATCCTATGAGTTGAAACTTGGAAGCCATAGAGCGGTCGAATTGGATGAGCGTCAACTAGTCGTCAGAAAAGCAAGAGACATGATAAGAAAGGTGACCGGGTACGCGCCCCGAATCATGGGAGGGTACGGAGCAACAGACGCGTCCTTCCTCATCCTTGACGCAGAGGTGCCGACTCTGATCGGGCTTGGGCCTGCGGACATAGATTATGGAAACGTTCACGGCATCAACGAAAGAGTCTCAACAAGAAAGTTGTTGGAGTTCACGAAGATCTACGCGGGCCTCATTCTATCGTAGCCGATTCTCCTTAAACTCGCTAATCGGTATTGAGAACTTCCTCTCGATCTCCGGGCGGTGGATACTGTTCATCGTGCAGAAAGGAATTATCCGCCCATCTGGAACGGCATAGTGTATGCAGCATCTCTGAACTCGCTGTAGATCGAAGTTATACGGATCCATGAAGTGCATGCTACTTATCATCACCATCTTGCGTATCATTTTTCCTAAAGCTTCATAGGTCCCACTCGTAAGGACCGATGTCATTAGTCCTCTTAGCGCGCCTAGGCCTACGTGTCGCATAGCAGCTATCATCTGGATCCTTGCCTGAGCGTTCTTTCCTTTTGAAGCCAACTCGTGGACCTTCCGCATAGAATCCATGAACTTGTCCACGTTGACAAATTTGGTGATCGGAGTTATCTT
>CAYQCQ010000040.1:0-10519 GCA_964416035.1 uncultured Candidatus Bathyarchaeia archaeon
CAGTCATCACTAAACCCCAGAATGACCGTGAAGAGCATTGTGGAAGAGCCGTTGATCTTGAACACATCCATGTCGGAGAGAGAAAGAGAGAATAGACTTGCAGAACTCCTAGCCGTTGTTGGCCTCAACCCTGATCATGCGAATAGGTATCCACACGAATTTAGTGGAGGGCAGAGGCAAAGGATAGGCGTAGCAAGAGCGCTGGCGCTGAATCCGAAGCTCATCGTCTTAGACGAACCTACATCATCCCTGGACGTGTCAGTCCAAGCCCAAGTGCTCAATTTGCTCCGAGACATCCAAGACAAATTGAAACTAACCTATCTATTCATTTCTCACGACTTGGCTGTCATAAGACAAATGAGCGACATAGTCAGTGTCATGTATCTAGGAGAGATAGTCGAACAGGGCAACGCGAAAGACATCTTCACTGATCCCGTTCACCCCTACACACAAGCGCTCTTCTCGGCCGTTCTCGATGTTGGGATAGAGCAGAAGAGAAAGAGGATAGTTCTCGAGGGTGATGTCCCTAGTCCCGTTAATCCTCCCTCTGGCTGTAGATTTCATCCAAGGTGCTGGAAACGGAGCACACAATGTTGTGATGAGACGCCTCAATTGGCCATCATTGATGGCGAACACAAGGTCGCGTGCCACATAGCCCAAGACTCTTAAATAGAATCAAGGTCTACGTTGTGGATAGTGGTTTCACATGCTATCTAGAGATGAATATCTTAAGCTTCCACTCAAAGAACGATTCATCAAACTCGGCAAGACCGAAGAGGAAAGAGCAACAGCACTGCATGAGAAACTTCCGTTAGTCGACCTTCACAGCCACCTAGTCTTCCCTCACAGAGAAGATTTTGATCGTCAACGTGTCCGAAACTCAGGCGTCACATGCTTCGTAGAAGCAGTCGCAGTACTTTCAGAGAACTTTCATGAGTCGGTGCGAGAACTTGGATCCGTTTTTTCATTCATAACGAAGCAGTCAGGCATGGGTTTGGCCTTTTGTGCCGAGGATATCAGACGAGCCAAGCGAGAGGGAAAGCAGGTTGTCATGGCACAGTTCGAACCGCAAACCATCGGCCGCGACCTCAACAACATAGAGATTCTAAGTGGACTGGGGGTCCGCATGATGATGCTCACTTTCAACACTAGAAACTACATCGGGGACGGATGCTCTGAGAACCAGGACACAGGCCTCAGCTACTTCGGCTTCGATGTTGTGAAAAAGATGAATGATGTCGGCGTGATGATAGATCTTTCACATTGCGGCGAGAAAACGACGTTGGATGCGATTGCCGCTTCAAGGGACCCGGTCCTGTTCAACCATACAGGGGCCCGTTCCTTGAATCCGAAATGCAAGAGGCTGAAGACTGATGAACAGATGAAGGCACTAGCGGAAAAAGGAGGCTTGATGGGAATCTCCGCTGTGCCGAATCAACTCGCCAATACCAAGAGACAAGGCATTAATGATCTGCTCAACCATGTCGACTACGCCGTCAAACTTATCGGAGTTTACCATGTTGCGATAGGTCTTGACAACGTTTTTGGAGACCAGGTGGCGAATCATCGCAAAATGATGGCTCAGGGCCTTATAGATCCTATCAAAGCTGGAATGGAGTTGAATGCAGACTACATGGAGGGCATTGAAAGTCCAGAAGAGTGGCCAAATATCACTCGTGGACTTGTATCCAGAGGATACTCCGATCAGGAGATAGAGAAGATCGTAGCGGAAAACGCATTAAGGATCATGGAGCAAATCATGAAGTAGGTCCCTAAGAGCCTCTGAGCTGGACTCAGGGAATCAGCAATATCCCTATGTCCAAAGCGACCATGGAAAGAACCCTGCGTGAGTATTTATGAGCGTAGAAGAACTAGTCCTAAAACAACTCGATGAGAAATACACGTTGTCTCTCCTACAGAAACTTATCCAGATCCCTAGTGCATTCCCTCAATACGAGGAAATCGCCTTCTTCGTCAAAGAGGAGCTGGAGAGGCTAGGACTGGAAGTGAGAGTGTCAGGAGATAGCGGAAAAGACTGGAAAAGACCTAACGTGATAGGAACCTATAAAGGCCAAGGGAAGGGTCGGACATTGATTCTGACAGCACACACGGATGTTGTGCCGCCATACGACCTGTCGCTGTGGAAAGTTGAACCTTTCGCTGGAAAAGTCATAGATGGCGAGATCTATGGAAGGGGCGCAGCAGACACGAAGGGCAGTTTGGCTGCCATGATTTCAGCGGCAAGGTCTCTGGTTAACGCCGATTTAGAACTCGAAGGAAACTTGGTAGTTGTTGCTTGGGCAGGCGACGAATACACACCTAAGGACGCAAAATATTTCGATGGCATGTCCTATCTGGCTCTGAACGATCTCGTAAAGGGACAAATGGCGGTCTTCGGAGAACCCTATGACCTACGCGTCACTTACACATCGCGCGGAAGGATCTGGATCGATTTTGAGGTAGGCGGAGAGGCTTCCCACTCTGCCACGGGTAGAGGAATAAACGCGATCCTCAAATCAATCAAGCTGATAGAGTCGGTATACCAGTTGCGGCTTGGCGAGCATCCGGTCACAGGCAAGGACACGATCAACGTAGGAACGATTCACGGAGGCACGCAAACAAACATAGTTCCTGACTCTTGCAGTTTCACGTTTGATATTAGATTCGGCGAGCATCTAACCACCTCGAAGATCGAGGAAATGATCAAGAATGGGATCCAAGAAATTCAACAGTCAGATCCACAATTCATTCTGCGTTCGATGAAGATTCCCGAGAGGCGAGAACCCTTCGGTTTCCCCAGAGACTCTACCTTGAATTCAGCACTCATTAAGGCGGGACAAGAGATCGGAGTACCGCTCCAGTATGGAGGCGCTGTCTCATTCGGACCCGTCGCTGACTGGAAAGACAGAGTAGGGCTTACTGAAGGTTGCTTGTTTGGACCTGGAAAGACAGGCGAGGCCCACGCAATCAACGAACACATCAATGTAAACGATCTTTACTCAGCAGCGAAGATACTCTCTCTTGCAATACCCTACACTTGCGGCTTGCATTGAGAACCGAGAAATGAATACGCTCGAAGAAATCTTCTTTCACGTACTCGGCCAATGTGCAGATCTCAAGGCAGAAGATGTTCTCATCGTTTCAGACCTCAAATACGACAAAGCGATAGTTGACGCAATAAGAGTAGCAGCTAAGAAATTCGGAGCACGACCGATCGTCCTCACGATCGATACTGATATGCTATCTGAGCGGTCTATCTCAGAATCTGTGCTGGCGTCGATGAAGACTTCCGATCTGGTTCTGCTTTGCACTCACACTCTCTTCCCTCAGCGCATTAGAAGAGAAGCGACTGGGGCGGGAGCTCGCCTGATCTCGATGTCGGGCGTAAACCGCGAAATAGTGAAGCGTTGCTTCGATGTTGACTACGAAGAATTGTCTAAGGTGACGAGACTGCTGGCCGAAACGCTCCAGCCAGCGAAAGAGGTCGCTTTCAGCACAAAGTCCGGAACAAAGCTCAGCGTTCAACTATCTGGAAGGAAGTCCGTCTACCTAGATGGGACAGCAAAGACTAGCGGACAGATGAGTGCTCTGCCAGCAGGAGTAGTCGCGATATCTCCCCTTGAGGGGACCGCCAAAGGAACCTTAGTGATTGATGCAAGCGTCGCAGAAATTGGCATTGTAGATTCTCCTATTCGATGTATCGTGAAGGACGGCCGAATAGTTGGCATGAGAAGAGGTAGAGACGCTAAGAAGTTCAGGAGGCTCCTGTCTGAAGGGGGGCCAACCGGCTTATGCGTCGCAGAGGTTGGTGCAGGTACAAATCCTAGAGCCAAGTACTCTGGAAATCTTCTCGAAGACGAGAGAGTATATGCCTCAGGGCACATAGGCTTCGGGGCAAATACTCACTTAGGAGGCACGATTGAAAGTAAGATTCACGTCGATGCAACCATGAAGCGGCCTAAGATATGTGTTGACGGTCGGGAAATCATTAGCTCGGGCAAGATCAACATTCACAAACAGTCCGGGTTGCATCGAGACTGGGTCCCTCGAACCGCAATGTACTGAGAAAGGACTCGCACATCGTCAAGATGTTCTAGGTCTTCAACTACCCCGAGTAGTTCGTGCGCGGCATCCCCAAGAAGAGGGGCTGTCAGACTGAGGAACTTTTCAGCAATCTCCCTTTTGGTCAGAGGATTCTCTGGGTCTCCTTTCGGGTGAATGACCGTTGCCTCATACTCGGCACCACCTTCGGCATTGACCAGTACCGACGATGGCCAGGTAGCTCCGCCGTCGAATCTCCTTTGATATTGCTCGTTAAAGCTTGGATCGATCTCGACCCGAGTCTTTTCAAGCATATTAACGAACAATTGGTTCTGCATGTTCTCCCTCCACTGCGTCGGGAGAAGAGGCTTCTTGTGCAGGAGTGCACTGACTGTTTGGTATTCGTGGCTGAAGATAGCTGAAACGTGGGATTGGATATCTCTATTCGATCTGGTAGCTGAGTGAGTATTGGTTCTGATTGTAACTCGGCGTATGGAATTCGGCTCAACATTATACTCATTGGAGATTCGCAAAGCCGCTTCGATCGACGCGTGTAGATACCTGCATGCCGGATATGGCTTGAAGTAGCATTCGTCCAGTTTGTACCGTTCACCTAGCTTATCCGTCAGTTCCTCCAGGTTACCCTGATCACTTATGGCTCTGCATAGACCTCTCGATCCTTCTAACATATCAGTGGAACCAAGAACTCCTTGCCGCGATAGCAATGCTGAAAACACACCTCTACGAGCCTCGTGTCCGGGTGTCAGGTCCTTCTCATGTCCTCCTCTGCGCGCATACTGCGCTCCACATATCTGAATTGATGAGGCGAGGCCAATCGCCCCCGCAAGCTTTGTCTGATCCAAGTTGAGGAGCTTGCCTGAGGCTATCGCGCTTGCTATTGGCCCGAGCGCCACAAAGTAGGGGATTCTGCCGACACTCTCACTTGTTTTGAAGAGAGAATAGGCAAGACGAATGTAGACCTCGTAGGCCAGAGCCACAGACGTAATGAGTTGTTCGCCATTCGATCGCACATGTTCGGCCAATGATAGTGCCGCCGGGACGACTCGATCGTTGATATGTCCGCCAGCGTAGTGTCCATCACTGAAGTCGAGAAAGTTTGTGAGGACAGCGTTCACCATAGCTGCGTCGAGACTTGATGTCCTCTTGCCAGCTCCTATGATGGTTGATCGTTCAGCGCCTATGACTTCCGTGGTCATGTCAATTAGCGCTCTGACCACCTGATGGCTCGTGCCATATGCGCCGATGGCGATCCCCAATGCATCCAAGATTGCCAGCTTTGCTCTCTCAACCACAGGTCTTGGAAGATCCTTGAATTCTGTCTCTTCAACGAACTTTCCTACTTCTATTGTGTAGTTCCGGTTTGGCGCTGCGGATTCCATACCTTGTACACTATCCTTCTCTTTCTGTCTAGGTCATTCTC
Organism: uncultured Candidatus Bathyarchaeia archaeon; assembly: GCA_964416035.1. GTDB lineage: Archaea > Thermoproteota > Bathyarchaeia > 40CM-2-53-6 > JALHTG01 > JALHTG01. The sequence continues at coordinate 5,483 of CAYQCQ010000040.1, forward strand.
GGATCAAGGGCATCTCTAAGTCCATCGCCTACCATGTTGAATGCAAGAACTGTGAGCATTATGGCAATTCCGGGAAATGTTGAGATGTGGGGTGCTGCTCGAAGGTATACCCTACCCTTACTCAGCATTGCTCCCCACTCTGGAGTTGGAGGTTGCGCTCCTAGGCCCAAGAACCCTAAGGCCGCGGCCGATAGTATGGCTGACGCAATGTTCAATGTGCTTTGAACAATGATTGGAGCGATGCAGTTAGGCATTATGTGACGAAATAGGATTCTGATGTCGCTTGCCCCCACCATCTTGGCAGCTTCAACGAACTCCTGTTCTTTGAAGTGCAGCACCATGCCCCGCGTTAGCCTAGCGTAGATTGGAATCAGTGAGATTCCAACGGCGATCATTGCATTGAATAGGCCTGGGCCAAGAGCTGTTATCACAACTATGGCGAGAAGAATGGGAGGAAAGGAGAGGAGTATGTCCATCAGCCTCATCGCCAAGCTGTCGGACCATCCCCCTTTGTACGCGGCCACAGCCCCCAATGGAACACCTACGACAAAGGCTACACCAACGGAAACGAGACCGATGGTCAAAGAGACCCTAGCGCCATGGATGATTCGACTCAGAATGTCTCTACCCAGCTCGTCGGTGCCTAGTAAGTGGCCTTGGGAGGGAGGGGCTAGATTATCCTCCAGAATCATCTTCAACGGATCATATGGAGAGATGACTGGAGCCAATGAAGCGGTCGCAATGAAGACGGCAAGCGCAACAATCCCTGCCAGAGCAAGCCTATTTCGCTTAAAGCGATACCAAACTAGATGGAGTTCTCCGACCGACCTGACCTGTACATATTCAACTTTCTCTTTGATAGCCATCGAAGGTTCACTCATATCTGATCCTTGGATCAAGGTAGGAATATGAGAGGTCAACCACCAAGTTGACCAGAGAGAAGACGGCTGCATAGATCAAGATCAATCCTTGAACAACTGGGTAGTCTCTGCTGCTTATTGAGTCGATCAAGAGCTTTCCCAAACCCGGGTAAGCGAAGACTGTTTCCACGACTATTGAGCCGCCCAGCATGCCTCCGAAGAAAATCCCTGCAACGGTCACAACAGGGATCATTGCGTTCTTCAGCACGTGTTTCCATATCACAGTATTCTCCGGCAGACCTTTCGACCTAGCTGTCCTCACATAGTCCTGTCTCATCACTTCGAGTATGCCTGATCTCGTTTGTCTTGCCACAGCCGCAGCAACAGCTGCACCAAGAGTTATCGATGGAAGAACAAGGTGACCTATGGTGCCCACGCCTACAGCAGGTAGCAAGCTCAGGTATACCGCGAAGAGCCACATGAGCATTAATCCAAGCCAGAAGGCCGGAGCTGAAAGACCGAACAAGGCTACAAGCATACTCAGATTATCCATCTTTGTGTACGGGTGCGTGCCTGACGCGACTCCAGCAAGTATTCCTATCGATAGAGCGATCGCCAATGATAGACATGCCAGATTCACAGTGTTCAGACATCTGTCTAAGATCTCATCAGCAACAGGCCTCCCGCTCCTTATTGATGTTCCCAAATTTCCACGGAGAAGGTTCCAGAGAAAGGTCAGGTACTGAACGTAAAGAGGTTGGTCAAGACCCCACTGTTGTCTCAGGGATCTTATTGCCTCAGGGGTTGCATCCTCTCCCACCAAGAGAACAATAGGGTCGCCAGGAATAAGACGAACTAGAACGAAAACAACTAAGGAGACTCCCAGAAGAATCGGAATCATCATCAAGAGTCTACGAGTGACGTACTCGATCACTCAGTTCAAACCTCAAAGAAAAGGGGGGAAGAGGACTTTACCTCTTCTCGACGTATACGCCAAACAGCCAGATTGTTTCGTCGTGTCGCATCTTTGCGTTCTTTACTTCAGACCTAGCCATGTGAAGCTGGGGTTCATAGAACAGGAATATCCATGGGGCCTCATCAAATATTATCTGCGCCGCCTCTCGGTAGGCATTCTTTCGCTTTGTAACATCTGTCGTGCCTCGGCCCTGTTCGAATAGGTTATCAAACTTGGGGTTGCTGTAGAAAGTAGGTTCTAAGCCAAGTGGCGGCCACGCCTCTGAATGGAAGTCGTGAAGCGCTTGGTCAGCATCAAGCGTGGGCAATCCAGAGCCCACGAAAGCCAGTTCGACTGTGCTTTTTTCCACTGGCTCCGACTCTAGAGCCCTGAAGGCAGCCCACTCCAGCGGCTTGATCTTCGCCTTTACACCAACGGCTGCGAGATATGATTGGATCGCCTCTACGACCTCAGTGTCCATCAGGAATCTTCCTGCACCATACATCAGCTCAACCTCGAAACCATTGGGATACCCTGCTGCGGCAAGAAGTTCCTTCGCCTTTGCGGGGTTGTATTCATAGACACCTATCTTGGTGTAGCCGAAGCTTGCCGGTGGGACGCCTGGGCAATCCATTATGATTGCAGTGCCCTTGAAGATTCGATCGACTATGGTTTTCTTGTCAACTGCGTAGTTTAGAGCCTGTCTCACTCTAACATCCTTAAGCGGCCCCTTCTTGATGTTGATTGATACATGCATCGATCTCTGGTGAAGCGCCTTCATTGCATAGAACCTTGGATCGTCCTTTAGTCTGAAGTAGTCTGCTGGTGGAACATTGGTTATGATCTGAGATGCTCCTGACTCCAACGCCATGACTCGTGCGCTCGCCTCTGGGATGGGTCTCATTATGATCTCTTCAACCAGTGGCCGGGTTCCCCAGTATTCTGGATTAGCGACGAGTTTGACCTGCGTGCCCTTGATGTGCTCTACGAACTTGTATGGACCTGTACCTATTGGCTGCTTGTAGTAGTCATCGCCCAACTTCTTCCATTGAGTCGGGCTGATTATTTCCGACGGTGCGTAATTGAATAGATTCATCAAGGGTGGATACGGTGTTGTGTTGACGACAAGCGTGTTATCATCCACTATGTCCATTGACTGGATCATTGTGAATGAACCTCGTGCCGGAGACTTTGCTTTCGGATCGATTAATCTATCCATAACTGATATCTTGACCGCTTCTGCTGTGAAAGGCGTTCCATCATGGAATTTCACGCCTTTTCGAAGATGAATTGTCCATTTGGTTGCCTCTGAGTTAGCCTCCCAGCTTGTGGCTAAGCAGGGCTTAAGTTCTCCTGTGTCAGGGTCGAAGTCTGTAAGGGTCTCGCAGACCAGTCTTATTATGCCAAGGTTCTGCATTCCCGTTGCTTTTTGAGGGTCAAAGATTGGAATGTCAGTCCCAAGTGATATTACCAATGTCTTCTGGTATTCCGGAGGCTTTGGCATCATCGAGTACACGGCGAACGCTACAACTGCGATGATGATTACACCAGCTACTGCAGTCCACAGTTTCCTTCGTGAGGGTTTTGATGTTGCCATTTCAGATTTCCTCAACGCCTATCTAGAGTCGGACCTGTATTAATAACTTGCGAGCTCAAGATGTTTCCCTGAGTAAGCCTGCGAACGAAAGAGCATACACCTTGGCGGCTTGAATCACTTCGTTTACTGCAACGTGTTCATTCAGAGCATGGGCTTGATCGGTTTTCCCTGGTCCAAACATACATGCCTCTTTGAGGCCAATCGTATCCTTCCAATCGGCTACGTCGCCGAAGGAGAGGGCTGCTCCAACCTTTGGCTCAACTCCGAGCACGGCGGCCCCCACCTTCCTAATCGTTTGCGCCAGTCGGCCGTCGGCAGGGAACTCTATGGTCTCCCGTTTCTCCGTAACCTTTGAGGACTTCAATTTGAACTCTGGGTCATTTCTCGTCAATGCGCTGCAAGCGTCATGCACCATCTTCTCGACTTGACATGATGTCATAGGTGGCGAAAACCGAATGTCAAAAGTCAGTTTGCACCAATCTGGAACCATATTCGTCTGATTTCCTCCGCGTATGGTTCCGACGTTTATTGTGTCTTTTCCACCTATGGGATGCTGGCCCAGTCGGAGACCGTAAACAGCGTCAATAAGTTTGGACGCTTTCAAGATGGCGTTCACTCCGGCACCAGAAGCTGAGTGACTTGCGACTCCATCAACTTCAAACTCGAACCACACTCTACCCTTTGACATGCAAAGAACCTGCAAGTCGTAAGGTTCTCCGAAGATCGCCATGTCTGCTTTGATGAGTCCGTTCTTGCCCAAGTACGATTCGCCGTTAAACCACTTTGAATCTGGCGGCCTCCATTCGTCGTCAGCCCAAGCGACTAGAATCAGTTTGCCGCAGATCGAGATCTGCGACTCTAAGACTGCCCGCAATCCAGCCATCATTGCTGCTAGGCTTGCCTTGCAATCGGCCGACCCTCGTCCGTACAAGACCCCGTCAACGATCTTGGCTGAGAAAGGTGGATACTTCCAACGATTCTCATCGTATGGAGGAACAACATCATAATGCGCGTCCGCGAGTAGCGTCGGCCCGCTACTTGAACCTTCGAGAACGGCAACAAGATTCGGCCGGCCTTGATAATGTTCATACCGTTTGACTTCTACGCCATACCCGGATATTTCATCTCTTATGAAGGGAACGATTTCCTCATAGGTTCCCGGCGGGTTTACGCTCGGAATCGAGACCAGCTTCTGAAGCAAGGTCGTGACGTATTCACTGTCGACATGAGCCAGAACCTCCTCATATGTCTTAAGCCGATTCATGTTGCAACTCCTTGTAGGTGAATAGGTGTTCGTTTTCTATTGAAAGCTTTGCGATACAGATGATTCGGGAAAGGTGTACTCGGTACGCGTTCTTTCGAAACACAGAAACGAACAATTATTCGTCTTAGGTCTGACAATGAGCAGTGAAGTTGCATGGGAGATCGGATTAAGGCAACTAGCATGAGGAGTTCCAAAGACCTTGAACTCCAGAGGATCAGTCAGGAGGTTCGAGAGTGTACCAGATGTCTTCTCTCAAGAACAAGGACCAAGTCTGTACCAGGAGAGGGATTGCCCGTCGCTCAAGTCATGTTTGTCGGCGAAGGGCCCGGGGAGATGGAGGATGTTGAAGGACGACCGTTCG
>CAYQCQ010000041.1:0-9890 GCA_964416035.1 uncultured Candidatus Bathyarchaeia archaeon
ATTCATCCTCGTCAATGACCGTCAAGAAACAAGCATCAAAGGAGTCTTCGCCGCAGGTGATGTCACCTCATTCCCTGTGAAACAAATTTCGACTGCTGTCGGTCAGGGGGCAGTGGCAGCAACAGAAGCTTTTTGCTATTTGAGGCAACCGTACTATCGCAGAGGCTGAAAGACCGCACGTAAGTCCACGCGCGCAACATTTATCAGTTCTCTACCGGAACCATAGGCGTTCCTGCAGCAACAGTGAAGACAGATCGAGTTTGACAGCTTAGGTGAGCCTTATGAGCGCATACAAATACATGTCGCAAGCTTGGAAGAAGCCTTCCGCATCCTACGTAGAGGAGTTCATGCGAGACACCGCCATTAGGTGGAGAGGCGAGCCTACGATTCATCGAGTTGAGAGGCCCACTAGGCTTGATCGAGCAAGAAGCCTTGGATACCAAGCGAAGCAAGGCTTCGTAGTTGTGAGAGCAAGGATCAGAAAGGGAGGTGCCCGCAAGCCTCGAGCAAGATCTGGCAGAAGACAAAAAGCAATGGGTGTCGTCAAATATACCCGCGCGAAAAGCCTGAAGGAGATCGCTCAAGCCAGAGTGGCTAGGAAGTTTCCGAACCTCAGAGTTCTCAACTCATATTGGGTTTGGGAGGACGGAAAAAGCACGTGGTTCGAAACTGTCCTTATCGATCCGAATCATCCTGCTGCGAAAGGTAGGATCTGAGGCGCGAGCCAGCCAGGAAAACCAGACACCTGAAACCATAAGGGCGCGAAGGTGACGCTGTCCTATGTTGGAAATACCGAAACCGATCGTAGTCAGACGTGTTCAAGGCATATTCAAGACACGCCAAGGAAGAGGATTCTCAGAGGCAGAACTCAGGAAGGCGGGGATCTCCGTAGCGGATGCCAGAAAGCTTTCCATTAGGGTCGACCCGAGGCGGCAAACCAGTCTGGAAGAGAACGTGAAAGCAATCAAGACTTGGCTTGCAGGCTCCTCAAAGCGCAAGTCTAATAGAAAGCGAAGAAGAACGTTAGGACATTCTAACTGATGGTCATGAGTATTGACTGAGAGCACTAGTCCTCTCAGCTGCATAGGAATCGTTTCAAGATGTTCACGCAGAAAAGGCCGGGCCACGCAGGTACTATGAAATGAGCTAAAACCTAGGCTACTCAGAGCAGTTTCAGTTGACGCGTTAGCCTATCAACGAACTCCGTTGGACACGGACCGATTCCAATGCAGGTTGTTGTGTTCGGAAGGACTTGTGTTAGCCCTTTGTTATGAATGAGCACGAACGGAAGACCTAGGCTGACAGCCTGTTCCTTTAGCTCTAGCAAGTCTTTCTCTGATCGTACTTTGACGGCGATCTTGCATTGGCCTTCGTTTAGCCATGCCTCCACCCAGCCGGAATGTTCCTTTCTCGCTTCTTCCAGTGCTGATACGGCCGCGTGAGCAACCTGCACAGCAATCTTACCTCTACCCATTTCGAGGTCGATTCTGATAGCAATGACCATTTTGTATCTGAACTCGCCAAGACTCAAAGCTATCAAGATCGATACTACTGTCCGAAACTGTTAAGGATTCCCTAGACGCATACGGGTCAGTCTGGAACCATGGATTTTCCACATGGGAGAGTCGCACATGTTGGTACCTTTGACATAGGCCCTAGTTGATGAGTTCAGGAAATCCACCGGTCCAATGAGGGTGAGGTATGGAGAAGCTTCCGCGAGCTACCAGTGCGGATCTTAGCGTCATCGCACATGCTACGGAAGACGTCGAGAAAGTCTGCCTCGCAGCGAAGAAGCTGCTGCCAAAAGAGTTCCATGATAAAGTAACCTTGAGGCGGGGACCTGCAGCTGGGCATTATGGAAATCCGATTGTGAGTCTAAAGGCCACAATATCCGACCGAAACAAGGTGGAACGTCTGGTTGCGGAGCTGGCGTCGAGATTGTCGTCGCTTGATAGAAGCCTTCTTTTGGGTGAATTAGATCATTGCATTGACGGCGACGGAAACCTCTACCTTCGCTTCGACAAACAAGCTGCATATCTTGGGGAGATCCGTTTCAAGCAGGAGGATCCGATAAGGATCAAGGTGAAGTTCCAGGGGAGGCCCTGTACAATCGAGGCCATTTGCAGTGTCTGCAAGGAGATGGGTCTGGTAGATTGAAGCGATTCGTTGACCTTCACCTATGTCCTCCTTCTCAAGACTTGAAGACCACTGAAAGAATGGCTAATCTGGCAGCTGAGATGGGGTTCCGTCTTGTGGGGGTCACCTTTGACCCTCAAGTTTCGAGGGAGGTGAGACTGACAACGACGAAATTGTTTCAAGATAGGGGTCTTGAGACAGTTTCGAGGATAGATCTCCACCCGAGAGATAGAAATGAACTCCTTATGTCGCTTAGAAAGGTCAGATCATCATTCGATATCGTCGCAGTCGAATGCCATGCGAAGCAAGTCGCCTCCATCGCTTTCAGAGATCGCAGAGTTGATCTAGTCTTCTTCTCGCTGGGCCGTCCCAAGTTGAGGGTCAGTCAACTGACACCCAGGAGAACAAGAAGACCAGTGGAGTTCAATATGGCGGACCTATTGAAGGACGACTCCGCGGTCGAATCGAAGCTGTATAGAGTGCTCAGTGTCATACGGGATGTGCAGAGAAAGCATCTATCCATGGTAGTTTCAAGCGGTGCGACGGACTGGTTGCTAATGAGAGCTCCAAAGGATATGGCGGCAGTTCTCTCCGTACTGGGTCCGGACACAACGCAAGCAATGGACGCCGTCTCGAGGATTCCTTTTTCTCTGGCTCAAGAGAACCTAGAGAAACAAAGGCCGAGATTCATTTCAGATGGAATAGAAATAGTGAGACCACAACCATGAAAGGACAGTCGCGAAGATATCTTGCTCTTAGGATAACCTCTGAGGTTGCTCCTTCAAGAGAGAAGCTGCTTAACGAAATTGAGGGCTCTCTCAGAAGGTTCTTTGGGGAATATGGAGTTTTCAAAGCGTCTCCACGATTGATAGCGTATGATGCAGAGAAAATGATTGGCATAGTTAGATGCTCTTATCTATGGGTCGAGAGGTTCAGGGCCGCACTTGCCTTGACAACCAGAATCGGTGAACATCGAGCCGTGCTCTTCATTCTCAGGACAGCCGGCACTATTGCCGCGTTGAAGAGAGCTTTCTCGGTCAACGCAACTTGAGGGACAGGAGACTGCTGAGGAACTCTCCGTCAAAGATGACAGCGTATCCAAGATGATGCAGCAACAGGCCTCTGCGTAGAGACTTCGATTGAATCAAGCTACAATCATATATTTCTACTGGCCGCTCTTCGCACTGCTATATAGAAGAATGCTCCCCATGCTACCATGTTACCTAGCGAGAACCAAGTGACGGCTAGTGCCATAGGCGGATATTCGCCTGAAAGTCCATGAAACATCGCATAGCTCAGCCATAAGGCGAATGTGATAGTATATGTGCCGATCAAGTCAATGGCTTTTTTGATCTCTATCCTTCTCGACAACCGTGAGAGAAACTTGTACTTAAGAAAAAGAACTACGCAGTCAAGAGCGATCGCAGGCGGAATTGATCTTTCAACTTTCTTCCTAATGTATTCCAGATAGAGCTCTCGTTCGAAAGTGAAGCTATACGACTCAAAGATAACGGTATTCGTGACGTGGCAGTCTATTGCTGCCGCCTCGATGTCAGATACGACCGTGTAGTACGTTAAGGCGAAGTTCACGGTGCAAAGCAGCGGGGATGCCTGATTAGGGTTTCCAATTCCCCTCAGCCCCGGGTCAACTGCGACTGGCTTTCTGGGATCAGTGTGCAGGTTTTGCCTTAATACCAGATTCGGAAGCAGAACCCATCCATCAAGACTATGAACTACCAGAAGGTCAGCGTATCGTGTGATCAGAATCGACATGAGACACGCTTCTTTCCATTTCGTGACTTCAGGCGGCTCTCCTCTCTGCGACCATACATTCATTGGGACGCCCATCAGGGGAAACGCGAGAGCCTTGTTTCCCTCCTCGTTCTCAGTGGTTATCTCCACTACCACATCCTTCAGTTGCAACGTCTTCTTGGACAATTGTATCTCGCCTACGCAAGAAGCGAAGATGTTTGGAATTCCGAATTCTGCCTCCCTATATAGCCGCTATGTCGCCAATCTACTAGCGACGGGCAGACCTAAGAGACCTGATTGCTGTTCCTACATGAATCTCCTTCTGAGGGATCTGCGTGAAACGTCGGTCGCATATCGACTAATCAAGGAAACGGCTGGGAAGATGCTCCTCGAGGCGAATCAGCGGGAGAGGCAGATGCGTTCAGAATGCGAGTAGATGTTCATTCTTCCTCCTCTTACAAAACCAATCGTTGTAACACCGGTCTTCTCTGCCACATCTATCCCTGAAGTCACTAAAGCGGATATTGAAGCAACTACAGGAACCTTAACTCGGGCCGCCTTCAGAATCATATCTCCCGTAAGTCTACCCGTAGAGATGAGAAATCTTTCTTCAAAAGAATGACTGCTACGAGCGCAACTCCCGATCGCTTTGTCAACAGCATTGCGCCTCCCAACATCTTCAGCCAAGTGTTCAAGCGTTCCGTCCCGGCGGCATATCGAAGCAGCGTGAACGCCGCCCGTCTTTCGGTAGATTGACGCCTCCTTATTCAGTGCATTCGCTGCGCGTTGAACAGCAGATGCGTCAAAGACCGTCTGGGCAATCACCCTTAAGGGTGCGAGTCTGTCTGTCAGCTCTGAAAATGGTGAGGATGTGCTTCCTCCGCAGCCGCTAGTTACTATCCTTAGGAACGGTGTTGCTTGGCCTAGTCTTTCTTGAAGATCGAGTTCAGCCGCAAGTGTTACCTCACATTTGTACTCGTCCTCAATACGGATACCAATCAACTGGTCGAGTTGATTGATGATACCTTCGGAAAGTAGATGACCCGTTACAAGGTGTTCTAGCCTCTCCGGGGTACACATTATTGTCGCCCAGTGAACACCGTTTATGATAATGTGGACCGCGGATTCTGTAGCCACAGTGTCATCTACCAATTCGGGTGGCCTGTCTACCGATTGGAGCCTAAGGGTTCTGCGGGTTTCCGTGGCATTCATAGGATTTACCTCTCGGCTCTGGAGATAACGTAGGTGGCTATCTCTTTTGCAATGTCAACTTTGGTTGTGCTCTGAAGGCCTTTCCAACCGGGCTGAGAATTGATCTCATTTACGATGAGACCGCTCGGACCTTCCATAAGATCTACTCCGGCAATCTCACATCCAATTATGTCTGCGGATCTGATCGCTAGCTCTTCCATCTCCTGGGCACATTTGAGAGGAGTCGGTTTTGCTCCTCTACTCACATTCGTCTTCCAGCAAGTCGATACTCTGAACATGGCGCCAGCGATCTTACCCCCAACTAAGAGAATTCTGATGTCTCGAGATCCATGTTGTACGAACTCCTGCACGTAGAGCACATGCCTGTTGAAATGCAATGTCCTAAAGGTCCTCTCAGCTACATCCTCGTTGGAAATCCTGGCTGTTCCGATCCCCCGCGAACCAAAGACTGGCTTGACCACTATATCGCCGCCAAAATTATGAAAAGCTTTGATAGCTTCGGAAACGCTCTCTGTGACAATTGTTCTAGGAACCTGAATGCCCTTCTCTGCCAGAAGAATAAGAGTATGATACTTGTCCGCGGCCTTCTCGATACTTGAGGGATTGTTGACGACCGGTAGGCCTCTTCGCGAGAGCGTGTGCAGAAGATTGAGTCGGAATATTATCTCATCCAATGACCCTCTTCCGATTGGTCTTACGAGAAGAGCCTCGATCTCCTCTTCTATGTCCTTCCCGTCAAGCAAGATCGCAGGGTTGATTCCCACCCTTGAAACAAGATCTCCGAACGTGAAGCACCGAGAAGTTGCACCTAATCTGACAAAGGCTTCTCTCAGACGCGATGAGCACCAAGCGTTCTCACTTCTTGTCAGAAGGCCAACGTTCATCCTATGAGGTCTCCAATGCACATTCTTAGGTAGATGTACATTTAAGTCCGAAAGCCTGCAAAGAAGAGAGGAATTCTTCCGCAAGAAAAGCCAAGATATCTCATCGAATCGAGGGCGACAGAGTAGCTTCTAGGAGGAATCGAGAGCCTCCCTGAGGTGAATCTTGATCGGTCCAAGTCTCCCCCCGAAGTTGACAGCCGTTATCTTTCTGACTCCTGGTACTTCAGTCGCAGCCCTTATTCCTGCAGCTGTAGCTTTCTTCAGACGACTCGGAGTAAGACCGTTGAAAACAATTTCGTAGACACTGTCCACCCCAATGGGCACCTTTGAGCCAGGAATTGTGTTTCGTAGGCTGGGGCAGAACGGGTCGTTGGTGGAGGCTCCGAGCTTGTACTTTCTTGAGCCTACCTTGGAACCCGATCGACAAACACCGCCGGGAAATGGAAGAATCACGCCGGGAACAGCCCGAATCGCTTCGACAGCTTTCTCGGCTGCTTGAAGGCCAGCACCCTTCGAGTCAGCCATGATCAGGAAGTTTCCGCCCGCAACCGCCTTCTTCACCCCGAACCTGTCCTCTACTACGAACTCTCCCTCCGTCACAGGGATCCTCCAGATTGTCCTATCTCCCAACACTTCCATTTTCTCAAATCCGTCCCCAAACATTCTGACAGCTCTTCCTATCCTGATTCGCTTCTTCGCGTCTGGCATTCCATCAAATGCCGCTGTTGTCGGACAGGTTAGGACGCATTGTCCGATCCGGCGCACCATCTGAATCTTCCACTCGTGACCTGTTCTTTGATAGACCTGGATCATCACTCCTGGTCTGCCGTCAGGAGTTACAGTGGACGGAATGATCCCTCCTTCTATGCCAGCCTCGGCCGGAGACATTATGATGGATGATGCGAATCCGGTCGCTGTCCTTGCTGAAATCAACGCCCATTTTTCACTATCAGCTGTGATTAAAACTCGACCAACAAGCATGATAAACGCTTCAGCGAAAGTATCCTCAATCTCTACGTGGGCCTGCATCCAGATTTCCTCGTCTCAATATGCTCGCTTACCCTAGGAGTTTAACATTTTACATGTCGCCTTGGTCACACGGGCGCCTCTGGTGTTGGAAATCTGCTATATAGATCATCAAAGGCGCATTGTATAAGAGCGGCAGGAGCTGGTAATGTCACAGCGGGCCCAGTTTCGGGGAAGACTTGTGATAGAAGCAAGTGAACTGCAGGTCAGAGGCCATACGTGAATGGGTAGGAAGAAGATTTCGGCTACGTTGATCACTGGTCGAAGCTTCAGTCAAGGAATAGGAAAGGAGTACGGTAGATTCTCAGAAAAACTTGCCTACGTGGCAGCATCTTGCGAGATGAATCCTGAGGACATGGAGGCGATAGGAGTCAGACGAGGAAGCTGCGTTCGAATTATGAGCAAATCTGGCGAGATCATTGCCAGAGTTGTTGATCCGATGCAGGATCTCCCTCGAGGAATGATATTCGTACCTTATGGCAGACGGGTGAACGTTCTCATCAGTGCCGATACTCAAGGAACAGGTATGCCATCATTCAAAGGGATATCGGTCAAAATTGAACGATCGAAAGAAAGCCTCATTGAAAAGATTGCAATTCTGGAAACCAAGAAGATCCCTGAGCGTGCAACAATCAAGGAAGCGAAAGTCGTCAGAAATATTGTCTGTCCTTTTTGCGGATGCCTGTGCGATGACTTGGAGGTCGCGTTGCAGGACGGCAGGATAGTTGGCGTTGAAAACGCATGTATTCTGAGCGTTAACAAGTTCATCAACTATGAACGTGAGAGAATCTACTCTCCGATTGTTCGAAGGAATGGTCGGTCGGATGAGGTAAGCTTGGAAGAGGCAGTCAACCGCGCAGCAGAGATCCTAGCTGACTCGAAGTATCCTATAGCTTATGGCTGGAGTACAACGAGTAATGAGGCCATTCGAATCGGCATAGAGCTAACTGAGGCGATGCGAGGAGTCATCGACAACACGACGACGCTTTGTCATGGACCAACGATCCTGGCGGAAGAAGACGTAGGAGTTTCAACTTGCACTTTGGGTCACGTCATGCACAGGGCGGACCTGATAATCTACTGGGGCTCCAATCCTTTGCAGTCGCATCCTAGGCATTTGGCACGGTACACGGTTGGGTCGAAAGGACGGTTCCGGCGCTCACGCGCAGACCGGATTATGGTCGTCATTGACGTAAGAAAGACGTATACCGGAAGAGTGGCCGACTACTTCATCCAAGTAGAGCCGAATAAGGATTACGAGCTTCTAAAGGCCCTACGAGCCGCGCTTCAGGGCGAAGAATTGGAGCAGGGAGTTGTGGCAGGTGTTCCAAGAGAAAGTGTGGAAGAACTTGCTGACGTGATGACGAGCTGCGAATTCGGAATATTGTTCTTCGGTGTGGGGCTCACTATGAGCTCAGGGAAGCTTCGAAACATAGACGAAGCGATCTCACTTGTAGCCGATCTCAATGCATGGACGAAATTCACAATAATGCCCATGAGGGGGCACTTCAATGTCACTGGAGCCAATATGGTTCTTGCATGGCTTACCGGCTATCCGTATGCTGTCGATTTCAGCCATGGCTACCCTAGGTATAATCCAGGAGACACATCGGTTATTGACGTATTATCCAGAGGAGATTGCGATGCGGCGCTTGTCGTAGGGGCAGACCCACTGGCGAGCTTTCCTGCTTTAGCGGCCAAGAATCTCTGCGAGATTCCGCTCATAGTAGTTGATCCTCGCAGGACGTATACCAGCGATAAGGCTAACGTTGTAATTCCTTCAGCTCCGGTGGGAATTGAGGCTGAGGGAACTGCTCACAGAATGGACGGGGTTCCGATAGTGCTTAGAAGACTCATCGATCCTCCAGACGGAATCAGATCTGACGCGGACATACTTCAGATGATGATGAACCGTTTCAAGGAGTTGAAGGGACTGAGCTGAAATGAGCAGTGGAATTGGTAGTGCCAGGAAACGAGGTCAGATAGTAAAATCTCAACGCAAGGATGAGATAACAATGGAGCGACGGGTCTTGGTCCGAAGGTATCGATTGGTTTTGCATAAGGATAGGTGCATTGGATGTGGCATATGCGGTGACATGTGTCCGAAAGAGGCGATACAGTACTTCCCAGCAGAGTTCAAGGCTGGACGAAGGATTTCAGATCGGCCTCGCATCGATTTTGAAATAGACAGATGTGTGATGTGTGGCGAATGCGTCGTTTCTTGCCCCATGAAGGACGCTCTTATTATGACAGTTGACGGCCGGAGGTTTATCCCTGTCGTAGAAAAGAATGCGTTCGCTATGGTTGCTAGAAAGACAGGCTCAGGAGGAGGTGGGTGATCTGAACAACGAGATCGTCGTAAGGAATGGGTTCGTATTCGATCCCGCCAACGGAATAGATGGAGATAGAATGGACGTATTCGTTCGAGACGGGAGAATTGTCGAGAAGGTTGATGAGGACACTGCTAAGAAGATAGATGCATTAGGCATGCTCGTTATGGCTGGCGGCGTGGACATACACAATCTTCCCTAGAGATGTATAGAGCCACATCGCTGGTTCCGAGGTGAACGCTGGAAGGATCCTCAGACCAGAGGATCATGTCAAAGATGTCGAAGTCAAGACGGCTGCAACTAGGTCGGGAGTTGGGTATTCAATCCCCTCCACACTGACAACTGGATACCGATATGCGAGAATGGGTTATACAACGGTGATGGAGCCTGCAACTTCTCCTTTGAAGACAAGACATACGCATGAAGAATTGAACGATATTCCGATAATCGACAAGGCATGTTTTCCGCTCTTCGGGAACAACTGGATAGTCATGGAGTATCTTTCCCAAGGAAGAATCGATGAATGCGCCGCTTATGTGGCCTGGATGCT
>CAYQCQ010000042.1:0-9739 GCA_964416035.1 uncultured Candidatus Bathyarchaeia archaeon
CGCTGGTGCACGGAGTGCTCATGCAATACCACATCAATTGCATCTCTGAAGGAAGTGCGGCTTTGATGTGTGCCACCATCGCTGAAACTGTTCTCTTGCTACAGATGGTTCTGAACTTTGGGTTGTTGTGGGCGCTATCGTACATGCTTGTTTTCTCGTAATGGTCACCGAGAATCTTCATCAGGTCTTCCCGGGTCAAGTCGCCGACCTTTCCTTCGAGTAGCTTCAATCCTCTCTCCAGTCTCGTCTGAGAAGTCGCATACGGGTATCCGCTTGCCGAGTAGCATCTGGCGAAGTTGAAGTCTTCTGGGGACTTGCACCATCCTTTCTTGATGGCATATTCAACGAGGTCTTTGCTGCCTGCGTCCCAACGGTCGGTTATCTGAAACTGATTGGCCCTGACCGCTACGCCGTTCGTGATTCTAACCGCGGCCCAATGGTGACCCGCGCCTTCAACGATCCAGCATTCCTTCGAATCCGCAATCCAATATATCTCACCGACAGACGAATGGCCATACTGTTCTACGAGGATGCCTGCAAGCGTCATGCCCTCATAGGCTGTTTTCGAACGTTCAAGGATTAGGCGACAGATGTCATTGTCGTGGAGCCCTCTTTCGCCTTCAAGGGGCTCCCGTGTAGGCGCATCATTATCGGCGACTGCCACACCCCACTTGTTTATGCCCATGCCCACTCCCCACTTCTTCGTATAGGATTTGGACCCTACCCACGCCCACGTCTCCGAAACCTGTGGAATCTCAATGTATTGGAGTTTGACAGTGGTCCCCGACGTATGGTGTTGCCTAGGAGCGTGATATAGCCATTGAATCTCATACTCTGAGAGGTCCCTGTTCTTTGCGAGGATGATCGAACGGTCTCGTGTGGAATTGCCCGCGGCCAAAATTGTTGTACAACCCCCTGCGATTGATCCCCGATCAGAGGCATCGGAGGCCGTTGGGAAAACGACTAGCGATGATATCAAAATGAGTAGACACACATGTTTCATCATGGATCAGACTGCTCTGAATACTAATTTGTGGAACCTTCTTCTGCTTTTCCCTTAGTTACAATGCTTTCCATTGAGCATTTGCCTCTGCCGGGACGGGCCAAACGGGCCGAGTCGTCCAGACGCCATCGCTCCAGACCACTATTGCCTCTGACAAAACTCTTCAAGATGATGAGTTGGTTGCTGCTTCTGTCCGACTTTTCGTCTCCTCGCAGGCAAACCTAGACCAGCATACCTCAGCCGAACCCTTAAGTAGAGAACTCTCTCACTGGCCTTCACGTAGAGGGACCGCCGTTGAATCTTTCCAGGCTGCTAGTTTCGTTGCTTCTGCTTGCTGTCATCGCCTTGGGTTTGAGGCAAGGACTAACAGCCGGAAACAGATTTTCGCTCATTCGTACTACGACTTACACGGCGACCTCAACCGTGACCTCAACATCCTGCAGATATTGGCTTGTGATAACGAAACTGTTCGCGAGATTGTCTGCGGCCACGACAATAAAACTTACGCAGTGGGAATCGCGTGAGCCCTATTTGGAATTCAATGCAGAGTACCTATATCGGTATGATCCCAACAGCGGAGAAATACGCGACATAGACATTGTTGGAGTGATCAAGAATCTGATGGACGCCCACATCGAGAAGGGAGCAATAATCCTGGAAGTTGCAAAGTCAAACGCGACATCATTGGAGGAATGTGAAATCCCTTTCTATGAGATCAAGCCCGGGGAATCCATCGACATAAGACAGAGAATATCTCTGTCCGGAACGTACACTAGAGATAACATAAGACTGCTCTTGAGCATGATCGTATTCACCTGCACGCTAACCGAAATACCAATCTCCTCTCGCGCGGAAACGATAACGGGATGCCACATGACAACATACACTACGACATACACGACTGATAGAGTACTGTTCTCAATAGGCACTGCAGAGATAGGAGTAGCGCTATTGACTGTATTCTCTGCTGCTTTGGCTATCTTTTGCCTTCACAGGATCAGGCGCCCGTCCACAGGCAGAGCGGAAAGTGGGGGCGAAGTGACTTCACGTATGGGAGCTGCTGGTACGAACTGATACTTTCATACTGTCACCGCCCCGATCATAAGAGAAACGATTGTCGCTAGAGCGATGACTACCGCCGTGGCTGTGAATGTTGGTGAAGCCCAAGATCCGGCAGCGTCGATGAACCGTCTTCCCACCTCCAGATACTCTTCTCCCATTTCGCTACCGCAATATGGGCAGAAAGGCAAGACAACCGGCCGGCCGCCGTAAATTTGCTAGGGCCGCTGAATTGCTGCGAGAATATGGCTTCCCTACAGGAAGGACTGGCACAGTTCAGCTTCTTTCGGATGATCAGCTCGTATTCATCTTCTGGCAGTTTGGATAGGTCTTGTCTATTTGCTGAAAAACCGGAGCGAAGATAATTAGGCCCTATATGTTGAAGAGATGTGCCCGAGAGACAGGGGTTAAGTCTCAGTTTCTAGCCAACGCTACACATCTATTACCTGGCACAACATCAACGTGCTAGAGCCCGCTCCCTGGCAGGACGCAGGATCACAAAGAAAAGCTCACAGTTTCAGAAGCTGTGTCAGTTCTCTGAAGAAGCGTATTCACAGCATTGATGAGGGCGTCGCATGCAGCCCGTCTCGCCTCCACGGCGTCGTTGACTTGTGAGTTGGCTTCAAGGCTCTCTATCTCTCTCTGATAATTGGCAATCTGTTCTAGAAGCTGTTGCCTTCTTCTTTTGTATTCGACTTCTAGCCGCTAACGCTCGGCGGCGAAAGAGTGCTCGATCGTTGCAAGCTCGCCTTTCGTGGAGTCGAGTCGCTGAGTTGCTTCAGCCTCTTTCCGGGCCCCTGCTTTCAAGACACTCCTGAGGAAGCTGCTTCTCATTCGAACCATGCGACTCAGTTCTTCTCTCAGGGCTGCAAGCTTACTTGCTACAGATTTGACTGCCCGTTCCTTTCGGTCAGCGATCTCCCTCGCCTTGGAAGCGTATTCCCTCTCGGTCTGTGCGAGAAGATTCCTTGAGTCTAGAAGCTTCTGATTGATTCTTCGAACAGACTCCTCAAGAGAGGCTTCCTTGAGCCGTTCCTCCTTCAAAGCCAAATCAATGTCGGAGAGTACTTGTGAGCACTCCTTTGCGAACTGGTCGTCCACTTTGACCGAGGGATTTGAGTCAAACTCAGATAGGACGATCCGTAGATTCAGGAGCCAACGGTCGAAGTGCTCATGGAACGGGGCAAGGGCAAACCTCTGGCTTCCTAGGCGACGAAGACTGTTGAGGGTTCTGTCGACAGCCTCTTTGAAGGTTTGAACATGCTCTTCTATGAATGGGTATTCACTGCTTGGTCGCTGCTTCTCAGTCTTGGTCTTGGGTCTAGCTTTTTCAGGTCCTCTACTGAAGCCCCGCCGTGTCCGTGCCTGCCGATATCCCATAACCTCAATCTTTCGCGTTCAGAATATTTCAGTTGATCGCATGCTCGTTTGATCATTAGCGACTTGATTGCGTTGCAATATCTGATATGTGACAAGTCCTAGGGCAACGATTCAGCGCTTGTCTCAGCACGACGACTTCACAAGGTCCCTGAGCTTCTCATACGGCCACAAGCTGATCGATCTTCCTGAAGTAAGCCGCCTGCCATGAGATACTGGAAACGCAGAATCGAAAAACACTTTAATGATAGCCTTAGCTACGTGGGATATTGTGCGTATCTTGGATACGATGCTTGAAACTCTTAAGCTCACGAAGCGCTTTGGGGCATTGAGAGCCGTAGATTCTGTGGATATGGCTTTTCCGAAAGAGAAGACCACCCTTCTCATAGGGCCGAACGGAAGCGGTAAAACTACCCTGATAAACTGCGTGTCTGGCCTCTACAGGCCAGACGAAGGAAAAGTAAGATACGGTGGCGAGGATATTACAGGAAAGGCTCCACATGAAATCGTCAGGAAGGGCTTGGTGAGAACTTTTCAAATTCCAATGCCCCTTCACAAGCTTACGGTATTGGAGAATCTCTTGATTGGGTATCAAAATAATCCGGGGGAAGGCGTGGTTTGGTCACTGTTAAGGGGGCGGTGGCTTGAGAAGGAGAAGGAAGCTGTAGACAAGGCATTTACTCTACTAACCTTACTTGAGCTAGATCAGATGTGGAATAGGCCGTCTCAGGAATTGAGCGGTGGGCAACTCAAGTTACTCGAGATAGGCAAGGCTCTGATGACCGACCCACAAACTGTCTTGGCTGATGAGCCTGCGGGAAGCATCAACCCGGTCTTGGCTCACGACTTTTTCAAACACATGGTTGACCTGAAAAACAAGTTTGGATTAACCTTTGTAATGATCGAGCATAGACTGGACATTGCGACCAAATATGCTGACTACGTATACGCGATGGCGGCTGGCAAAGTTATTTCTCAGGGAAAGCCCGATGAAGTTCTGAATGACTCGAAAGTGATTGAGTGCTACTTAGGGTGAACAATTACATGATTGAAGCCAAGGGACTTAACGCTGGATACGGAAAAATTCATGTCCTATACGACTTGGACTTCGTGGCCAAACCTAAACAGATAACGGTTGTTGTTGGTCCTAATGGAAGTGGCAAGTCTACATTATTGAAGTCAATCATGGGACTGACAACGCTTTACTCTGGAACCATAAAATATGGAGACCTCGACATAACTCAGGTGGCTAAACACGAAAGAGCCAAGATGGGAATAGCCTATCTACCACAGCTCGAAAGCGTCTTCACAAATTTGACCGTTAAAGAGAATTTGACTATGGCCGGTTACACGCTTAAGGAGGGGGAGTCTCAAGACAGGATGGAAGTAGTCCTCAACTTCTTCCCAGTCATCAAGGATTATCTTCGTAGGAAGGCTAGGACTTTGAGCGGGGGCGAGAGGCAAATGCTTGCAATGGCTATAGCTCTCCTAAGGAAGCCGAAGGTAATGATGTTCGATGAGCCTACCTCGCATCTCGCGCCAAGAATTGCTTTTGAAATCTTCAGCAAGATAGTCGAGTTGAGGGATGCGCTTAACCTGACAACAATCATGGTTGAACAAAGCGCCAGAAAAGCCTTGGAAGTTGGCGACAAGGCATACTTGCTTGTTAGCGGGCGGACGACGTTCGAGGGAAACGCGGGAGATCTACTCAAGAACCCAGAGCTCGGCAAGATGTATTTGGGCATTGTAGCGTGACTTCGCCATCAGCACCACCGACTGAAGCATTTGCAGGAACCTTGTGGATTCATGCAAAGTCTTTTATAGAGTGCCGCGCATCCAAGCAGGTTCGGGGAAATACATGAGTTATACTAGGAAGACTATGGCGACAGTGCTGTTGGCGGTAATATGTATAGCGGCTGGCTGGGGCGTAGGTTATGCGACAGCTCCCCCGAAGGAGATAGTCAAAGAAACCGTGGTCACCAAGGAGCTAAAGGTCCCGCTGCTGAAAGGAGATATTCTGATAGGATATATCGCTGCTTCGCCGGGTCACGTTGAGAACACTCTGCCAGCAGTGAAGCTGGCGTTCGACGACGTAAATGAGTACGTTAAATCAATGGGAGTTGATGTGACATTCAAGCTACTAGCTGAAGCTGCTGAGAGCTCAGCTGTAGTAGCCCTCGAGAAGGCTCAGGCCCTTTATGCAAGAGGCGTGAAATTCATTGTTGGTTCAAACTGGAGTTCCCAGTGTAAGGCTATTCTCGAGTACGCTAACAAGAATAAGATCATCATGATCAGTGACGGCTCTACTTCACCGATGCTGGCGATAGCAAACGACTACCTGTTCAGGCTGCCGGCTACTGATGAGACGCAGTGCCAGGCTCTCTCGGTGGGTGTACTACAGGAAATAGGAGTGAAGGCGCTAGTGATCCTGCAAAGAGCGGATGCATGGGGCGACGGAAACTATGAGTACATAAGCAAGTCCTTCCCGGCGGCCGGAGGAGTCATCTTTGATCGCGTCAGATACAGTGGAGAGAAGACGGAGTTTTCAGCGGAAGTGAAGGCACTATCCGATGTGGTTACTAAGGCGACAAATCAGTATGGCAAGGGAAAGGTGGCGATCGCTGTCTGGAGCTTCGATGAAATAGTGCCGATCGTAACTGAAGCGGCAAACTACCCGATCCTGTTTGAAGTTCCATGGATAGGTTCCAACGGTATAACGCGCTCGACAAGGTTAATTCAGGAGGCTAAAGGACCTGCCTTGAAGATGAAGATTCTGAGCATGATGATAGGAGTAACCAAGTCAAGCAAGTTCGCCTCCTTCAATGAGAGATACATGAAGCTCATCGGTATTGAAGCAGGGGCCTACGTGACCTTCGCCTACGACGCTGTATGGCTTTTTGCAAAATCGATACTTGAGGTCGGAGAGTACAACCCTGAGAAGGTTCAGAAAATACTGCCTAGGATCGCAGAGGATTACTTTGGAGCCGGAGGATGGTACAAGCTTAACGAATACGGCGACAGATTTGGGGCAACCTTCGAGGTATGGACCGTAGTCGACGAGAAGGGCGTGCCTACGTGGAAGCATGCATCCGTATTCGACATGGCTACCGGAAAAGCTACGTGGATACTAAAGCCGCCATGGGTCAGCACTTAACGAGCGTTATCCCCTACCCCTTCTTTTTTGTTTGGCAACATCTTCGCAGCTTATACCCCTAATCTTGGTTGGCTTCTCAGGGACCAAGCCCTGTGGACGATATATCATCACCAAAATAAGGAAAGCACTCATCATTAACATCTCGAGCCAGATTGTTTCGATAGGCACATAGGCCTGAATGTCATGTTTGAAAATCACGATAGATCTCCTAACAAGTACAAATATGAGTACACCGGCCAACGTCCCCATATTATTTCCTCTTCCACCAAGCATAATCATCAGCCAAGGGTAGAAAGTCCAGTCAGTTCTAGTAAACGCCGTGGCCATCACTGCTTGGCAGTAGAAGGCGTAGAGTATACCAGACAGTGACGCGATGACTGAGCCCAAGACAACGACTGTCGTCTTTATTTTCACGATACCTTTGCCCAAGCACTCCACAATAGTCTCATTCTCCCTTACCGCTCTGATTAGCCGTCCGAATGGCGAATTCATCATCAATTCGACGGCGAGAAATACGACTACAGCGACGCACACAAACAGCAGAGGAACTCCTATCCATTGAAGATTGCCCATCCACGCAAAGACGTTGGGAACGTGAACCCAGAACGTGCCACCCACAAGCGGATAGTAATTCTCTCCGACTATTCTAATGGCTTCAGCCATGGCGATCAATGCCATCATCAAGTATGTCGCCCCCAGTCTATTGGCCGGGTAAGACGCTACGAAACCCAATCCAGCACAGACGACGAATGAGATGGCTACGATCACCAGGAAAAGCATGGTTCCTCCTAATGGGTCCGAGGCCAACCGCTGGTTGATCATGGTTGTTATTTCAGAATTCTGCAGCATGAAGTCCATGTCCAAGCCTACCCCATAATAGAGCCTTGCGATCCGGCCTAACAGTGCGCCTGTCACGTAGGCTCCGCCGGCAACGGATAAAACCAATCCAAAATTCGGAATCCCACCATATCCATATTGGACGTTTAGGGATATGGATGCTATGAAATACAAGACGAAATAGATCGTGACATCTATGATCACTGTCACGAGAAGCTGATACAATTCGGGGCTAAACATTTGTGCCTCGCCTGGCAAATGTGGATGAGCCAGCCGCTACGCGCTTGATCCTGCTAGCCTGTACTTTTTCGACTACTCCTGCGATTCCCTGAGTGGCTCCGAGAAGTATTATGAACATAGCTATCAACGGTACTAGTGGTCTATATGGTGCGATCCATAGCCCGAATACGTCCATCAAGAAGATTGTACCCAGAATTTCTGTCAACCCGATTATGTAGCCTCCAACCATGGCTCCATAGATGCTTGACATTCCACCCACAACGCTAGCAGAAAAGACGCTTGTCATCAACCCTGACCCGGTGGCTGGAAGCGATTGAAACCACAGAGGCAGCAGTGAGCCAGCGACACCAGCAAGACCACCAGTGATGAACCATGAAACTAGAGACACGCGCTCGGCATCTATGCCCAATGTGACTGCCAAATCGGCGTTTTCAACCACAGCCCTCGTTGCGATACCGAACTTCGTCTTCGTTAACACTAGATGAAGCGTTGCAACCATCCCAATAGTGAGCGCTGTTGAGACAAAAAACACGCCAGGAACCCCCAGAATACTCACGTCTCTATCTCTAAAAAGAAAGACGCGAGCATACATCCCCACGATCCCTCGCAGGTAATCGGCATATATGTTAATTGCCGCAAATATCATTATTTCGAGAGCTACCGTTGCTATGGAGAGCAATATTAGTGACTCACCCCGCTTCTTCAACGTTTGAATCACTCCCCTGTAGATGAGGGCTGAAACAAGGCCACATACCAGAAATGCAATTGGGACAGACACGTATGGATTAAGGTCGAAGATCCTCACCACAGTCAGACACACGTATATTCCTACTCCAGCTACTGCGCCATGCGCGAAATTGGGTACCTTGGCTGTCATATAGGCAAATGTGAATCCGATGCATAGCAACATTAGCAGGTTAGCGTAGATGATGGCACTAAGGAAATAGGCCGGAATCATCTTCCTATCCCTGAATTTGCCCCTCTTGTGTCAGCGCCAACCGACACTCAACACGTTCAAAGCCGAACTCAAACAATAAAGAGCCAAAGGCGCGATAAGCAAAATGGTGTTTACTCAAGGGTTTTCGACTGAGGGTTGTCCCCTGTTGATATTTAAGCCCTTTGCAGCATTTCCACTATCTGCTGAAAACTTATGACCGAATACGCTCGCAAGCCCACTACTTGACGGAGATGCCTTCACATGCATAACATGTAATGGATCCACGAGATGAGTGTGAGCGAAGCTGCAAGATCCATGGCCAATAGAAGAATCAAGAAGTAAGGCCCCAGATCTGGATCGATTCGTCCTTAGCGATAGACCTTGACTACGTTCTTTCGATGATGAGCCTAGCTCCATCAAGCACAAAAGAAGTGCCAAGAGCAAGAATGGCAATCTCCAACTTCATACTCAAACCTTTCATAATGTGACTCTCGTGTGCCTCCTTGGCTTAGTTGAACCTTCGAGCACTCGCATAGCCTGTTTCATCTCAGAGGTCACATCATTATCCATGGAGGTCAGCCTCTGCGCAGCCAAGGCGTAGTCCATTCTGGCTTGAAATCCGCATGGGTTAAGCCTCTGTATCGAGAAGACAGTCTCCTGAATCTCATTGAGCGATCTGATTTGACTCAAAGTCCTCTGCAGCGACCGCGTAAGATACCTCTTGAAGTTGTTACTTGCTTTCGCAGCCTTCGCCAATTCAACGGCCATCACCAGATGCGCGTAATGGTGAACGACTTGTAACGTGGCCATAATCTTGTCATGCTCCTCAACGGAGGAGGTTTCAACAGCGAATCCCATTTCGCGGAGAGAACTGATCATTCGATCCGATAGCCAGCCTCGCTTCACAGGGATCGCAACAATGTTCAGGCCTCTGAACCTTCTGACCGACGGACCGAAAAGTGTGTGAAGGCTCAGATACTCGATCTTAGGCGGAACAAGCTCAGTGATCTTGCTGACAATGTCGGTCTTAACCGAAGACACCTCTACAAGAAGGGTGTTGTTTGACATGCGTTTCAAAACGTCTCCGCAGACCTCCACTGTGTTCTCGATTGGAACTGATACAATCACAACA
>CAYQCQ010000043.1:0-9541 GCA_964416035.1 uncultured Candidatus Bathyarchaeia archaeon
CCATTTTGGATCTCGCATCGACACTTCTCATCGCCATCGTCGCGGCCGCAGCTGTAGGTTTGGCTCTATATTTGATCTCAATGTTCAATAGGCTCCTAACTCTGAGGAATTCGACTGAAGCTACTCTGGCTCAGATTAGGGTTGCCATGAAGAAGAGGCTTGACATGATCGGGCAGCTAGTGGATGCCGTGAAGGGTTACGCCAAGTTCGAGAGGGAGGTTTTCGAGAAGATCGCAAGCCTAAGAAGTGCTGTATTCAGTGTCGGGGCCCAAGGATTGAGAGA
Organism: uncultured Candidatus Bathyarchaeia archaeon; assembly: GCA_964416035.1. Classification (GTDB taxonomy): domain Archaea; phylum Thermoproteota; class Bathyarchaeia; order 40CM-2-53-6; family JALHTG01; genus JALHTG01. The sequence goes on from CAYQCQ010000043.1 coordinate 284, forward strand.
TGTTGATCGTGATTCGAGAGCGGTTCTCGGCACTGTTCTGGCGATTGCTGAGCGTTATCCTGACTTGAAGGCATCCAGCACAGTCCTGACTCTCATGGAAGCAATTAAGGGCGTTGAGGATGAAATCGCCAGGCAGAGGTACACGTACAACAATATCGTTCAGGAGTTCAACATCATGACAGATACTTTACCCTCTAGGTTTATCGCTCAAGCCATGAATCTGGGTAAGATGGAGTATCTGAGATTCGAGGAGGAGTCAGAGAAGCCTCCTAGAATTGAGGTTTAAGGCAGAGAACCTTGGCTGAGACTAAGCAGATAGCAACCCTCGTTCTTCTCACACTTCTAGTGGGCATCTCCGGGTTAGCTCTAATCAACTATCTTCCCCCTCTTCTCGAAGGAGATGTGGTTGTCGATGAGTATGTTGTCACGTTGTACGCTAACGGTACGCTCGTGGAAGACTACACGTACGAGGTAAAGGTGTCAAACCAGCATAGGATGCTATTCAGGACTTGGGATGCTCCTTTGTCGAAAGAGCAGCTGAACAGACCATACATACAGTTCTTGTATGCGCGTGCTTTCTCCCCCGAACAACTGATAGTCTACACGAAAGACTTTCAGGGCTCGGTCTGGATCGAGGATCGTTTCAGAGATGATCAGCAGATACTTGGTTTGGTAAGGTCGCTAGCGGAGCTAAATGAGGTTGGCGTTCTCAAACCTTCCAGACTTGCGGCTGGAAGCTACAAGGTCCGCTACATCTTCCTCCTTCATCCTCCGTTGGAGTGCGATGAAGACCTATGCCACCTGAATCTACAGCTCGCCAATAAACACTTGACATATCGAAATGTCCAGCTCATAATCGAAGACGTAGACCGTTCTGTCGCGATCTATGCACGTCCACCACCCCTGAAAGAGATCAGGGATGGAAACAGAGTAATCCTCCACGGGAGTTCACCTAAAGATGAGCTTCTTGAAGTGGAGATTCTATTCAAGAGAGATGTTCTGACGGTCCTGAACGGTTACGTGAGAAAAGTCGACAACGTGAAAGGTTTGACGACTCAGGCCAACACGCTCTACCTAGTCCAGTACAATGCGGCTCAGGTTCTGCGCGTTGTGGCCGAGACTGTAGCTGTCCTCATGCCCATAGCGCTGATCGTACTATATGTTGCATTCGGCCGAGAGAAACGTTTCGTGGTACCGAAGTATTTGAGTACGATTCCAAACAAAGAGAGGAAGCCGTGGGTAGTGAATCTCGTATTCAAGGGCGATGCGATCGATTTTGACGACAACGGCTTCTACGCAACCCTTCTTGACCTGCACATGAAGGGCAAAATCAAATTAAGCAGTAAGGACGACAGTTTGGCAATTCAGATTCTTGATCAAACAAGCGACGACATCTATGAACGCAGCGCACTGCAGTTTCTCACAAAAATCTCCAAGAATGGAGTCGTAGACACCAATTCGACCAAAGAGTTCGCAGAAGATCTTACCTCCAGCGGCAGACACGGGTTAGGGTTGGTGGACTTGCAGAGGGAACTGAACTATCTTATGAGAAGAGCGGAGCCTGCGGCAGCGTCACAGTTCATGGTAAGTGGCAGGAAGAGGCTTCTTCCTATCCCATTGATCTCTATCCTTCTGCTAGTGACCTCTCTCTTGGCAATGTTCCTTCTACCGAACCTCACCTCAATCCTGACTGCTGCCGTCATTACCTCGATTATACCTGTAATCCAGTCTGTGATAGCTGTGGCCTTTCCCTCAACGCTCTTCGGTAAATGGCTCGGCCTATCCTACAAAGAGAAACTCGAATGGGAATCTTTCAAGAGGTTTCTGTCAGATCTGGCTCTCATAAGAAAATACGCGCCGGAAGATCTCTCAATGTGGGGTGAGTGGCTGGTTTACGGCACAGCCCTAGGAATAGGCGCCGCTGTCGTGAAAGCTATGAAGGAGCTCAACATCCAACTACCCGAAGCGAACTTGGCTCCCCACATCCCTCTGTTATTCATGCCCGTAACGGTCATAGGCCTGCCAAGCGGCCACGGTGCAGGAGGAAGCGGAGGGGGAGGCTTCGGATCTGGCGGCGGATTCGGCGGAGGCGGAGCAGGAACAAGGTAGCGGCATGCCCGCACATAGTGAATACATGATCAATATGTGACTGGATGCTGCGAGCCCAAAACTACTGACCAATACTATGTTTGACGATGTTGTTGAACAGTCCTTGGCCGGGATACTATAGCGTTCCAATCGAAACGGGTTCGGACAGAGACAATAGCTGTGAGAGGGATCGTTGTCTCTCGGCTGTCTGGTTTCTCTCGAATATTTAAATATCTGGATAGCTCGATATCCATCTATGAAGAGACAAGGAATCTACATAAAAGGAGTCAGCGAAGAGCTCTATCGTGAGATCAAGGCGCAGTCGGCAAAGCTCGGCAAGACCGTCTCCGAGGTTATGGCCGCCGCCATGCAAGATTGGCTGAGACGTAAGAGTCCCGAAGAAGAGAGAGAGTTTCTACAGAACAACCTTGCATATGAATCGATCGAAGAAGAAATTCTCACTAAGTATCGAGGGAAATGGATCGCGATTGAGAAAGGACGAGTCGTAAACGCTGCCGAGTCGCTGGATCAGCTAAAGAGATCTCTCGGCGATGTGGACCACAGGATAATCCTCAAAGTCGGAGAGGCTCGGCCGATGAAGAAGTACCTCGGGGGGTCCAGCCTACGAAGGATCGAGAGTTAACTTGGAAGTATGGCGATGGAACTCTCAATCATCAGGCTCCCAGGATGAAGATCTCCATAAAGAACCCGATTAACGGCACGACTCTGACTCATGAAGGACTCCTCGACACTGGCTACGACGGATTGATCCTCCTTTCTTGGGACGCCTACGTGGAGCTAGGTCTAGGCAAGTGTGAGCTGCCAAGGAAGCTCTGGTCCACTGGAGTCTCTGTCACGGGAGAGGAGTTCCCGTTGAGGGCCGCCTACGCAGAGGTGGAACTTGGTAGAGCTAGAAGGCTCGTATTGGTTGAGACCTACCGAAATAATATCCGCAGGCTCATCGGAAGAGGCTTCATAGAACCATACATCGCAATCCTTGACGGACCAAAGAAACTTCTGCGAGTCGAATGTGAAAGCACATCATCCCGTGCGCAGACCTGATAGCTGTCGCCGACGCCGAAAAGGTTATGGGAAATCGCAGAAGCAATTGTGACCATGAAGGAGATAACCTACAAGCCAATAGGAGCAATTCACTCCCCTTTCAAAGACATTGAGGGGATGCCAATACAGCCATCTGGTGCCCTGAGGACTGCAGGGACCGTAGAGATAGAGTCAGAGTATGCTAACGGGCTTAGAGATCTCGAGGGATTTTCGCACATCTTCCTAATCTACCATTTTCATCTCGCTAAAGGCTATTCGTTAGAGGTCAGACCTTTCCTGGATGACAATCTGCGCGGAGTATTCTCGACCAGAGCGCCCAGACGCCCCAATCCTATTGGGATATCAGTAGTCAAGCTCGTGAGAGTAGAAGGCTGCAGACTTCTCATCGAAGATGTTGACGTTGTGGACGGTACGCCTCTTTTGGATATCAAACCCTATGTCCCAGAATTTGACGTCCGAGAAGTCGAACGGATAGGCTGGCTCTCGAAGAAAGCAGGCAAAGCACGCGGAGTGAAAGCGGATGAAAGGTTTAGATGATCAAGCGACTTTCTGCATCACAGCATACTCAAATGGCATCTGGACATTTCCCACAGATGTGGCACTTAGGGCTTCACTCTCACTATTGCAAGTGCTCCGATGAGTGCCATGCCTGCGAGAATCAGGAACATTGGGTCGTACGACCTGAAAGCGTCAACAACTAAGCCTATCGCCATCGTTCCAAGAAAGTTTCCTACATACCCAAGCATGTCGATCAGCCCTGAGCCCGCTCCCACCTGTTCCGTCGGAACCAGGATTGAAGGATATGCAAAGTACAATCCGCCTGCAGAGTAGAACAGGGTGAAGAGGGAAGCGAGCAACACTAAAAGTATCACCTGATCCCTCACGAACGAAAGAAATAGCAGGATCGGAATGGGCGCCAGAAGTGAGGCGGCAATCACAATACTCATTCTTCCCTGCAGCTTGACGTCAGAAATCCATGTCCCCACAAACATCGAGGGAATCCCAGGTAACGATATCAGGCCTCCGACAACCGAGGCAACAATCAACGTCATGCCCGTACGCTCTACAAGAAATGTCGGTAACCAAACCAAGAGTCCACGAATAGCGCCTGAAAGGGCAAGGTATGTGACACCCACAAGCCAGATCTCACGTTTTTTCAGCAACTCTAGGAACGCTGTTCTAGACCATGAAAGGCTGCGAGATGAGCCTGACGGATTGTCCCTTGCGAGAAGAACGAACATCAACGATGTCACGACAAGTATCACGGATGGGACTTGAAACGCAGTCTTCCAACTGTAGAACGAGGCAAGGTATCCTGTAAGAACGTATGCCACCGGAGGCCCAAGAGCAGGTGGGATGGATAGAAGGCTCATGACGAAGCCCATTCTCTCACGGGGGTACCAGTTCGCCATCAGCCTTGTCAGAGGCCCCCACGCCATACCCTGCCCCATCCCATTCACGAACTGAATGATTAACATTGACGGAAAAGATGTTGACCAACTGAAAAGAACATTCATCGCTGCAGACAACAGCGCTCCGACAGTGATGATCACTCGAGGCCCCAGCAGGTCGCCCAGGATCCCAGCTGGAAACAGGATCAGAGCATAAGAGACGAAAAGCATCGAGCCAAGTGCTCCGGCTTCCGAGTGTGTCAACCCAAACTGTATGATCAATAAGGGTAGAATAGGCGCAAGGTTGAATCTACAGAGATAGTATGCCTGATATTGAATCGAGGACACGAGAAGTGTCCGCGCTGCACCTTTATCGCTCAACCTCTACACCTGAAACTTCTGCCGCGCTTAGTGCTCCGTGGTTATATCAATCAACCCTCTGTCTCGCGCGAGATAGTCTGCAAGCCTCAGAACTCCCATTGACATGAGATAGAATACGGCAGTGAATCCTGCCAACACAGTCAGATCATTAACGATCTCGGCAGGCCCAGCTCCGAACATCGAACCCCTGATCGCATTCATCCAATACGTCAAAGGCAGAACTTCAGACAAGACTTGAGCCCACGGCGGCAACACTGAAACAGGGAACAATACGCCGCAGAACAGGTAGAAGATTCCGGAAACGGCTTCATCAACCATTCCTCCTCCGTGTCTCGCTGTCAGCAATGCTACACTTGCCAGAATCATGCCGAAAGAGGCTATCGCGACAAGCCCAATGATCAGTGACAGGCCCAGAGCGGCGTAGTTTACGGAAAGAAGGTCTATGGGCATGCGTAGAACAGCGATACCGAACAGGAGAGAGATCGCAACTGAAACCAATGCCACGAGCGCAGTGCTACAAGCCCTACCCAATAGGTAAACGTAGAAGCTGACCGGTGAAATGTAAACGTACTTCAGGACCTCATAGTGCTCTCGATCCTCGTGAATCACCCATCCCATCGAGAGCATTATTTGAGCCACAAGGGTGAAGAATGTGTTTCCAACAAACACATAGGTCAGATATTTTGGATCAGCGTTCTCTCCAACCTGACTGCCGACCAGAAACAGGAATATGACTATGAGCATACCCGCAATAGGCCTGATCACAGAGTAGATGGCGAAGAGCCAAGGATCAGTCCAATTTGCGTCAACCTTCCAGCCTAGCCAAACCGAGCAGCTGAATGACCTAGCGATATCCCTTACTGCCATCGTAACGTCAACCTTCCGTCTCTCCGTCCGTGGTTCTCCATGTATCGCAGCATCCATCTCGCCATGGGGAAGAGAACAAGCCAGAAGACAGCGAGGACAACAACATGAAGAGAAACCTCTCTTAAACTGGCGCCCAGAATCAGTATCTGTCTGATCGCATCAAGTCCGAAGGTTACTGGAATCGCTGAAGCGGCAACTTGAAGCCAAAAAGGCAGAAACTTCACTGGGAAGTAGAACCCGGAAAGAAAGTATATCGGTTCCTGAAGAAGATGGGAGGTATGCCAAGCCTCTCTTCCGTACATCAGGAAGACTGAGGCGAAGACCATGCCCAAAGAGTAGAGAGCAGCAAGCGTTAGGACGAAGACAAGAGCCGCAGCAATAGGATCTCCAATAAGGAACTCAACCTGAAAGACGAGAACTCCAACTATGAATATTCCTAGGGCTCTGAGGGTTGTATTGAAGATTCCGCCAATCGCCATTCCCATGAGCATGGCCATTCTCGATATGGGAGCTATCAGAAACGGCTCGAGATTTCCTGTCTCCTTCTCCCAGTAGAGTTGAGCCGCCATATCCCAGAGAACGTTCAGCCAGAACGCTATCATAGCGCCCCCCACGATGACAAAGCCTGTGAACTCACGCGGAGCATTCATGACCTTGTAGACGTAGACGTACGCACTCAGCGTAAGCATGGGAAGCACCGTATCCCATAGAAGCCAACTCGGCTCTCTCGCGCTCCCGACTATGCGGACATACGTCCTAGCGATTATTGTCCGCAGGTTTCTCTCCAGATCGCCCGAGAATGCGACTTGTTTCACTCCAGTCCCTTCCCCACGAGATGTATGAAGACGTCTTCCAAGGTCGGCTCCGGCGTTGTGATCGATAATATCCTTGAGCCCGATGCCTTCAGTGCGGACTCAATCTCTGAAGCAACCGCTTGATCGGACAGGACAACTTTCAGCGTTGACACATCGCTTTCAATATGGTGTGTCCAAGAGAGACCTACAACGCCCCTGACCGTCTTGAGCCTCTCATACTCGCCGCTTCCAGTAATCTCAAACTGAAAGACCGACTTATCCCGAACCGTCGCCTTCAAGCTTGATGGCTTGTCACAAGCAACTATCCTTCCCTCATGTATGATGCCAACTCGGTCGCAGAGCTCATCCGCCTCAGCCATGTAGTGCGTTGTCAGAAGAACAGTCTTCTCAGGCTGAGTATTCACCCAACTTCTGACATATTCACGTATATGTTTCGCAGATAGAACATCCAGCCCAAGCGTAGGTTCGTCGAGGAAGAGAACCTCGGGATCGTTTATGAATCCCCGTGCAACGTTCAACCTCTGCTTCATCCCTGAGGATAGCCTATTCATCCTCGTCGCTCCTTCATCGCTCAAGCCCACTGTTTCAAGAAGCTCTTTCACTCTGCGCTTCGCGACATCGCCTCTAACGCCGTAGAGTTGTGAGAAGAACCACAGGTTCTCGGCAACGGTGAGAATACCGTAGCCAGGAGTCTCACCTCCTGTGACCATGTTGATTATCTTTCGAACGTAGTTCGCCTCCTTGACGACATCGTGTCCGCGCACATATGCGGAGCCATTGCTAGGAAGAAGTAGCGTGCAGAGGATCTTGATCAGCGTGGTCTTCCCGGCCCCGTTCGGGCCTAGAAGGCCAAACAACTCTCCCTTCCTGATGCTAATGCTGACATCGTCAAGTGCCTTCACCATTCGAGTCGACCGTTCAGTCTTCCCACTCTTGAATATCCGAGAAACGTTGCGTGTCTCAACCGAGTTCTCCATGAAACGTGCCGCCTATGGCTGAAAGCGGCTTACGAGAACTCAAGTCACGTAGATAAGCCTAGCTCAGAGAATTGATATGGATCAGGCACATAAACCGAGGAGACTGATCCAATGGCTAAAGGCCATTTCCTAGACGAGTTCGATCTCCACGAAAACCGATTCAGGCGTTTTTATTCTCATCAAACGTTTGAGGAACCGCTCGTTCGGGTCAACATCTACGAGGCGCTTATGTATCCTCATCTCAAACTTGTCCCACGTGTGAGTTCCCTCTCCGCAGGGACTCTTTCTCGTCGGCACAACCAGCCTCTTGGTTGGAAGTGGAATCGGTCCCCTAAGCTTAACGCCGGTCTTCTCTGCTATCTTACCGATCTCGTCGCATATCGAACTCAGATCCTTCGGATCTGTGCTCGACAGCCTGATCCTCGCCTTGCTGACCATCCCTAAAGTTTACACTCCACCCTAACCGGATCGAGCCAACTACTAGAAGCTAGAGATCTTTAAAAGTGTTGAGGGATTGCTAGGCTTTCTCAGCTTTCTCAGTGATCTGCTGAACAACGCCGACTGCGACGGTCGATCCCATGTCTCTGATGGCGAACCTTCCCAACTGTGGGAGGTCAGAGTAGCTTTCGATAACCATGGGCCTTACAGGCCTCAACTTCACTAGCGCGCTGTCACCCGTCTTTAGGAATGATGGCTTCTCCTCAATCACTTGTCCCGTTCTCGCGTCAATCTTCTGTAGCAACTCCGAGAACGTTACCGCCATCGTTGCTGTATGCGCATGAAGGACAGGCGTGTAGCCTGCTGCAATCGCTGTTGGGTGCTGAATTATTATCACTCGGCCGATAAACTCCTTGACTATCGTCGGCGGCTTGTCAGTATGTCCTGCCACATCGCCTCTGTGAATGTCGGTCCTCGCGATTCCTTTCACGTTGAAGCCAATGTTGTCGCCTGGCACGGCCTGCGGCATCTGCACATGATGCGTCTCAATACTCTTGCATTCCCCCGAAACCCCTGAAGGATTGAAGATCAACACGTCGTTCGCCTTGAGGATCCCTGTCTCCACACGTCCAACTGGGACTGTGCCCACTCCAGTAATTGTGTATACGTCTTGAACTGGAATTCTGAGAGGTTTGTCTGTTGGCTTTGGAGGCGCGACGAAAGTATCCAAGATTTCGACCATGGTCGGGCCCTTGTACCAAGGAGTCTTCTCACTCAACTTCACCAAGTTGTCGCCCATCCAACCTGAAACAGGAATGAACTTGATCTTGGTCGTATCGAAGCCGACCGCCTTAAGCAAGCCTTCGAGTTCCTTCTGGCATGCCTCAATCCGTTCCTTGGAGTAGTTGACTGTAGAGTCGTCAATCTTCGATAGAGCTACGACTAGTTGATTGACTCCTAAGGTCCTTGCAAGAAAAGCGTGCTCCCTAGCTTGCCCGCCCGGCCCCACTGCCACCTCGAATTCTCCAGTCTTTGTAGAGACGACTAGTATCGCACAATCCGCCTGACTGGTGCCTGTAATCATGTTCTTTATGAAGTCCTTGTGGCCTGGACAGTCGATGACTGTGTAGAAAACCTTCGGAGTCTCGAATTTCCTGAAAGCGAGGTCGATGGTGACTCCTCTCTCTCTCTCTTCTTTCAGGCTGTCCAATACCCATGCGAACTTGAATGTGTCCCCTG
>CAYQCQ010000044.1:0-9051 GCA_964416035.1 uncultured Candidatus Bathyarchaeia archaeon
AAGGCGAAGGCGCCCTGCCTCTGGAAATAGATGACTGCATCTGCTATCTTCTTGCTGCCCATGTGGTATTGGTTCGAGGGTTTGATGCCGCTCATGACTGCGAACGGTTGATTCTCCTTTATGGCTTCGAGAATAGGTTCGATGTCTCTGTGACCGAACGCTAGTCCAATGTCAAGATATTTGTGGCGGACAGGAAAAGACGAAAGAACAGGGGCCAACGGTTGAATGCCAAAGACTTTGGACAGCCTCACGTAATCTGATACAGTCGAATCTTTGAATGGATCCAATAACGGGTTGCCAAATAGAATCATCTCTCAAATACGGAACCTCCAGAAAGGGACTTGAGCATCAGAACTGGTGACTGCCTCAAGGAATCATTGCGAAGGCCGTTCTGCACCAGTCCAGCACTACGGCACCCTCAAGCCCAGCCAGACGGCGAAGATTCTATTAAGAATTACCAAAACACCTAACGCACGAACAAGTTCACATCGGGCTACAGGACGATTTCGCCGTTCAGTACTGTGACTGCGCTTCCTCCTACCTTCACAATCGTTGGAATGCCATCTGCCTGTTGCACCATCACTGCTATCCTGCTTGGCCGTTGAATCTCTAAGCCTTGCTCTATCACAAATGATACAGGACTCTTGGCGCCGAATATTCTATGAGCGACCAAGTATGCACCCAGAGCGCCAGCTGCGCTCCCTGTGGCCGGATCTTCATGCACGCCTGCCTCGGGCGCGAAGAATCTCATATGGACAAAGGCGTCAGGGTTGGACGTTTCGAGCGTAAACACACAGCAACTTATCGCGTTGAGGGTTCTTTCAAAATTTTTCAGAAGCTCGAAGTTAGGCGAAAGATCTCGTACTCGTTCTAAGGATCGGAGAGGTATCATCAGCTGATTCAGCCCGGTCGATGAGACTTGAACAGGAAGATTCCCATATCCCACCTGATCCACAGGGATTCCTAGTGCATCGGCAACCTTCTGCATGTTCTCCAAGATCTGACCGAGTTTAGGCTGGCCCTGCGTCATCGTTATGAGGCATCTTCCATCCTTGTTCTGCTCTATTTCAATGGGCAAGACTCCGATACCTAACTCCTGCCAGAATCTTGTCACGCCATGCTTGATTGTTATCCTACCTTCTTCGACTAGGGCGTGAGCGGTTCCGATGGATGGATGGCCGGCGAACGGAATCTCTTTCCTCGGAGTGAAGATCCGGACCTTGTAGTTTGCCTCTCTCTTAGTGGGAGGTAGGACGAAAGTTGTCTCTGACAGGTTCATCTCTCTCGCTATTGCCTGCATCTCCTCGGAACTCAAGTCTTCTCCGTCAAGAATGACAGCGAGAGGGTTTCCGGTCAGAGGGCGATCGGTGAATACATCCACCTGTTTCATTCGAAACCTTCGCATAGGCGAACTACCTGAATTCCAACGGTAGTCACCGATGGCGGAAAAGTCTTGTCATGTAACCCAGACAGGAGAACTTTGATAAGGGCATCTATTACAGTTCAGTTCGAAACCTTTCACCTCTTGGATTGAATCGATGGCTTAACCGTGAGGCGCTTCGATGTCTGAGGACTCGCAGAGAGAGTTACGGAGACTGAGCAGAAAGCTCTCAGAGATAATGAAGCGACTTAATTATCGAGGCTGCAGTGATGTTGGAGTCTCCTCAGCTGTCCTCCGTTGTCAGGGGGTTGGAAAGTGGACTACAGCTTTACCGTGAGCCACTGATCTTAGTGGAGAGGATAGGTGTCCTCCGAAAACTTATGAAGAATAAGATTATCGCAAAGGACGAAATATCAAGGACAGTGGTTATTTCTCTGGCTCTGAGAGGGCCGCTCAATATTTCGCAGATAACTGAGATAGTCAGGGCTGAACGGGGAAGAGCTTCGCGAAGAATAGTCCGTGAGAGACTGAAGAGGTTGGAAACGCAAAGAGTGGTTCTGAGAGAGAAAGGTTGGGGGCATGTCTACAAGCTTGCAGAGTGACCAGCCGTTGGTCACTTTTGCTCAGAATGGATAAGTGGAGTGACCACACTTAGTTCTCTCCAAACCTCTGTGAGGTGATGAAGATGAGTGAAAAAGGTGAAAAGGCAAAAGCAGAAGCAGAAGAGGTCGCTTTGATCCTAGAAGCTGTCTCTGACCGAGTCCCAAGACTGATAAAAGGCCTCGTTGAGAGCGTCTTCTCCGAAGAAGCCGCCACAAGCATCGGGAAGGCTGTTGGTGCCTACTATAAGGAGCTGAAGGCCGGGGGCATCCCGGACGATGTCGCCCTCAAGATGACACAGGACTATGTTGGAATCTTCTCCAAGATAGGAGAATTCATGCGTAGGCCTCGTGAACGGGAAGGCGAGGAAGACGTCGGCAAGGAGATTAAGAAAGCAATACTTGCAAAGATGAAGAAGGAACTAGAAGAAGAGGAAGAGTAGGGACTATTGAACATGCAAGAGATCTGGACATCGACCAAAGTAACCTCGAAGGCTGCGACGGAGATCCTAAAGGCGGCGCTGAGTAGCGTCGGGCCATTATCTATACTAAGCGGAGCGCTAGGAAAGCTAGAGCAACTTTTCGCAGAGTGCTCATCCAGCAGGGCTTGCCTGATGAAGCAGTGGATATATTGACATCACGTACGGAGAGCAGTTGAGGAGACTTGCTTCGATCTCGCATTGGATGAAAGAGTTCAAATATTAGCCTGAGCCGGAAGATTGAGCATTTTGCTCAGAGCTTGTAACCTATCTTCCTGAGAAACCTCTTCCTTTCTTCGACATCCTTCTCTGTTTCGATCCCTTTTGGTTTCAAACCATCAACTACTCCGAGTATGCCCCTTCCCTGTTCAGTCTCAGCGAGGACGACTTCGACCGGGTTTGCTGTGGCACAATGTATCGTACAAACCTCCGGAACCATCTTTACCGCGTTCAGAACGTTGATCGGATAGGCGTCTCTGAGTAGTATGATGAAGCTATGGCCCGCAGCCACAGCGAGAGCATTCTTCTCGGCATACTCCTTCAGCTCCGCGTCGTTTCCCTCCCCTCTTACCAAGCAAGGGCCAGAACTCTCACAGAAGCCTATTCCAAACTTCGCATTTGGAACGGCACAAGCAACAGATTCGTACAGATCTTCAACCGTCTTGATGAAGTGAGAGGTTCCCAAGATTAGTTGTGAATCTTTCGGGGTTTGGAGCCTAACCACCTTAAGTTCCAAGGCTGGCCACGGAAGATCTTCTTTCGCGGATTTGTTAAGTCTTTCGAGGCTGCTCGCTATCGGAAAAGACGTCGTGTCGAATTGCTCTACCCCAGTCTCAAGGAGTAGAACTCTTGGTTGACAAAAGGCATCAGTGCTGCGATGACTGAGTCGGTGGTCACTCGAAGTCTGTCTATCGTGTTCTTAGAGAGGACTCCTACTGCCCCTTCCTGTGTTTTGACTCCGGTTCTTCCCAGTAATTCGTCCATTATGGCTCCGAGTTCCTCCCCACGCTCCACTCTTTCGAGTATAGACGGAGGGCACTCAAAAGCAAGGCCCCATGCTCCATGCATCTCTCCACTCTTCGAGATGATGGCAGAGAACCCCGTAAGATACGCCATTCCTCCAGAATGGAGGAGCCCTCCCTCTATTCCAACTCCATAGTCATAGCCAAGCTCGATCGCCTCTTTTGCCCTCAATATTGCGCCTCTTGGGATCTGATCGTCCACTGGCTGTTTCTGCAGTATTAATCGGGATTTGAATGAATGAACCTCTACTTCATCGAAGAAGCTTTCGAAGGCTGTTTTCACAGCACTTGTCTTAAGAGGGTTAAGCGTCGCCACCCCGACTCTTATCTTCATAGGTCGCCCACTCGCAAACATGTTTGGCCCACAACTTGGCTTAATTGTTGCTTCTCTTCAGCGGTCAGAACAAGATTTCTTCGATCTAGGCTAGACTTATCAAAGTCAGTCGCCTACTATCCGCCTGAGAGCCGAAGTGCAGCAGGATGTCTGTCGCGGTTATCCCGACATACAATGAGGCGGAGAGCATCAAGACGCTTGTCGAGCGACTTGAAGCTTTGAAGGAGTATATCTCTCGCATTGTGGTCGTTGACGATGGGAGTGCTGACGGGACTGAAGCCGTTCTCAAGTCATTGAACTCCATATACGGAAACGTATTCGTGCTCCAGCGGGGAAGCAAACTAGGATTCGGAAGCGCCATCCGTGATGGTCTGAGGGAAGCGCTGACGAACGAAGATGCGAAACGTTTCCTGCAGATGGATGCAGACCTGAGCCACGACCCATCCTATCTTCCGTCTATGTTCAATGAGGACGCCGACGTCGTGATAGGTTCGAGGTACGTTCCGGGAGGCGGAACCAAGGGGTGGAAGCTGACGCGCAAGATCGCGAGTAGAACCGCATGTTTCTTGGCGAGCACTTTCCTCGGCTTGCCAGCGAAGGATCCGACGGCTGGCTTCAAGATCTACAGTCGAGACGCTGCGAAACTTGTGGTTGAAGAAACGAAGGAAAATAGGAGCATGGGTGCGTTTGAAATTGAGACAGTCTATGTGGCGAAGAAGCACCAGCTAAAGGTTGCTGAAGTCCCGATAAACTTCGTGAACAGAAAGAAAGGAGCCAGCAAGGCGGGGTTCCACGAGATCTACGTTGTCCTGAAATTCATTCTCTCGCATCTACTAGAATTCTAGATTTCATCCTAGACGGACAGGATAACCCTAACACTGCCGTACGAGTCAATGGCAATATTCAATCTCGTTCCTAATCCGCCGATGACTCGTACACAGAATTTACCTTGCGCTTCCAATGTTCAAAGTCTTCTGGAGACGGATACTCCTGATACAGAGCTTTGATCTCTCGCATCTTGCCTGCGGCCTTCTCAAGCCTCATCAGAAGTCCTGGATCGCCCGCGCCTTTCAAGGCTCTCCCAGCTTTGTCTCTGATGCTCAATCGAAGATCGCCCGTCAAGCTCGCGCGCAATACGTCCTCCTCTTTCACAAGCCTGTTCTTCATTACGAAATTCAAATCGTCGTCGGATATGTTCTGGAGCAGAAGGCGGAATATGTCAAGGCTTGCCTGCTTCGCTCCGTAACTCTGCATATACTTGATGTTGTATTGCCAGAACGCCTCCCTTCTCACATCTCCTTTCTCCAAGGCTTCGACAGCTGTTTCAGCCGCGAGTTTTCCGCTCAGCATCGAGGGGCCGATTCCACCTCCATGGATTGGATTTACCAAACATGCAGCATCCCCCACTAACATAACGCCGTTGGAGACGAGAGAGTCCATTGGCCTACGTGTGGGAACGATGCCTCCTCCACCTTGTTCCAGCTTCGATTCCTTGAAGGGTGCGTGAGAGAGAACGTGTCTATACAACTGTTCCCTCGGGTTGGGATGCGTGCCCGTGATTTGTACTCCTAGACCCACATTGACTCTTCCGTCACCTTTGTCGAAGATCCAATAGTAGCCACCAGGCACCAACTCTTGCGTGAGATAGATCTCACACAAGTCGGAACCCCATGAGACATCCGTGCGGATCTCTCTGTAGGCTGCCATTAGATCCCTGCTGTTAATGGTTGATTCGAGCCTGAGGTCACTGGGCACCCTGCTCCTAATTACACCTAAGTATCCGCTGGCATCTACGGTGATTGAGGCAGCTATCCTCCCTTTCCCTTTGGAACTCGTCTGTTCTGTTTCAATGCCCGCAACAAATCCGTCTTGAATGAAGGGCGCGACGGCTCTTGTTTGATCTAGTAGAGTTGCTCCCGCGTCAAGCGCTTGTTTTAGAAGTCTCTGTCCGAACCTGTGTCTGTTGATCATGAACCCAGTAACACCCTCACCTTGAATTCTGAACGCGGTCTCTCGGTCTGGGGAGAAGATGCGCATTCCCGTCATCTCAGCCTCCAATTCGCCGCCTGAGGGGTACGGGATATTCAATCTGTCGAAGTGATGCTTACCTATTGCATCGCCGCAGACCTTTTGCCCAATCAGCTCACTGGGCTTCATGTCAACTATGCACACTCGGAGCCCTTTCTTCGCTGCCTCGGCTGCGGTTGTGCTGCCTGCTGTCCCTGCCCCCACGACTAGGAGGTCTTGCTTTTCCATTCGTCGCCGCCGTTAGTAGTGATCGCTACTAGTTAACATAAGCGTATCGAAAAGATAGTGAAAGGAGACAGGAAGTTGGAGAGGTTAGTCGATCCGCTAAGAAGGCTTGGCCTCACTGAGTATGAAGCCCGAGCCTACATATCTCTCGCTGAGCTCGGTCCATCCACCTCCAGAGATGGGGCTCAACGCGCCAAGATCCCATATCCAAGAGCCTACGATGCATTGAAGACCTTGGTCTCCAAAGGATGGGCTGAGTCGGCGTCTTCAAGGCCAACAGTGTACAGCCCCAGAGCCCCAGCAGCCATAGGAAGAGAAACGATTGCCAGTTTGAAAGACGCTTTCGAACAACTCGACAGAATCCACAAAGACGTTTCATCAAGGACGCCGAGAGCTCAGATAATCTACACAGTAATGGGAGGGGACAAGGTTCTAAGGAAAATGTTTGAGATGCTTGGTTGGGCTGAAAGGAGCGTGACGATTGTCCTGCCGTGGAACTCCGCCTTTA
This sequence comes from uncultured Candidatus Bathyarchaeia archaeon, assembly GCA_964416035.1. Lineage (GTDB taxonomy): Archaea > Thermoproteota > Bathyarchaeia > 40CM-2-53-6 > JALHTG01 > JALHTG01. Next base: position 6,577 of record CAYQCQ010000044.1, read on the forward strand.
ACGATCAGATTGTACGTAGACTTCAGGACTTAGAAAGACGAAACGTTGAGGTACGACTGATGACCGATAGCGGTGAAGCAGCATCATTGCTGAGGAAAGCAAGGCTTCGGAAGCCCATTCTTGCGGTTGATCTGCTGGTCGACGAAAGTGAAGCACTGATAGGCCTGCTCGATTACTCTGCTTGCGGTTGGGTCGACAATCGATTCATAGCAGCGCACTTCAAGGAGTTTCTCACTCTCATGGGAAACAACTCACAGGCCCTGCAGTGATCAGACCAAGTAGACTCGGGGTGCGTGGTCGCTTCACTTTCTCTCATCTCTATGCTTTTTCTTCTACCACGAAGAAGTTGTGGAGTGAGATATCGCGCCCGGGTAAGGTGAGATCTGCGTGGCCCTTCGAGAGATCCGTTGGCTTACAGACGTTATTCCGCCCAATGTAGTAGGTGGCATGCCCGCCCTTGATGGCATAGAGGTCTCTCGGCCGCCTATTGCTTCACTGTGCCTGCACTGCAAGGGAGGGCGCATGTTGTGCGGAAAGATAAGTTGCCCTCTGATCGCAAAGGCGCAGGCACTGGCTCGCCTCGGCGAGACGATAGACTCAGAATATATCGACGGATCTAGTCCTCCCGGAGTCTTCGTCGGTCGGATAGGATATCCCAAGATCTACGTCGGACCTATGATTCCTCCTTTCCACGGGGATACCGAGATTCTGGACATTCCCGAACGATGGATCGGCAAATCGATCCAAGACATAATCGACTATCGGTTCTCCCTGATAAGAGGTAAGTCGCGGTGCGACGTTTACGATGCAACTCGAGGAGGAGGGCTCCTCGATACCTTGCAGGAACTGGCGATGGGAACAGGCCCAACGGATTCTGAGGCATCTTTCGCGAGAAAACCGCGAAAAATCCTTACGCTGAGTGAGGAGACTCAGCCCTTTGGACCCTCAGCGCTCTTGCGGTCCTTCAAGACATCCAATGTGAGTGTGGACAGGAGGATCGAGGATGCATACTACGACAGAGACCTCAAAGCGCAGGAAGCAGTCCTCGAGTTATACGAAGAAGGAGTACTCGTTTCTCAGATCCAGCGAGCATTCAGCGTAGGTATGTTTGGAGTAGGTGCAAGGCGGAAGCTGGTGCCCACTCGGTGGAGCATAACCGCCGTAGACAGTACTCTGTCACTGAGATTCGTCGATGAGATCAAGCAGTACGATACGATCGATGAATACCGGGTCCACACGTTCAGAAACTTGGACAACATCTTTGTTGCCATCCTGATGCCTGAACGCTGGAAGTTTGAGTGGATAGAAGCGTGGTTTCCCGGAACAACATGGAATCCGAGCGACAGTTCAGGCTCAGCTGTTCTCATGGGTGACTCCGAAGACTACTGGGGCAGGAGAACCTATGCAAGCGTTGGAGGCTGCTACTATTCCTGCAGGCTCGCAGTATCGGAAGCTTTGAGGAAAGAGCGAAAGCAAGCCTCAGCCCTCGTCCTCAGAGAGATACATCCCGGATACATAGTTCCTGTGGGCGTCTGGAACGTGAGGGAAAGCGTCAGATCGGCTTTGAAGACGCCTCCTAGAAGGTTCGACAACTTCCAACATGCCCTTCAATATGCCATGTCACAATTGACCATTCCTCTCAAGAGATGGATCGAAGGGAGCTCGCTTCTGAAACACGCTCTCTTCCAACGAAGAATAACCGACTATTCCCCGATGTGAAGATAGCCCTATGGAATACGGAACCATCCGCTGCAGAACTGCACTTTCGCCAAGCAGGTTGCCTGGCCTGACATATTCCTTGAACCCATACTTCGGCTGCGAGCATGGTTGCCTGTACTGCTACTCCGGATCTGTCTTCCGCAACGAGGAGATAGCTCGCAAATGGGGAACCTTCGTCAAGGCGAAGAGCAACATCGCCGAAGTGCTGGCGAGGGAACTACGAGGCAAGGCAAAAGGAACGATCGGCCTTAGCACCGTCACAGATCCCTACCAACCCTTCGAGTCTAAGCTTCAGCTGACGCGCAGTTGCCTAGAGGTCCTCGCAAAACACGACTTCAAAGTATCGATACAAACGAAATCATCGCTCGTTCTCAGAGACTCCGACCTGATCGCCGGCCCGAAGTTCGATGTAGGGGTTACTATCACGACAATGGATCCGGAACTTGCTAGAAAACTTGAACCCCGAGCATCTTCCCTTCAAGAGAGACAGCAAATCCTTGAGAACTACTCGGAGAGGAAAGTTGAAACATGGATCTTCCTAGGACCAATCATTCCGCATGTCAATGACCAACCAGAAAACCTTGAAGGGATTATTCGCATTGCCAAGGCAACGAACAGCCGACTTCTCTTTGACAAGCTAAACCTTAGGCCGTGGGTACTGGAAAAATTGACTCCTTTCTTGGCGAAGGAAGCACCTCAGGCCCTAGACAATATGCCCTCATTGGTCGGAGAAAAATCGGAATACTGGAAAATGAT
>CAYQCQ010000045.1:0-9011 GCA_964416035.1 uncultured Candidatus Bathyarchaeia archaeon
CTCATACCGAACCATATCCCCCAGGTACGATGCTAGTCTTACCTTCCCCTCTATCGTGTTTTTTGACTTCACGGCGTTCATACTGTCATCTATCTCAACTGCTTCTGGTCTGAACGAAAGAAGAACATTTGAGCCGACAGGAATGTCTGCATCCTGGATCACCTCAAACCTTGTACCATCTTCGGTCTCAACAATAACGATTTTCGATTCCCTGTCTAGTTCGACAAGGGTTCCGTCTACGAAGTTAGCCACTCCAATGAAGTCAGCAACAAATTGGTTCTCAGGCTGCTCATAGATTACCCTAGGTGAAGCCACTTGTTGGATTAGTCCCTTGTTCATCACAGCAATTCTGTCTGAGATGCAGAGTGCCTCCTCCTGATCGTGTGTGACATAGATGGTCGTTATGCCCAGCTTCTTTTGTAACCTCGTGATTTCAACCCGTGTCTGGACTCTCAGCTTAGCATCAAGGTTACTAAGGGGCTCGTCGAGAAGCAACACTTTCGGCTCGATCACAAGTGCTCTGGCCAACGCCACTCGCTGTTGTTGGCCTCCGCTAAGTTCGCTCGGGAGACGCCTTTCAAATCCCTCCAAGCCGACAAGCTGCAGAGCTTGGACCACCCGCGTCTTGACTGTCTCCTTGGCAACCTCGCGAACAGTGAGACCGTAGGCTACGTTGTCGAATATGTTCATGTGAGGCCAAAGTGCATACGTTTGGAAAACCATTCCCGTGTTTCTTTTGAACGGAGGCACTTCGTTCATTGACTCATTATCAAAGTAAAGGTTGCCTTGATCAGGCCTGTAGAACCCAGCGACAATTCTCAGCGTTGTAGTCTTTCCACAACCGCTCGGGCCCAGAAGAGTAAAGAACTCTCCATCGTTGATCAGGAGATTTACTCGGTCAACTACGACAACATCTCCAAATCGCTTTGTGACATCTTCCAGCCTGACCGTCACCATTCCAAGAGCCTCAACTCTGAGTCTGCCTAACATTCGCCAATCGTGGTATAAACAGCTTTCAAGCTACTCTCTGAACGACCAGATTCTTACCGAGGAAAAGAAAAAAGGGGAATAGGGGAATGACTACTTTGCCCTCTTCTTTTTGCTGTAATAGTAAAGCGCTACAACCAGCACCAGAACCGCTATCACGACCGCGGCGTAAGTACCATAAGGCGGTGGTTTCTCAGCCAGTCCGATCGATGCCTTTGCAGTATCGGATGCCTTGGTCGCCGAAGACTTTGCAGTGCTGTAGTCGCCTGTTTCAAAACTCTTTATCGCAGATGCAACGAGATCCTTTGCCTTATTCAGCTCAGCCGTGACCTTCGAAGTGTCATACCCCTCGCTTTCCATGCTCTTCCTCTTCGCCTCAGTGTCGCTGATTGATTTCTGAGCATTCGCGATAGAGTCCCAAGCATCCTTGAGTTCGGCATGTTTCTTCTCAATCGTAGTCTCGAAAATGGTATTGACTTCCGTCCAGCGGTCGTTTGCAAGTTTGTCGTTGTATGATATCATCTTCATCTTCGTGATGTCTGGAAGATACGGTGGCAACGCAACATCGGCTCTGACCGGCAGCCTCGGGCTCGGGTCCTTAACTCCCCTTTGTTCAATACCCATACCCAGTTTCTGGCCTTCTTCACTCATCAGATAATCGAGAAATAGTTTCGAAATCTCCGGATGTGGAGCGCCCGAAAGGATTGCAATTGAGTCCGGGTTTGCCAGCGAGTAATCTGTGGGATATACAAGCTTGACAGGTAGCCCAGCGGCAGCCGATTCGAAGCCATAATAGTCAACGACTAGTCCGATACCATGCTCGCCCTTGTTTATGTCGTTGATTACGTCTCCGCTTCTGCTGGTGAAAAGCGCAACATTTGCCGCCGCCTTTCTAAAGTACGCCCAGCCAGGGTCGGCGCCCATCCCTTGTAAGACTATTTCAACCATCATATGAGTAGAGCCTGAACGTGCAGGGGTGCACATCACTATGTGTCCTTTGTAAGCCGGGTTAAGCAAGTCACTCCATGTCTTGGGTTCTGGTAAGTTGTACTTCTTGAGGTAGTCCAGATGGATGGCGAATCCGAAGCCGGAGACAGCATAACCTGTCCAGGATCCGTCTGCGTCCTTGGCTGGGATTCCATACAAGTTGTCAGGGATTTTTGCCCAATCCCTGCATTTGTACGGAAGCAGCAGACCTTCTTTGGCAGCTGTTTGAAATAGGTTTATTCCTCCTCCCCACCAGATGTCAGCCTTCGGCTTTCCTGCCCATTCCTTAGCCAGTTTGTAGCAGTCCTCGCTCGCGTAATATGAGTATGTCAGACTCACAGCTGTAGTCAACGTATCTAGACAGTATTTCTCAAACGCAGCCTTGAAAGAGTCGAGAATGCCCTTGCTGTGCGGCGATATTATTACGAGCTGATTCTCCAAGGCAGCCCCACTTACCGGCAGCAACGTGTGGAATGCTGTGAAGAGCATGGAGAGGACAACAAAGGTGACGATTAGTTTCTTCAACTCGCAGCCTCCATTTTCCAATACGAGACCTTGCACACATTCTATATAACAATTGCGAAGACCTATGCATTATGAGCAAAGTTCTTTTGATCCGAAGAGCGCCCGGTTTGACTGCCCCGTGAACCGACTTCAGACAGCAGTTTCAGAGAATTGTCTAGAGAGGCGGCATCGTCTGGTCTGCGTAACAGCAAGCAATAATTAGCAAAGGTACCGATACTGCATACTGTCTGAGTGGATTCCCTTTGCAGGTTGACAGGGGCTCGCTCCTTATTGCATTGCCTATGTATTGCATACTTGGTTTCCTGATCGTCATACCAGTCGCGTCTGTATTCTATGACAGCATTACATGGCAAGGGAACCTGACTCTAGATCACTACAAGAGGTTTTTTGACACTCCCTACTTACAGGAATGTCTCTTGAACAGTCTGTGGGTCGCGGTTGCCTGTGCTTTCTTCTCATCACTGATAGGAATTCCTATGGCCTATTTCTTGGGAAGGTTCGATCTTCCAAGAAGAAATCTTCTGACAAGTCTTGCGACAATGCCACTGATAATGCCACCATTCGTAGGCGCACTATCTTTCAAGTTCATCTTCGGCAATCACGGCACCTTCAACCTCTTGCTAATGGACTATCTCGGGCTAAAGGAGCCCATCAACTTCATCTATGGACTCCATGGCGTTGTGTTGATAACTTCGCTTCATCTGTATCCGCTGGTAATGCTGAACGTGATGACCTCTCTAAGCAAGATAGATCCTGCGCTGGAGGAGGCTGCTGCAAATATGGGGGCAAGAAGCTTCCATGTCTTTCGAACAGTTACGTTTCCTTTGATGATGCCTGGATTTGCGGCGGGTGCGTTGCTCGTTTTTACATGGTCCTTCACCGACCTTGGAACGCCAATGATCATAGGAAGCCCTGCCTTCAAGCTACTTGCCCCGCAGGCGTTCTTTGCGATAAGAGAAGTGTACGAGGACGTCATCCGCCTTGGCATAGTAATGTGCGTCATAATGGTGGCCTTTTCCTTGCTTGCGTTGGCGGGTATGCGAAAATACGTCAGTCTCCGACAATACGCAGTCGCAGGGGTGACGTCAAGAGTCGGAGTGAAAAAGGCAGGCCGGCTAGCGACTATCCTGGCACTGAGCTTCTGTTTGATCGTGGTTCTTGTGTCTCTTCTTCCTCACGCGGGAGTGTTGATGGGAGCGTTTGGCAAAGTGTGGAGTTTCACTCCTTTTCCTGAGGGATTTACTCTTGACAACTTCAGATACGTGTTGATAGATGCTCCTACGTACTTGAACAATAGCTTGAGGTATGCGGGTATAGCTACTGCTCTGGGCATGATTCTTGGCGCCATATTAGCTTACGTCTTGGTGAGGAAAACATTCCCGAGCAAAGATCTCCTAGACGTAATAGCAACACTCCCCTTCGCATTGCCAGGTATCGTTCTCGCGACTGGATACTTGAGAGCTTTTCGAAACCCCCTACCGATACTGAACGTGGATTTGCTGTCCACCTGGCTCGTAATACCTCTTGCGTTGAGTGCCAGAAAATTGCCTTACACTCTCCGTTCGTCATACGCATCACTACAGCAAGTCCATGTGTCGCTCGAAGAGGCTTCAATGAATCTCGGCGCAACACGAATCAAGACGTTTCTCAGGATAACGTTGCCGCTGATGGCATTTGGCCTGTTGGCAGGAGGCACATTGGGTTTCATAAGTTCGATCACAGAATTGTCTTGCTCTTGGTTGCTGAGCCTCCCGGGAATGGGTTGGGAACCCATGACCGTCGGAATAATGATCTACTCTCAAACGGGCATCTTTGGACAGAGCGCTGCGATGGGTGCCATACTGATTGCAATAGTAGGAATCGGAGTAGCAATCACAAATAGACTGATTGGAGCGCGAGTCGGTGCAGTCTTTGGGGGCTAGCTTCCTACGCGCTTATCTGTTATCGTTGACTGGTTTAGGGTGCCTGCTTTCCAAAGCCTTAATTTCCCTTAATCCCTAGCTCATCCAGGATGGTCTGTCGAGCTATTGTCATATCACTGCAATCGCCAATGGGAGCCCATATAAGAGAAGGCGGAAGAGAATAGACACAGAGGATTGAATAGTGTGATATCGATCAACGTCTTCATAACGAACATTTCAGGAGAGCGGTTGTGGGATGTCGATAAGCCTCTCCCATCCCAAGCACAAATTGCAGTCAACATAAACTTGGTTGACTTTAATCAGAAATCTGAGCGAATCATTGATGCCCCATTCATTTTCACAGTTAGCTACGCGCCGTCAATAGCTCAAATCAGCATAAAGGGGAAAGCCCATGCAACAGGAGAAAGAGATGAAATCTCGAAGCTTGTGGAGGAGCACACCAAGCACAAACCCCCAATCCCCGTGATCCAAGCGATCTCAGGAGCAGCAATCGCTGAGGCGATACTCGTGTCCAAGATGCTTGGCGTTCCGCCTCCATTACCTCCTCTCCCTGCGCTGCAAGGGCAAGAACCCCAGAAGCAACCATCCACGAGATACACGGCATAAGTGACCGATTCGATCAGGTTAGGATAAACACGGCTCTCCAATTTATTGGAGGAATCGTCTACGTTCCAATTTTCCTGACCCACCTCTTCTTACAAAAACGAGCGTAACCTGATCTGATAAGGGGGAGGGGGGAGCCGTCGTTTAACAACGGCACCTTCACGTCTTTCTTCCTGCTACATCCTGCCAGCAAGAATTCTGCCTCAAGATCAGACGATTCTCTTCTCAGGCAGCCGACAAGGCACGCGGACCTAATGACTACCTGCAAAGACCGCTGCAGGAATCTTTAGCTGCAGCAAGAATAGCACTGCCTAGACTCGCATCTATTGCATCTCTTGGGGAGGTGTCGTGGACGGGTTCTAGAGCATTGCCTACTTAGCCCGGCAGAAGCGTAGAAGTTTGCGACACGGTCCATCGAAGCATACGCGGCAAACAGGTTTTCTCGTATAGAAGCGGAGACAAATCACTGGACTCCAATTGACGTTCCATCCCATAGCGCATCTGGCGACGTATCTTCATTGTTCTCCACCGTCTCTTCATGGCACCGGCTTACTCAGAGACTCGTTCCGATACTTCGGGCTGGCGACGCCCAAAGGCAATCATGTTCGATGTGTCTAGTTCGACGCTGTCAGACAGCTCTCTCAAACCTCCGTCGCCGTAGCCTCGCGCAGCGTGAACACGAGCAATTCTAATTAGTATCAGAATTCAGCCGCGACAGGAGATGTCTGATCGAGAATCTAGCTCTCTTGACGCTAGACTAGCCCAATTCTGATAGCTATCAGAGTAAGGTTAAATGATCGAAGATCCAGCAATAGTTGATACGTTTCAGAATAGGCGGCACGGGCTTGGTCAAGGGAAAGATCGGGACAATTCCCAGAGAAGAATACTACCACGAGAGGCAGAGACGCTGGGTATGGGTCTTCCCACGAATCGACCGTCAGGCCACTATGGGAAAGATAGTCGACTTGGATACCTTCTGTCAAATACTGTTTCCGCACAGCGTCAAGAAGCAAGGTGTGGCAAAGGCGATAATCGAGGCCTTCGCCGACGAGAAGAAGCCCATGTTCCTCCGCGAGCTCCAATACAAAGTATTGAAGAAGATCAAGGTGAGTACCCAAACCCTAAGCGACACCTATAAGGCAATGGTTAGGAGCGGAATGCTTGAGAAAAAGTATCGAAACGACCCAACCTACGTCAGCAGGCAATTCTCAGGCAGACTGCGGGACTTGGCGCAGTATTGGGAGAACTACCTGGCCGCTAAGAGAATAATCTCAACGCACAAGCAAGAATAGGCTCGCAACGGGGAGCAATCACAAGCAACGGGACTGGGTAGAAGTGCGATCTCCACGCATGAAATCATCGCGTCATAGATACATGGAGTGAAAGATCGTTGCCATGTTGATTTGCATCTTGCTGGGTCAGACTGGTCGGTTTCAAGCTATCCAATAAATTGGAATGTTCGTCAATCCTCCAGTTTATTGGATAGGGCACGTACGGAGAAACTACGCTTTGCGTCCGGAACGTTTCTCTAGGATTCTGCCCGTTCGAGTGATTTTTTCGTCTCTGATCCTCCGAGCTGAAATCGGTTTCCCGTCATTAGCAAGGATCATCTCGACAATGACCAGTTCCAAGAGGGGCAGTCCTGCGCCTCGTCTGATCCCGTTGATTTCTTTGCCAGTTGGAAGGGTTTCGTTGCTTACGACCAACGCATCCATGTCTGGGCTCGTGGCTGCGGGCCCATATTGATCCTCAATGGACACTATCTCCGTCCTTCCGAGTGCTTCCTCCCCTTGAAGGAACCGTCGTATCTCTCTAGCTCTCACACTGTAGGGGTAGACCTCATGCCTTTTTTTCATTTGCTTCACAAACCGGTCGCTTGTTACACCAACTATGACTCTGTCTCCAATCCGGAGGGCCTTTCCTAAAAGCGTCTTATGTCCCTTGTGCAGAATATCGAACGTTCCGCCGACACCAATAAGTCTAAAACGCTTACGTCGGTTCAATCCGACCGCTTCGCTCTTAGAAGACATTTTCTTTCGCAAGTACTATGTCTAGTCGACGGCTCTTTGAGAATAGTCCCTCGACCGTCATCCGAGTCCTTTCATGTGTTGTTTGGTAGAGGACGTTTCGATTCCTCTTCCGTCCATGGCGCGAACACGAGCGCCACGATGACGGTGCCATACTTTCCTTTCGGGACCTCTATGAATTCTGCTCTAGTCTCAATCTTATCGATCTTCAAATCGCGGATCTTAGCCATCTCATTAAGTTTGGACTTGAGCTCCCTTTCAATTGCCTCCTTGTCTTTGTATCCATGAGCCTCTGCGACCACTCCGTATCTTTCCTTCTTGTCTGTTGTGCCTTTGGTCCAACCGATTCCTGCGCCAATCGTTTCTCCCGGATCACCGTCCATTCGTGCCATCACTGCGAACGTAACCGTTCCGGCGGTGATCGGCGAGTTCTTAGTCTCTTCAGCGTCTGGTGGAAGGATGGAGGATACATTGACTAAGTTGCACTGCGCGATGCCGGCCTTAGCCAAAGCTGCGTCAAAAGCGTTCAACGGCGAAACAGAGCTCGTCGCGGATCCAGCCGCGATGAAGAACCTCTTCGGGAGGAAAGCTCCGTGCAGACTCCGCGTTTCCTGCATTACCTACCTTCTGTCCTCCTTACGTCGAACTCAGCATAGGGCACTGAATTGTTTCCATTGTATCGTTCTCTTTTGCTTTTAAGTCTTGACTTGAGGCATTTCCTAACTTCGAATCAAGATTTCGATCGTCACCGCCTTCATCGATAATCTCCTTCCGCGTCGTCACATCAGTTGCTTATCGCTGTTCATGATGGCGAATTTCCAACTCAACAAGTCTCCACAAGTATTGTGACAATCCATGTTGGTTCAGCCGTTGCACACATTTTTTATCCGTATGCCAATACAATATATCGAGCCAGAATGACGCGATCTCGTTTTCTAAAGTTCCCAACGGTTCCGTTTGAGGTTTCGGGTAAGGAAACGATCAGCGACTTCCTAGTAGGAATGCGCTCAACAGGTTTTCAAGGACGAAAACTTGCAGAAGTCGCTGACGTATGGACCAGGATGCTCAAGAAGACGAACTGTATCATATGGTTAGGGGTCGCCGGTGCCCTCGTTCCCGCAGGGATGCGGAAGATCATCTCCTATTTGATCAGAAGACGAATGGTTGATGTCTTAGTCAGCACCGGAGCGAACCTCTATCATGACTGCTTTGAAGCGAAGGGCCAAAGACATTATGTCGGTTCCGCCCTCATGAACGACGTACAGCTTCGGAAGCAACGCATAGATCGGATATATGATGTCTTGGCTGATGAGCAGAAGTTCTACAAAACCGACACATGGATCGAGAGAGAGTTTTGCTCGTACCTTCTGGACAACAGGCCTTATTCCTCAAGGGAGATCCTTCATCTACTGGGAAAAATACTGGAGGAAGAAGGGAAAGAAAAGGAGTCCATTCTCATCGACGCCTACAAGTCCCGCGTCCCGATCTTCTGCCCTGCCTTGGCAGACAGCGCACTGGGTTTCTCGATAATGTTCGCAAACCGAAGATGTGGAAGGAGAATTGTTCTGGACAACTTGAAAGACGTAGACGAGAGTTCAAGAATAACTGAGAAGGCGAGGATGACGGGAGTGGTGTATCTTGGCGGAGGAGTTCCGAAGAACTTCATCCAACAGACCGCGGTCATAGCGAGCTATCAGACCAGACACGACAAGAGCCACAGCCTAGCGGTTCAAATGACGATGGACATGCCTGTATGGGGAGGGCTAAGCGGGTGCACGTTTGAGGAGGCCCAAAGCTGGGGAAAGATACGCAGAAACGCCCGGACCGCGACGTGCTACGCTGACATTACCATCGCTCTTCCAATGGTTACTTGTGCATTGGCTGAGAGGTTCAAGAGGCTCAGGCGTAGCGTCCCGGTGTTCGGTTGGGATGCCCAAGGCCTAACAATCAGTTACGAACG
>CAYQCQ010000046.1:0-8996 GCA_964416035.1 uncultured Candidatus Bathyarchaeia archaeon
ATAGCTAGATCATCCCAAAAGAGAAGCTTGGAAGCCAAGGTCGGAACACAAAGGACCGTTCAGGACAAGGCTAACGTTCAAACCAGAATAGAACCGAATGAAGTTTCTCCAGAGGAAAAGATCCGAATCGGCATCGAAGCAAACAAGGCTGCCATGATAGACGATACGATCAAGAACGCAACGACGCGCTTGGGCACATTTACCGATAAGAGATTTTTCGTAAACAGCGAGGGTAGCCGAATAGAAGTGAACTCGTCAATGGCGGGATTACAACAGCTATCAGTCGCGGCTTCAGCGGGCAAAATGGAACGCGTTTCAGATGGAGAATCGGAATGCGCTGGTTTCGAGTTCATACAAGGTAAAGACTGGACAAAGTTCTGTAGGGAGATATCGGAGCTTGCGACTAAGGCGGTGGATGCCCAGATGCCAACTGCCGGAACCTTCGAAGTCATTGCCGATCCCGACCTTGTGGGTTTGATCTTGCATGAGGCTTTCGGCCACGCCTCTGAAGGAGACCTCGTAACAACCAAGGAGTCTGTCCTGCAAGGAAAGCTGGGAACCAAACTTGCGGGACCTGACGTTGCGATCTACGATCAAGGGATAATCGAAGGAGGATACTTTGTTCCTTATGATGATGAAGGGGTTTCGAAAACTCAAACGACCATAGTGCAGGAGGGGGTATTGAAAGGATATCTACAGTCTCGGCAGACTGCCATGGAAATGCACATGGAGCCGACCGGTAACGCGAGAGCAATGAACTTCGAAAACAGCCCCATAGTGAGGCAGACGAACTACTACATGAAGCCTCGGGACTACTCTCTAGAAGAGTTGGCGGAAAGCATCAAGAGAGGATGCTACATAAAAGGGAGAGGAGCGGGAGGAGGGCAAGTAGACGTAGGAGGAGGAACATTCACCTTCGCCGTAGGCCCCTCGTTTCTGATAGAAAAAGGAGAGATCAAAGAGATGGTTAGAGGGACTACAGTGAGCGGTATGGTTCTTGAAACCTTGCAGACCATAGACGCCGTCGGCAAGGATCTCAAGATCTCTACAAGCGCGTTCGGCGGATGCGGGAAAGGGGCACAGATGGTAAGAGTGGGTCATGGAGGACCTCACGTTCGAATAAGAAAGATCACATTGGGAGGGCGGGCATAGATGGCTCAGCTGTTGCCACTGGGTGAGAGAGCTGTCAAGCTTGCTGTGAAGTTAGGTGCCACCGAAGCAGAGGCATATCTATCCCAGACAGTTCAAAATCTGCTGACGTTTCACGAGAAAATAGAGTCGGGGAGAACGTCTCAACTCGCAGGTATTGGTGTGAGAGCTATCGTAGACAAGAGGATTGGATTCGCATCATCCTCCTCCGTGGAATCAGGAGATGTTGAGAATGTTGCGAGAATGGCAGTAGCGGTAGCCAAGGTCTCGCAGGCAGATCCAGACTGGCGTTCTCTTCCAAAGAGAGCAGATAGAGCTAGGGTTGAGGGAACCTTTGACAAGAGAACCGCGGAGATGGAAACAGACACCTTGGTCAGGAAATCTGTGGAGATTATTGATTTTGTACGGAGCCGCGACAGTCGGCTGGCTCCGGCTAGAGGTCACCTTGCCACTGGCAACGCGACATGTGCCATCGTGAACAGTCATGGATCTGAACTTTCAAAGAAAGGAACCTATGCCTCATTCTCGATAAGGGTGAAAGCGGAGGACGCAGGAAAGAAGGGAACCAGTGATGAGGGTTGGCAGGCCCGCAGTTGGAGAGAGATAGAGTTTCAGAAGCTTGCTGAGGAAGCCTCACAGCGAGCCATGAAGATGCTCGACGCCTCACCGATCCCCAACACTAAAGCGTCAGTGATCTTTGCAAATGACCTCTTCGCCCAAATATTGAATGTAATGTTCACCCGCACAATCAACGCCGAAGCCGTTCAGAAGGGCCGGTCGCCATGGACGGGAAAGATTGGACAACAAATAGCACGAGACAACTTCAACGTGATCGACGATGGGATAATGAAGGCGGGATTCATGACTTGGAGCTTCGATGACGAGGGAGTATCTCAGCAACGAACCCCAGTCATCCAAGATGGAATCTTGAAATCCTATCTCTACGACACATACACGGGTGCTAAGGATAAAGTCGCCTCAACCGGAAACGCCACACGACGGGGAACGGGCATGTTTGGCGTAACAAATCCTTACACTAGAACACCTACACCGGCCCCTACAAACTTTGTCCTGAAGCCGGGCGACGCAAAAAGAGACGAATTGATCGAAGAAACCCAAGACGGCCTCTACGTTGTCACGTCAATCGGCGAATGGCTGTCGAATCCGATGAGCGGAATGTTGAGCGCAACTGTTACAAACGCATTCCTTGTGAGGGCAGGAGAGCTTTCGAATCCAGTCAAAGGTGTGATAGTCTCTGGAAGCTTCTTTGATATGATTCGCAACACAATTGACCTAGTAGCAGATGACACACGAAACGCCGGAAACTTCTATTCACCTTCAGTCCGTGTGCGAGAGATGTCCATTGCGGGCAGATAGCAACTCTGTCTTAATGACCACCTTAGATCGTGGGGAGCGGAGTCGCTTTTGGAGTCAGTTAAAGGGCTGAAGATAACAACCCTAGCTGATAACCTCACATTTCATGCAGGCCTCCTGGGTCAATGGGGCCTATCGTTCCTACTCGAGGTCACGAGCGCAGACGACACGAAGCATACCCTTCTCTTTGACACAGGTGCAGTGAAAGACGGACTTCTCTTCAACATTGACCGGTTGAGAGCTAATCTATCGACTCTTGAAGCCATAGTCCTAAGCCATGGGCACAGAGATCACACAGCTGCAACCGTCGAGCTTGTGAGAAGATCTCGACGAAAAGTGCGGGTAGTCGCTCATCCGCATGCCTTCGAGAAGAGATTCCTTGTCGCGAAAGATGGAAAGAAACGATTCTCCCAAGTACCTAAAGGAGAAAGAGCTAAGGATATCGAGCAGGCGGGGGCTAAACTTGTACTCACGAAAGAACCATTTCAGATCATTCCGGGCGTTACTACCACGGGCGAAATACCAAGGGTGACAAGATTTGAAAAGATTCCAGAAAGGAGATTCATAGTCGTAGGCCGGGTGCCGCAACGTGATCATATACTTGATGATCAGGCTCTCATGGTCAATGTCCGCCGCCAAGGCGCGTGGATTATTACGGGTTGCGCTCACTCGGGGATCATAAATACCCTGAGAAGGTTTGAAAGTATCGCACCGTGTCTATCGGTTCACGCAATCGTCGGCGGGTTTCACCTTGTTTCAAGGCGAAAAGAGGAGATCAAGCCTGTTGTTGACGCTTTGAGATCTTACAAGGCGAAAGTGATTTCGCCGTGTCATTGCACCGGATTTCGAGCGACGAAGATGATTTGGGAGGCCTTTGACCGAGAGTTCGTTCTTAACTTTTCCGGGAGAACCATTACTAGTCAGAAAGAAACGCGACCGAACGTACTCTGAGAGGGCAAGTCAGGATCTATACTTCTCAATGCTGCCGTGTCGTCTAAACATGTCTGACTGACGGGCTACTTCCGCGTCTCTTGGACACAGGTCTAAGCCTTTTTCTTAGCCAAACATCAAGACGCTTTGCTTGAAGTTCTTCACCGCGTGTCCTTTCGCAGCTCTCACATTGCGGCATCTATGGCGGGTGCACATAGGCTTATTTTCCTGCGTTAGAGTTGCCTAGGTTCGCAGGTGTATGGTCAAGATGATCGTCGTGATTGCTTCTAGAAACGGTGAGAGAGCGGTCAAGGAGGCAATGCGGATTTTGAGAAGCGGCGGCAGTGTCCTAGATGCGGTGGAGGAAGGAGTTAACGTGGTTGAGGACGATCCTAGTGATCAATCCGTAGGATACGGAGGTCTGCCAAATCTCCTTGGGAAAGTTGAGCTGGACGCTTCGATCATGGATGGGGCAAGCCTGCGAGCGGGTGCTGTCGCAGGTGTCCAGCACTTCAAGAACCCCATAAGCATTGCTCGCAGAGTCATGGAGCAAACCCCACATCTCCTACTTGTCGGTGAAGGCGCTGATAGGTTCGCTAAACTGCAGGGACTTCAGGAGGTAGACCTATTGACTTCAGAAGCGAAGAAGCAATATGAAGAGCTGGCAAGTGGCAAAGCCGAGTTATATTCAGGAGCTTACCGCAAAGTCCACGGCGAACTCAGACAATGGTACAGGAGATACGTCGAGTCAAAGAAGGACTCCGACGGAACAGTCAATCTCATAGCAAGGGACGACAAGGGGAATCTTGCCGTTGGAGTATCGACCAGCGGTCTAGCATTGAAGCTTCCGGGCCGAACAGGAGACTCCCCCATCATAGGTGCAGGAAACTATGCGGACAATAGAGCAGGCGCCGCCGCGTGCACAGGTCGCGGGGAACTAGCCATCAGGATATGCCTCGCAAAACATGTGGTCGACCTGATGCGACAAAGGAGGCATGTACAAGAGGCCTGCGTCGACGGAATCACGAAGATCCTTCAATTGAACGACACTCTTGGCGGCGGAATGAACGTGCTTGCCATGAGCAGCATAGGCCAAACCGCCTCAGCGTCGATCGCGCCTGACATCTTCTACTTCTATCAGGACGAAAACTTGCCAGAACCAGTGAAGAAGCCTTCGTTACAAGTCAAGATATAAGCAGATCCGAACTATTTGGATAATCGACGAACTTTCTTAAGATTCCATTCGTCATTGCGACGATTGTCAATGGGAGTCTCAAGTATGAGTGGGAGGTTTCTTATCAGTTCGTCATGAAGTATGACTCTGAATCCTTTGTTTCCAATGTGCCCGAGCCCTATGTGCTCATGACGATCTATATGGCTGGCAAGCTTTCCCTTCGAATCGTTCAAGTGAACAACCTTCAATCGATCCAATCCGATCACGGCATCAAGCTGCCCGAGCGTCATCCCTAGTCGTTCAGGTGTTCGCACGTCATAGCCCGCCGCGAATCCGTGACATGTATCGTAGCAGATGCCCACGCGGCTTCGCTGGTCTATACCGTCGATAATCTGTCGTACATCTTCAAATGTTCCCCCCATACTGTTCTTCGTGCCTGCGGTATTCTCCAAGAGCAACTGCACATCGTTCTGTACGGCGGAGAGAGCTCGGTTGCATGCATCGGTCATCTGTCTGAAGCCAACTTCCATCCCCGCCCCCATGTGGCTTCCGAGATGCGTCACGACGAAACGTACGCCCAACTTTCCTGCACGGTCAAGCTCCGCGATGAGCGTCTCAACCGACTTCCCGTAGATAGCTCTGTCACGTGAAGCTAGATTCGGAAGGTAGGGCATATGACTGACAGCCGGGTCTATCTTCGACTCTTGAAGCTTTCTGACGAAGTCTTCAGCTTCCTCTTCGTCTACAGGTTTGAACTTCCAACCTCTAGGATTACGTGTAAAGATTTGGAAAGTCTCGCATTTCCTCTCAATCGCCCTATCGACTGCTAGGTCTATGGATCCGGCTATTGAAAGGTGCGCTCCGATTCTCGTGAAAGACCAACTCCCAATAGGAGAGAAAGAGCCGGACGTCCTCAAAGAGCTATCGCCACCGACAAAAGAAGAGAGGCTCGTCCCATCTTCCACATGATTTGCGACCAGATCCAAGGATACGAGACGCAGAGCAGAGTTCTCCGCGTTTAGCAGGCTGAGGACTATCGGCCCATACAGGAGGAAAAGGCAGATACGGGCAACAATACAAATTCTGCGGACGAGCACGACCAGTATGAAGTCTACGAGGCACGCAGGACTCTTCAAACTTGCATTAACCGTCGCCTTCGCTGCATTGATTCCGACTACTGTGATGGTTCAAATACGTGCTCCAGTGCTGGCCGGCTACTTTAACATACAAGATGCTGTGGTCTTCATCGCGGCCCTGTTGTTTGGACCAACTGTGGGAGGACTATCCGGAGGAGTTGGCTCAGCTATATCAGACATTATCTACTATCCGCTATTCGCGCCCTACACGCTTGTCATAAAAGGAATTGAGGGGTGGCTTGTCGGAAAAACTACGAGAAGGACCCTCAGGTCAGATTGGATCGCATGTGTACTAGGTGGGATAGAGATGGTGCTGGCCTCTCTTGTACTCGAGATCTTCTTGTCTGGTGTCGACGCGGCGCTTGAAAGGGTCTCTCTGAATATCTTTCAAGTAGTCGCTGGAGTTGCGATAGCCCCACCAACCGCGCTCTTGCTCAGGAGAAAGTTGCCTTCAAACTTAGCTTTTGGACTCTGAAGCCCTTCGGCGGAAGGCCCCCATGGATCATTCGCTTAGGACACGCCAGTTACCACACTCGACCTACGAGTTCCCAGATGCTTGATACATCTCCGTGAGTGCCTTGGGCGGAAACGTGCCCAGAAGAAAACTCTCATCGTGATTCACTGGGCTTCAGTGGCTGTTTTGTGAAGTTTTGAATGTATGGTTGAAGATATTGGATCACTTCTTCATCAGATAGGTCGTGCCATTCTTCGTAGGCGTCAGCGACAGCGAACACGGGCCCTACTCTAATGTTTAGGCAGACGAGTCGGTCTGCCTTTGAGGAAATGAGTTGGACGGCCTCCCTTGAACCTGTAGGAACCGCTACGATAACCTCTTGCGGTTCTTGCTTTCTGATCGAATCAACTGCCACCGCCATCGTATAGCCTGAAGCTAATCCGTCGTCGACTATGAGGATCACGCGGTCCCGAAGATTAGGAAGAGGTCTATCGCCTCTGAACTTCTGAACTCTCTCCGAAACGATTTGCCTTGTGCGGGAAATACATTCCTCGATTTGACTTGGCGCAAGGCCCAACTCGGTTACGAGGGATTGATTTAGAACTACGGAGCCATCCCAAGCGATAGCGCCTAACCCTGCCTCGGTATTCCAAGGTATCTGTATCTTTCTGACTATTATGACATCTAGAGGAATCCCTAAACGCTTCGCGACTGTGTAGCCCACTGGAACCCCTCCCGCAGGCAGAGCTAGAAGAATATCGCCTCGTCCAACGTGTCGTAGTAGTTCGTCTGCAAGAAGTGCCCCCGCATGCGCCCTATCCTTGAAGACGTAGGTCCTATTCCTAAATGAGGGGTTGTCTATGACCTTCGATGCCAACTCATGATCCTTCTTAGGATCAAGTGGTCTGTTTGATGGCTAGGATTTTCTCTATGCTGCCGAGACGTTTCTCTATCGTGTCGAGCCTTGCAAGGATCTCCCTAAGTAATCTTTGAGTTTCGTCTGGAGTGTAAGGAATGATCCTTTGTGGCTCGATCGGAGGAGGTATGGGCGTTGGCTCGAGAGGTTTTCTGAAGGGAATATTCTCCTCGAAGGGTTTCCTCAGCTTCTCTGATTGCACTTTCATTTATACCGTTTCGGTTTAGCTCTTCGAGCGCATTATAGTTTTCCTTCCAGCTTGGCGAATCTATTGTGTGACGACGGAGCGGAGCAAAAGGACAGGCGCACCTGCACCTGAGAAGCTTGAGGGGCTCGCTGTCGGCTGGGTAGCCGACAAGGCTAAAACAAGACAGCATCAAAGTTAGGTCCGACGAAAAAGAAACGAGAATTCGCCACAATGAACATCGCCTCAGTAATCCTCACGTCGCTGGCGATGCTTCTCATCGCTTGGGCTCTCCGGATGATATGGAACATTCGTAGAGGTAGGCAGAAAGGTTGCGTGAGCTGTAGGCTGTATGAGGCTCCTGCTGATGATTTTCCAAGCAGCCTCGTCTGCAAGGTTTGTCGCGGCTTCGAAGTCGACCGGAAACGAAAAGGTGAAACGTTAGGTAGCGCTTGTCTACTCGATACCAGTATGGAACTTGGGCCCCTCAAGGATCCGTGATATCTTGTGCCGCAAATGTTACGGAGGGCAGGTTCCGCTAGCTGAATCTCATGGGTGTATTACGCTATAACCTTAGTCAATAAGGCGCATGGTAGATGGGCGTCTGGAATGATGAAAGTCGGGAAGACAATCATCGAGCTTGAACAAGGAGACATAACCGATATCGACTGCGATGCAATCGTAAACGCAGCAAACACTGATCTGGTATTGGGAGGCGGAGTCGCCGGAGCAATACGAAGGAAAGGGGGACCCACAATCCAAGATGAATGCAACAAGATCGGAAGGACAAAGGTCGGAGAAGCCGTGATACCTACTGGCGCAAATCTAAAGGCCAAGTACGTGATTCACGCTGTAGGCCTGCGATTCGGCGAAGAAGATGAGGACAAGAAGCTCGCATCGGCGACCTTGAACAGCCTAATGGTGGCTGATAGGCACGGACTGAAGTCGATAGCGTTTCCCGCGATAAGCACAGGAATATTTGGGTTCCCCCTCAACAGATGCGCTGACGTAATGCTATCCACAACGATCTCCTATCTGAAGCGAAAAACCGGAATTGAGAGAGTTATCCTCTGCCTCTACGACTCTGCCACCTTCGAGGTCTTTCGGCAGAAACTAGAGGATCTCACGCAAAGCCACTGAAGAATGGAGCTGCAGCAATGCAACTAACCGTCTGCTGTCTAGACAAGCGTCGTCTGCTCAAGCAATCCTGCAAGCTTCCTGAAGTCCTTCTCCAAAACGGCCTTCAACTTAGCTGTGTAGAGCGCCGCCGCCGGATGATACATGGGAATGATCTTCACACCGTCAGCTGAATAGATCCTTCCATGTACCTGTGATATGTTTCTTGGTCTGAGCCCATACTTACCTAGGATGAATTGGCTGGCTGTGTCGCCTAGCGGGCAGATGATCTTCGGCTGGATTATCCTGATCTGCGCCTCTAAGTAAGGGGTGCACCCAGCGATCTCTTCATTGGTTGGCTTTCGATCTCTTATCCCTTCAACGGCTTCCGCCTCAGTCAGACTTCTCGTTGTAGGACGACATTTCACAACATTCGTTATGTACACGGATCCCCTATCCAGCTTAATCGAGGCTAGGAGTTCGCTGAGAAGTTTCCCCGCTCTTCCTACGAACGGTCGTCCTTCAACATCCTCCATCTCCCCGGGCCCTTCGCCGACAAACAT
>CAYQCQ010000047.1:0-4180 GCA_964416035.1 uncultured Candidatus Bathyarchaeia archaeon
ACCTGACGAACGAGGTCCGTCAAAGATTCATGTACAAGAAACTGGGATGGATGTATCCGGAAACTCTGCATTATGGGAGATTGAAGGTCATAGGAGCGGAGCTCAGCAAGTCAAAGATTGTAAGACTTGTTGAAGATAAAGTAGTCTCAGGGTTTAGCGATCCTAGACTCGCGACACTGTCTGCGCTTAGAAGAAGAGGCATCAACCCTGAGACCTTAAGAGTTCTGATCATGGAGATTGGGCCGAGGCCGGTCGATGCGACTCTGAGTTGGGAGAACATCTATGCGATCAACAGAAAGATAATTGACGACAAGGCAAATCGGTTCTTCTTCCTGAGAGATCCCGTCCGGATGATTGTCGAGGGGGTCACCAGGACGTACGTCTCAACCCCAGCCGTTCACCCTGACCACCCGGAAAGGGGAAAGCGTCGCTTGGAAGTTGAGCCTTCAGGTGGAAAGGTAAACATCTTGATCTCTTCTAGCGACATCCAGAAGCTTGGCGAAGAAAAATTCATTCGGCTAATGGAGTTGTTCAATGTCGACATTGTATCAGTGAAAAGGGACCTAGTTGAGGCCAAGTTTAGAAGCGATTCATACGAAGATGCGCGGAAGGCTGGGGTCCCACTATTCCAGTGGCTGCCTTCGGAAGGCAACATTAACGTCAGCTTGGCCATGACGGATGGAGAAGTGATGCGAGGGCTGGGAGAGAACGTGCTCCTTCATGTTGATGTGGGTGAAGTTGTCCAGCTTGTTAGGGTAGGATTTGGAAGGATCGATAGCAAGTCTTCTGATGGAGTAGAGATCTTCTTTGCACACAGCTGAGAATCCTTGTCACCAGAGCAGGGCCAAATCTTGTCATCGAAACATTCATTAAAAAGGGGCTTTTCGCATAAGGTAAGCTTGAAGCGTATGCGGGTGAAAAAATGCCCAAGGCTCTGTATATGAAGTTTGAGGTTCCTAAGGAAATCACTGAGAAAGCTTACCAACTGGTACAAGTTGCGAGAGATTCGGGCAAGCTAAGGAAGGGAACCAACGAGACGACGAAGGCTGTGGAAAGAGGAGTAGCGAAGCTAGTTTTGATAGCCGAAGACGTTGACCCTCCTCAAATCGTTGCCCACCTTCCAATACTATGCGACGAGAGGAAGATACCATACCTGTTCGTTCCGAGTAAGCTTGATCTCGGAAAGTCCTCAGGCATTGACGTTGGGTCCGCTGCAATAAGCATCATCGAGCCAGGCGACGCCGCCGCCACTCTCGCCGAGCTCGTGAAAGCGGCCGACCATCTGAGGAAATCCGGTGAAGGCAAGAAATGAGCATCAAACACAAGATTGAGGAGCAACTGATTCCTGCGGAAGTTACACAGATCATCGCTAGAACTGGAGTAACAGGCGAAGTGATCCAAGTCAGAGTCAGGGTTTTAGAGGGACGAGACAAAGGAAGAATAATAACCAGAAACGTGAAGGGCCCTGTCCGGCTGGAAGACGTTCTGATGCTTAGAGAAACGGAAAGAGAAGCAAAGAAGATCAAGAGATGAAGCTCAATGCCCCGAATATTTCGGTGCTCCTTCTGCGGAAAAGAGTTCCCTCCAGCAACCGGGTCGATGTACGTAAGAAATGACGGAACGATTCTATATTTCTGTTCCAGCAAGTGCAAAAAAAGCGAGCTAAAGCTCGGACGCGATCCAAGGAAGTTGAAGTGGACTATCTATCACGGAAAGAAGGAGAGAGGACGATGACTGATATGCATCTTTCGCATGGGAAGAGACACTAGTCTTCTTTTCGAATGGTCACCGAAGTACTAGACTGACGTTCGAATGAGTCTTTCTGATCTTGGTTGCGGTTTGGGTCGAACGAACCGGCTTCAACCTGTGGGCTAAGGCTTTGAGCCATGAGACTATGACCCAGGTGACTCCCGCGCGTGCGTCGGGCTTTCCCCAACTAGACCCGACGAATTGAACATTTTTCGTTGGTTGTCTCGGGGCCTTGGAAATTGATACTGTTTACACATGGGGTGCACAGTAGTTCGCGGAGTGACGGTGTCAAATGTGAGGAAGAGGTAGGTCTTGAGCCACGATTGTCGCGAACCGATTACGACAGCAACTAAGTTCTTAAGAATCATCTCAAATGAATACCTGCCCGAATGGGATAGAAAGCAACAATGGAGGAGATTCCATGCCTCTCCGGCAGCCCATAGTTGTTGTGTTAGGACATGTCGATTCAGGCAAGACTACCC
Organism: uncultured Candidatus Bathyarchaeia archaeon; assembly: GCA_964416035.1. Taxonomy (GTDB): domain Archaea; phylum Thermoproteota; class Bathyarchaeia; order 40CM-2-53-6; family JALHTG01; genus JALHTG01. The sequence continues at coordinate 2,232 of CAYQCQ010000047.1, forward strand.
TGCTCGACAAGATAAGAGGAACCGCGGTTCAGCTTCGAGAGGTTGGGGGGATATTCCCTCAAGGGATCACAGACCCAGCATATCGGAGCGAGCTACTTTCCAGCTGATACTATCAAGAAATTCTGCGGACCACTTCTAGAGAAATTCCACTTCGAGGTCAGAATTCCAGGACTCTTGGTTATAGATACTCCCGGCCACGAAGCCTTTGCGAATCTCAGAAGGAGAGGAGGCTCGGCTGCAGACATAGCGATCTTGATCGTGGACGTCATTCGGGGGTTCGAAGTCCAAACTCATGAGTCGCTGAACATCTTGAAGGCGAGGAAGACGCCTTTCCTTGTTGCTATCAGTAAGATAGACAGCATAGCCGGATGGAGGCCCAATCCGGGAATGGCCTTTGGCGATTCGTTTTCGAGACAGGCTCCAGAAGTCCAGCAGGATCTGGACAATCGGCTTTATGGAATCATGGGGACTCTCTCAAGGCTCGGCTTCAGATCTGAAAGATATGACCGACTCAGAGACTTCAGGGATACAGTCGCAATGGTCCCCACCAGCGGGAAGACAGGAGAAGGCATACCTGAGCTGATGGCGTTGCTTGTTGGGCTAACTCAGACGTTTATGAAAGACGAACTAGGGGTCACTTCAGGACCAGGAAAAGGGGTTGTCCTTGAAATTAAGGAAGAACCAGGCCTTGGCCTAACTGCAAATGTCATCCTTTATGATGGAACTATTCGAATTTCAGACACGATCGTCATAGGCGGAAAAGAGGCACCCATCTCCACAAATATACGAGCCCTCCTACTCCCCAAACCATTAGATGAGATACGAGACCCTCGTAACAGATTCTCTAGCATGCAATCGGTCGGAGCAGCCGCGGGAATAAAGATCGTTGCACCAAATCTCGAAAATGCGCTTGCAGGTTCGTCCCTGTTTGTCGTCCCGAAAGATGCAGATCCGGGGCCCCTCGTCGAGATGGTGAGAGACGAGGTTGAGACACTCAAGATCAAGACAGATATCGACGGAGTCGTCCTGAAGACTGATACATTGGGGTCGTTAGAGGCGCTCACAGCTCTCCTTGCAAGTTCCAATGTTGCAATACGCCTTGCAGATGTCGGCGACATATCGCGACGCGAAGTGGTCGAGGCCGAAGCAGTTGGACTTCACGACCCTATCCTCGGAGTCATCCTTGGATTCAATGTCAAGCTTCTGCCCGATGCTGAAGAAGAGATCAAGAATAAAGGAATCACAGTGTTTCAGAGTGATATCATCTACCGGTTGATTGAGGACTACGTGAAATGGCGGGATCAGCAGAAGGCAGCCGGTCTGAAAGGTGAACTCGATCGACTGATGCTACCCGCGAAAATACAGATTCTACCTGGCTGTGTCTTTAGGCGTAGTAAGCCAGCCATAGTAGGAGTTGAAGTCCAGACTGGAAGAATACGGCCCGGGTACCGTTTAGTGCTTGAAGATGGCAGAGCCATAGGAGAGATCCAGCGCATCCAAGACAAGGGAAAAGACATACACGAGGCCTCGTTCGGAGTGCAAGTTGCCATATCAATAGACGAGCCGACAGTGGGGAGACATATCCACGAGGGGGACACACTATACGTAGCCGTGCCAGAACAGCATGTGAAGCTGCTCCTCACAAAATTTAAGGAACTTCTTAGCCCCGACGAAATTGAATTGTTGAACAAGCTTATTGAGATTATGAGGAAACTCAATCCACTATGGGCATTCTAGCTCTACACAGGTACTCAGGATCTTGGGGTTCTGTTAACTTGACGGCTCATTGGGACGGTTGTTAACTGTCGGCGCATGATTATGTGGTTGATGATTGTTTCTTGTATTCTTCGGCCTTATCGGCGCCTTCCCTGCTAATCATAAATGTGTTTCTTCCACCGTGAGGATAGAAGTATCCCTTGCGACGAAGTCTGTCCAACATCTCCTTGGCA
>CAYQCQ010000047.1:4190-8570 GCA_964416035.1 uncultured Candidatus Bathyarchaeia archaeon
ATTCAGTGTTAGCTTTCTATCGAAAATATCGTGGAAGCGCAATAGCCACGCAATTTCGGCTTGATTTAGCTCTTTCAGAACCAAGGCGATCGTGCGATAACGTTATCTGCCGTAGGATAAAAGATTTTCATGCGTAGAGGGTACCTCGTTCAGATGATTGATATTATCTCACGTTGGAGAAGGTTTATATAATTAGATAATTATGTAATTGGACAATTCATGTATAAATTATGCATAATTTGTACATGAATTTGTCGATCCATAGGGTGACGAATGATGAGTACATTGGCAGCCACCACAAGAAACATCGAGCGCGGGGTTGGGACAGATTGGACTCTATACGACTTCATCTGCGAGCATCCGAATCTAAGCATATACGAACTACATAAGCAACTTGGTTGGTCTATTGGCAAAGTTCAGAAGGCCATTGAGAGATTGCGAGAACGAGGATACGTTGAATCAAAGACGGTGAACAATCCCTCAAGAAACAAGAGGACTGTTGCTCCTACAGATTGGAAGACGCTATACAAGATCCTTAAGGAAGAAGGCTTTCAAGAATAATCTACTAGCCATTACTCGCAGCGTTTTGTATCAGCGTTATCCACTTGTTCTCTCCTTTGACCTGTATTCCACATGCCTCTGCTGGCGTCTTGCCTTCTAGGGCTTCGTGTGGTCTTACGTAGTTGTGGTAGATCTGGTAGCCCGAAAGGATTGGCGTGTCGGGCTTCTTTATGCCTCGTATGACCTTTTCGCGGTCTCGGATTTCGCCGTTGAGTCGTTCCATTTTGTTGTTGTTTCTATTTCGTTTGAGGGTGATGTGGCTGATGTGCTTCGTTCTTGGCCCTTTCAATGTCCAATATTCTTTCAGATAGGCTTCATGGTAGGCCGGTAAGCCATCTGTGATTAGAGTCATCGGTCTCTTGCCTGCAACCTCCTTCCCGACATGGAGAAGTTTTCCGGCATCATAGGTGAATTTTGTGTCAGCGACCTCTTGAGCAATCCAGAATCGGGTTTCGTCGTCCATCAACGCGAATACATATTTCATGTCTCCTCTGATCCTCACGTAGAGTTCATCCGCTCTCCACACATCTGAAACTTGAGGCGTGATTTGATCGAGATACTTCTGCATCAACGCCACGTACTTGTTGATCCACTTGTAAACCGCTACATGACTAACCTTCACACCTTGCAATTTGAGGAATCTTTGAACGTTTCTAAGCGATTCGCCTGTGAAATAGAGTTGCATGGCACTAGTGATCGCTTGCGGGCTGGCCTTCATTCGCTCGAAACCTAGATTCACAACAAACCATCTACCACACGCCTTGCATTTGAGTCGTTGAATGTCTCCATGTCCGTTATGCCTCAATCCGTGTTTCACGATTTGATTTGAGTGGCATCTCGGACAAGACTCGGTATTGATTGGCCGTATGACTGTTTCTCTTGCTACTCGTTCCCTTAATCCGAGACTGAGTTCGACGGCCCACAGATGTTTGCATTTCACACCACGATATTGGTGATCGGGGCATTTGCATATCCATCTCTCGCCATCTTGAACGACTAGGTAGGTTCCGTTTCCATTTTGCGAGTTGACGCGATACATGCAAGCATTGATGCGCTTGATCTGATTACCTAGGGCCGCTATGACGCGTCCCTTCAACTCACGCGGATTCAGGTTCATCGGTATACACCTTCGCATATACGACTGTACACACCGGTAGATAAATCTTTGTATACTTTGGTATATACGGTTGTGTAAACTCTTAAATATACCACGTTCATCAATATGGCACTCGTCGGTGCGCATGATTGGTACGTGAGGCTGAAACCAAGATCTACAGAGTAGGTCATCATCACACGGTCTACTTGAAGAAGGGCTTGGTGGAGGACAGCGCCTTTCCATTCAAAGTAGGGCAAGCGCTCATTGTCAAGGTAGAGGGCGATAGACTGGTCATTGAGAAGGCAAAGAGGTAAGGTGTATACAAGCGTATAGACATAAGTATGGACCAACTTTAAGTATGAGTTACTACATACAATAAGTCGGAAGCCCCCGGCGGGATTTGAACCCACGACCAAGACCTCAGCAGGGTCCCGCTCTCTGGCCGTGTGAGCCGTCCTTGCTGAGCTACGGGGGCATTGGATAGCGCCGCCGAAGGGATTTGAACCCTCGAACCGTTGCTTGCACAACGGTGTCCGCTCTAAAGGCGGATCGGGTACCAGGCTCCCGAACGGCGGCTTCGCTCCATCACTTTTGAGTTAGGTTTGGGTTCGCTCTATCTTTGCCGTATTCACAACGTATGTCGTGCGTTTTCCTCTCTGTCCACGCACTCGTACCTCTAGGTTCACGAATTGTTTCTTCTCGTGAAGTCGTGCCAATCCCGCGCGAACGGAGTCAGGATTAACTTTGCTTTCACTCAAGACCAATGCCTGACCCGCGGGTATCTTGGAGAACAGTTCAGGCCACGGTGTATACACCACTCTCTCCGGAACCTTATTCGCCGGTACGAACGACAGATTGTTCAAGTCGAGTTTGGGGCGTCTAACCATGCATCTTCAACCAACAATAGGCCCCGTGTGGCCATATTTAAATCTACGGTCGCACTCATCTGTGAGTCGACGTGAGCATTCGCCGCTGCTGCCCGCTGTGCGTGTTATAATCCGTTATAACATGTCATGCATATGGCTGCTTGTTAATGTACATATGTACCGTGGTGTACCCTACTGTACGGTAGTGAGGGTACTGTAAACTGTAATGTATGTATGTAGTCTACGTATGTATGTAATGTATGTAATGTATGCTGTGATAGCAGACCAAGATGCCATGCCATGTTGTATGCTGTAGTACTGTACCCTGTGTTAGTGGCCGCTGTGGTAGGAGACATCAATGCAGTACCAGCATAGTGTGTGTACCATATCATGGAATGGACGTAACAGGCCGACTGCACACTACAAGTAGGTAAGAGAGCATTTGTTCTACATTCATGCGCCGCCAGTTAACAGCCAACTGGATGCGCCGTCAAGTTAACAGAACCGATCTTGGCAACATTAATAAGTTTCTTGGGAAGCCTATTTACGACCTCCAGTTTGAGAACGAGGCAGAAATCATGGCAAAGTTCAAGCTAATAGTCTCGAACCCGGAAACAGGAAAAGCCTACGTTCACGAGCTTGAAGGATCTAGGGCGCAACCTTTGATAGGAAGAGAGATAGGGGAAGTCACAGACGGATCCATAGTAGGAATGGACAAGGTTAAACTGAAAATAACTGGAGGCAGCGACAAAGACGGAATCCCGATGCGGCCTGACGTTCATGGAGGAGGAAAGAAGTACATAGTTCTTTCTGGAGGGGTAGGTTTCCGGCCAAGAAGTTCCGGAGATAGGCAGAGGAAGCTCGTCAGGGGCGGAATGATTACCGACCAGACCTACCAAATCAATATTCGCGTGATCAAGGAAGAGCAACCTAAGCCGGCTTCAAGAAAGAAGACAGGAGCGTAACACAATTGGATGCAAAGATCATCAAGGACAGACGCAACCAGCTCTTTAATAGAAGAGAGATAGAGTTTGAAGTGACACATTCGAACTCTGGCACTCCTGATAGGTTTTCGATAAGAAAGGCTTTGGCTTCGAAGGTAAGCAGCAAACTCGAAAATGTATACGTATTAAAAGTGTTGAGCGCTACAGGAACGAACAGAAGTGTGGGGCAGGCCGAGGTGTACGAGAATCCTCAAATCGCCCAAGAAGTACTGCCAAAGCATCTGTTGACTCGCAATATGTCTCCCGAGGAAAGGGAGAAAATCAAGCAGGCGGAGAAGGGAAAGAAGCCAGAAGAGAAAAAGGCTGAAGAGAAGAAAGAGAAGCCGTCGTCAGAAAAGCCTGAAAAAGAAGCGAAGAAGGGCAAATGATAAATGAGTGAGCCAAAGGCTGAAAAGAAGACTCCGGTAGCTAGACTCAGCAAGGCTTACGAATACGATTCCGAAAAAGGTACAATCAAGCTTCGCAATCGAAAATGCCCGAGATGCGGCAACATAATGGCGCATCACAAGGCTCCCGTCAGACGGTACACCTGCGGCTCATGCAGCTACACAGATTTTGTGAAACAGTAGAAATTGGCGTGAGGACGACGCCTAGGCCTATTCTCTTGTCATCTGAGAAACAAAGAATGCTGCCTCTGATTTCTTCGCCGTGTCAACCCTAACGGCTACCATTCCTTCACATGGTTGACCGTATAGGACCAACGCATCTCGAGGAGCTAAGGCTATCGCCGCTAGAGTCAGCAGATCTTCCTCACCCTTTACAATCAGCATCGAGTCTCGCTTTCCTAACGCCTCGCTAAGCGCTGCCCAGGCGGCCATCTGTATTGTACCTGCTGGATTACTGACCCAGAACA
>CAYQCQ010000048.1:0-8303 GCA_964416035.1 uncultured Candidatus Bathyarchaeia archaeon
TCTGCTTTGTTCGAACGAGCCGCTTCGTTGAGGAACGTCTCGATCGCCTCGTTCACGTCGTTGGGTTTCTCCATCATTACCATGTGACCTGCTCCCTGAATCACTGCAAGCCTCGACCCTGAAACGTTTCTGTTGAGATATTCTGAATACTTGACAGGAGTCAGTCTGTCCTCAGACCCGCAGATAATCAAGCATGGCATCCCTATTCGGTGAATATCTTTTATGGAATCGAACTTGTCGCACGCTTCAAAGTCACCGAGGACGACCTCAGGACGGATCTGTTGCATCTCCGTCAGAGACCTTTCCTTAAGCCAATCCGGTGTCTCTGGTGAAAATGCATAGTCCATGATGAGCTTCGTTACATTCGCATAGTCTGTCTTTATCCCTTCAAGAATGAGGGGGGTCACTTTTAGCCTCGCTCCTGTGGCAACTAGGACAATGCCTCTGAGATAGCTTGGCTCTTTCATAGCCAGCTTGAGCACGATCGCTCCTCCCATTGAGTGACCAGCCAAGACAACGCTTGACAGTTTTCTTTGGGTAACGAAGTCGTCTACGAAGGCTACATAGCCTTCAATTGTGTTCTCTCCTTCCCCGTCAGGATGTCCGGGTAGATCGATGGTCAGAGAGTCTGGGAACCGTTTCGTCTGATAGGTCCAGACCTTGTGGCTTTCTCCGGCACCGTGAATGAATACCAGTTTCGACATTCCTAGTTTCGGCCTCTGCACGCCAAGCCAACCAGCTGTCCAACGCTTTCAAACTGATTGGCTTCAAGGTATTCCCTGACTCCCCTCTCCAGTTCGGAGAACACCTCCAAATCCCTGTACATGATTGCAGTCCCAACCTGGACGGCGCTGGCGCCAGCTAGGAAGAACTCTACGGCGTCACTCCAAGTTGTGACCCCCCCGCAACCGATAATTGGAATGTCTACTTCTTTGCGGATCTCGTAAACGCATCTCAATGCTATTGGCTTGATTGCCGGCCCGGACAGTCCGCCAGTTCCCGCTGCCAGAACAGGCTTCCGGACGTTGATGTCGATGGAGATGGCGCTCAAAGTGTTTATGGCGGTGATGGCGTCGGCTCCTGCTTCAACAGCCCGCTTGGCAATCTTCACGATATCCGTGACGTTCGGAGTCAATTTGACTATTATTGGGAACTTGACTCGGCTCTTTACTGAAGCAATTACAGACGCCACCGCCTCGGGGTCCTGACCTATCTGCCTACCGACCTCCTTGACGTGAGGGCAGGACACATTCAGTTCCACGGCATCGGCGCCTGCTTCCTCGGCTTGGCTCGCCGCCTCCGCGTAGTCGCCTCCACTGCACCCGAAGACGCTCGCTATCACTGGAACATTCGCCTTCCTCACTTCTTCCAATTCCTCCTTGAGCGAGCCTATTCCGGGATTCGGGAGGCCCATTGCGTTCAAAAGTCCGCAAGGAGTCTCCACGATGGTTGGGTTCGGAAAGCCTGTTCGCGGCTCTAATCCAAGAGATTTTGTGACTACGGCCCCTGCGCCGGCTTCTGCCACTCTTCGAAGCGTGTGCCCGGAGATTCCAAGTATCCCAGCAGCCAACATGAAGGGATTTCTAAGCTGTAGTCCTGCTATCTCAGTCGCAACTTTCGCGCCCATCTCATCCTACGACCTTGGAAATGTTTATTCACATAGGACAAATAATGCTAACGGCGTTTGAAGCCTCGGTTCAGCTGGGGCTGATGATTTGCAGGGAGGAAACAGATCTGAAAGCGTATCTAGTCGAGAGTCCGATCGGAATTTTCGCTCTTGATGCAAAAGGAAAGATAGTCGGTAAGGCGGTCTTTGGAAAAGACAAGGAGAAGGCTGCAGCCAAACTTGACAAGCTTCGATCTGCTGAGCCGATAGAAGAGCTTTCCGATATCTTGGAAAGGCTCCGCAAGGATCGGTTCAAGACGCTTGTCATAGAGAATGAAGGGCTGGCCCGGAGGATCGAGGAGGGGGGGGCGCTGAAGGTTACGGTTGAGAGAGGATCCAAAGTTGTTCAGAAGTTCAGGAACAAGCTGCCATCGATCGCAGTTGATCTGCGCATATTCGAGACCGAGGAGGACTTCAACAATTTCATCAGAGAGGTCACAGTCCAACTCGCCAAGGTAGCCGTCTCTGTCGCTGTCGGAAGAAGAGATCTCTATGCGGTTCAAACTGTGAGGGCTATAGATGATCTGGACAAGATGCTGAACCTCTTCGCAGGCAGGATTCGTGAATGGTACGGCCTACATTTTCCTGAACTAGACAGGCTTTTGGAGAAGCATGAGACCTACGTCAGACTTGTCACAGATCTCGGCAATAGAGAAAACTTCACCAAGAGCCAATTGGTCAAGGAGGGAGTCCCAGAGGACAGAGCCACTACAATCGAGGAAGCCGCCAAACGTTCTATGGGCGCGGACATAGCAGACGAAGACCTAGAGTGGTTGAAATCCTTCTGCAAGGATTGGCTGGAATTGGTGAAGTTCAGGGGAAAGGCTGAAGGCTATGTCGAGAAAATCATGAAACAAGTCGCCGCCAATATGACCAGTTTGGCGGGGCCAATACTTTCTGCTAGATTGATATCGATCGCAGGTGGACTTGAGAATCTGGCGAAGATGCCCGCCAGCACTGTTCAAGTTCTCGGAGCGGAGAAGGCCCTCTTCAGATCATTGAGAACAGGTGCTCGGCCTCCCAAGCATGGGGTGATATTCCAACATGGCGCGATTCATCAGTCTCCGCGATGGCAGCGAGGAAAGATTGCCAGAGCCCTCTCGGGGAAGCTTGCGATCGCAGCCCGATTGGATTATTTCGGTGGAGAGTTCAAAGGCGATGCTCTAAGACAACAGGTGGAGAAGAGGGTCAAGGAGATCTTTGAGAGATATGAGGCTCCCCCTGTGAGGGGAAGGCATGCGGAACGTGGACGTTGAGCCCCACGCCGAACTGAAAGGTGTCTACTGGGTAAGACTAGAGGACGGTTCGAAACGTCTTGCGACTTTGAACCTAGATCCGGGCGGAAGCGTTTACGGGGAGAGGTTGGTTCGAGCAGAAAAGAAAGAGTATAGAGTCTGGGATGCCTATCGAAGTAAGCTTGCCGTGGCCATACTCAAAGGTATCAAGCTTGTACCCATCTATCCAGGAGCTAAGGTTCTCTATCTCGGGTCAGCATCAGGAACAACGGCTTCCCACGTAAGCGACATAGTCGCCGAAGATGGAGCGGTCTACTGCGTTGATTTCGCATCCAGAGCTATGAGGGAACTGATCAGCAATCTATGCGCCAATAGGCGAAACGTCTATCCGATCCTTGAAGATGCGAGATTTCCCGAGCGCTACAGCCCTATTGTCCGGGCTGTGGATTCGATATACTGTGACATAGCGCAACCTGAGCAGGCAAGAGTTCTTGCAGACAATGCCGATCTATACTTGAAGGGTGGCTCAGGCTCTATGCTGTCCATCAAGTCCAGAAGTGTCGACGTAACACTCTCTCCCTCCGACGTATTCCAGAGGGAGATTCAGGTGCTCAATAGTCGAGGCTTTGAGGTGAGATCTGTGCTCAGGCTTGAACCATTCGACAAAGATCACGCAATGGTTTCCATGATCTACAAAGGAGGGCGGCGCTAGACCTTCGATTGTCTGATCTCCTGCTCGATCATTGCAGCGGTCTTCCAAGATCTTCTGACGAAGTCCGGGAAGGATCCATTCCTCCTGAACCATTCCCTAAGAAAATCAATCGTCCGTGGGTCGGAAGGATAGCCACTTCCAAATTCTCCGTGCACCTTGCTTATCTCATCTATCCTTTCATCTCTCGTCACTTTGGCTATGATGGAGGCTGCGCTCACGACGGGATAGTTCTCGTCTGCGTGATGCTCTGAAACGATTCTGATCTTTCTTGGAAGGAGCTCCAAGATATCATTCCCGAACCTTTCTGCTCGAACATCCGAGGAGTCAACGTAGGCAATTGCAGGATTCAGTTTCTTGATGACGTTCGCCATACCGGTTGCTTCAAGATAGTTCAACTTTCTGAGCTTTCTTCCTTTGAGTACGAACTCGTCGATCTCCTTAGGAGCTAACTCAACGACAGAAACATCGTGGATTATGTTTCTGACCTCTACGGCTAGGTTGGATCTTTGAAGAGGCGTGAGAGTCTTTGAGTCTTTTACTCCTATTGATACAAGCTCACTTATTCTTGCCTTCTCGATCGAAATGCCTGCAATGACTAGTGGACCTATCACGGGGCCCATCGGGGAGCTAGTTCTTGACTCTGCTCTCTCCCGGCATCGTCCACTCCGCAGACTAGGCTTCTAGAAGAGACTGCTTCCAGGCTCCACACCTTCCATACTTTCAGCGTCCTTTGACAGATCTTGTTCTCAAGAGATTAGTCTCTTTCCCGCAATAACTTCCGCTAGTTGTTGGTGCAGTACTGATCTGTTCTCTTTCGTCACGGTGATGATCCTTACATCAGGTGCGTTCCTGATCTCGCGGAGTAGAGGATCATTTGCCTTGTAGTGAATCGTGCCGATGATGGTTTTCGTGCCAGCGATGCCTTGCCTGATCGCTGTCTTGAACTTGTCGCTGAACAGCTCCATCGGCCCCATTTCATCTATGGCGACTATTCCTACCTGCGGGTCCTGCAGGGCGTTCGTAATTGCTTGGACGCCGATGCCTTCAAGCCCTTCGAGGTCAATGCAGTACTTACCGAACTTGGGGCCGACAGATTGTTTCGCCGTCGCTAACCAGCCTTCTCTTCCAGTCAGAATGTCAGTTATCTTGAATCCTATTCGCACACCGCATTCCCGTGCCTCCTGGGTGATCATTCCGCCGACTTGGAAACCTTGGTGCTTCAATTCCTCAACAAGCCTCCATAGGACAGTGCTCTTGCCAATTCCGGGTGGGCCTGTCAGGAAGATTTTGTGGCTCAAGGTCTAGCCTCTATAGCCCATCACGAGCACGTAGATTTCAGAGCTTCTCTGCTTACTTGCGGGAGGCTTCACGAACTTGACCTCTTCGAAATGCTCCTTTAGACGATCTTGGTAAGCTTTCAGATCTGGCCCGTGGAAGACCTTGACGAAGAAGTTACCATTCCTCTTGAGCACCGTCCTTGCGATTTCGAGAGATCGTTCAGCGAGATACAGCTGCCTAGCGTGATCGACATCCCAAGCCCCGCTTATTTTTGGTGAGACATCAGATATCACCACATCAACTTTCGAACCCATGAGGTTGATGATGACGGAATCGAGAGAATCGTTTGTTATGTCTGCGACCAATGCCTTAACGTTGGTCCAAGGAAGCTCTGATATACGCTCCGTATCGATGCCTAGAACGAACCCTTCCTTTCCTACGATCTGTCTGGAGACTTGAAGCCATCCTCCCGGAGCGGCTCCGAGGTCAACTACCTTATCTCCCTGCTTCATGAACCGATATTTCCTGACTGCTTGGAGGAGCTTGAAAGCTGACCTGCTTCTATATCCTCGCTCTTTGGCGAGCTTATAGAACTGATCTTTCCTTCTTTCCTGCTTCCAGCGTTCTGACAAATGTCAAACTCCAATCGGCTGAGCCACGGGAACTCCTTCTAGCCAACGCGTGAGTTTCAGGCATTTGCTAGGAGTAACAATAGCTGACTGACCGCATTTAGATTCATCCTCGCAGAACGCGCATGGCACATCTTGGACGCTGTCGATTCGAGACAGTTTTCGTTTGGAGAAGACTCTGAAGGTCCACCGGCCGCTATGCAGTTCCCGTTTTCTCTCTATCAGACCTTTCCTCTCAAGTCTAAGAATTGCCCTGGATCCTTCGCGGCTGTCTGCCTTTAGCTTCTTCCACAGCTCTGATTGAAGTATCCCCAACTCTCCAACGCCCATTACCACTTGCAGCATATCCTGCTCGGTTGATCCCTTTCTTGGCATCAGTCACACCCAGACGTGCACTAATCAATATATGGTTGCACGTGAAATAAAGGATTGTTCAAGTTATCTTTGCCCCGTTCTGGATTTCTATGTCAGTGGTCAGAAGGGCTAGTTTGTCTCCTTTCTCTGCAGCCATGAGCATTCCTTCAGAAAGTTCACCTGCAAACTTTGTGGCTTTCAGGTTCGTCAAGAACACAATTCTCTTGGACAAGAGTTCCTCAGGGGCATAGTATCCCACTAGGCTTGAGACGGTCTGCCTTTTCCCTAATTCTCCAAGATCGACGATGATCTTGTATAGTCTCTCGGTTCTCGGGATTCTACTAACATCTACAACTGTTCCTATTCGCATATCGAGTTTCTTGAAGTCGTCGAAGCTTACTTCACTCAATAAGATTCCTCACTTACCATGAATAGAGGTTTCAGGTTTCCTTGTATGCAGCGGTAATAATCACTTCCGGTCTAACGTATGTTGCATAGTAGCGACGCCGCGAGTTAGAGTTTTCCAGAGACGTCACGCATAATAGCGTCTCGAATCTTTTGAACGAGTTCGTGAAGTTTGCCCGAAGCGAATCCACCTGTCTGTGCTATATTGTTGGTTCCACCGCCTCTACATCCCGTTTCAGCTGCTACACTCTTGACGATTCTATCAAGGTTGAGTCCTTCCTTCACTAGGTTTGCCCCAGCTGCTGCAACGACATGACCTACTGTATCTGAACTTCCGAGGATAGCGACTGCATTTTGGTCGCTAGACGTGATCTTGAGAGCCATTCTCTTTAGGACGTTCGAATCCACACCTTCTATAGTTCTCGCAACAACTTTGAACTTTCCCATCTGTTCCGCATGTGACAAGTATTGCAGCGCTTCAGATTCAGCGATCGACATTCTCAAGTCGCGTAGTTCATCCTTCATCCTCTCACTTTCTTGGAGGAGTTGCTGGACTCGGGGAACGACGTTTCTATCTTCGGTGTCGAGCAAATCAGTGAGCGTGGAAAGAGCTTCAGAGGCTCCTGAGAATCCTAAGTAGGCATGTTCCGATGCAGCCACTTCTATTCGCTCAATTCCCTTCTGAAGTCTGAGTCTTCCCAAGATCTTGATGGGGACGACTTCGATCGTAGATTTCACATGTGTGCCGCAGCATAGGCTGACGTCCTGATCTCCTACCTCAACAAGGCGAACCTCGCCGGCCGGTGTAACCTCCGTTAGCCCAAGATTGCTTCCGAAGCGTTTCACCGCCTCGTCTCTCGTTGTGAAGCTCGTCCTAACAGAGAGCTGTCTGAGAGCAATCAGGTTTGCGGCTTTTTCGATTTCGCGGATCTGGTCTCGTGTCATTGATTCCTCGCGGTTGAGGTCAATACGAACTCGATCCTTGCTTATCTGGAATCCCATGTACCGGAGATCTTGCGCCTTGAGAACGGATCTTGCAGCCGAGAAGACAATGTGCGCCGCCGTATGGTGTTTCATATTGCTATATCTACCTGGCCAGTCAATCGCGCCTTTGGCTGGAAGTTCTTCACTCCTGAGGGGTCGGTTCAGGACGTGCAGGACTACCTCACCGACTGGTTTTGTATCCAAGACTTCGAAGCCTGTTCCTCCCACCTCAATTACTCCTCTATCTCCAGGCTGTCCTCCTCCTTCAGGGAAGAACGCTGTTCTGTCGAGAACGGCGAATGAATGCTGCCCGACTTCGATGGACTTCAGAATCTTAGCCTCAAACTTTCGCAAATAGGAGTCCTCGTAGTAAAGGGGTCGGGTCCTAGGCAGATGAACAACCTGCTCCTCAAGTTCGGACGACAGGCCTGTTTCCTCAAACGCAGACAAGACTTCTTCAGAATCAGTTAAAGACTGATTGACATAACCTTTTCTTGAATTAGCGGTGCCAAGGAGATCTGCAAAGACGCATGTCTACTACAGTTTATGAGAAAGGAATCACTGCAATGATAGGTTTACGGAGACACTTTGTGTGGGCTTTGAGGAGCTTGCTCTGCTATCCGTTACAGCTTTCATTGTAGGGCTCTCAGGTGCTCTCATGCCTGGGACAGTGTTCGTCGCCGTGGTTCTACAGGCCGCAAGAAAGGGGTGGAAAGTGGGGCCGTTGATAGTCTTAGGGCATGCCTTACTTGAGACCGGTTTTGGGATCGCGCTCGTTCTTGGACTGAGCGCAATCATGGGGGTTCAGATTGTGCGGACAACGATTGGGCTTGTTGGGGGGATCTTCCTTCTATGGATGGGTTTCAGTCTACTCAAGACGAGTAGACATGCTGAGATCCTAACCAGGTCAGGAGGGCAAGAGCCTCCATTAGTCTCTTCAGGTCCAGTGTTGGCTGGCCTTGTGGCTAGCTCAGTCAATCCCTACTTCTACGTTTGGTGGGCCACCATAGGAAACGTCTTCACAATGAAGGGGCTGGAGC
>CAYQCQ010000049.1:0-8043 GCA_964416035.1 uncultured Candidatus Bathyarchaeia archaeon
TCAATCTATGAACCTCGACCGGGATCGATACGCCGTCCACCGTTTCATAGCTAGATATGTGAAGAGATCCAAGTGGGGATCGGGCGAGCTTTCCTGAAGGGGTCTGCGAAGGATCAATGGTAATGACTCCGGGCTTCTTCTCGTGGCCTGCAATCAGATTGACCTGTGTCTTCCCTCTTACATATCGAAGCCATTTCGCAGTGAAACCTTTCTCCGGAGTTTTCTCAGTATACTGGATTTCCTCTGTGTAGAAGCTGTGCTTCTGCTTTTGCTTTAGGAAGAGGTAGATGTGAAAGGATGACCCGGTCCATGCTATGAGGATCGTATCACGAACAAATCGATGAATCTGATCGTCGTTCGAAATGGCTTCCAGAAATAGCTGAGTGACCTCCCTTGCTTTTTCGTGAGGCATGTCTTTCGGCCGATCAATGTCGTAGAATATCCTGTCGATCTCTCGGCCTTGACCTTCGTGGTTGGCTGCGTAGAAATAGTCACAGAGTTTCCTTGGTGGAAAATATCTCCAGATTTTCTCTTCCACGGAGCCTAGGCTTCCTCTGGCCTCCGCCAAGCCCGTCTTGGCTCTGAGCTGCAGCAGGTCGGGAGTGACTTTCTTGGCGATTTCGTCTACGTGGAGCGGTAGTAGCTGTGAACCTCGGTTCAGTAGCGTTCGCTGCTTCAGCCAGACTCTTGAGGCGATCTCTCTGTCTTCAAGAAAAGCTCCAAGCTCTGATGAAGCTATTGCATATAGTGGGAGAACATCCAGCTCGCCGAATGGTCTCAGGACATCTCGTTCTTTGACCAATTCTGTCAGTTCCGCCATATCCGACACACTTGCCTAGGTTGACTATTGAGCATACTCTAATATCCCTAGTGCGTAATCTTGGCGCAACCAGCTTGACAGGTTGGAGGTCATCAATGTGAGCAATTCGTCAAGGGACTGGTTGTCGGCTAGGACCAAGTCATTGGAGCCATCCAGTATCATGGCTGTCTTTGAAAAGGCTCACGGGATGAAGGATATCATCAGACTGGAGGTTGGAGAGCCAGACTTCGACACGCCGGAACATATCAAGGATGCTGCGAAGAAAGCTTTGGAAAAGGGGTTCACCCACTATACCTCAAGCGCTGGGATTCTTCCGCTTCGCGAAGCCATCGCGGAGAAAACCAAGAAGGAAACTGGAGTCGACGTGGATCCTAGAAAAGAAGTTGTGGTCACCGATGGGGGCAGTTGTGCAATCACGCTCGCCATGATGGCAGTCTTAGACCCGGGAGACGAAGTCCTGATCTCCGATCCGTCTTGGCCCTATGGCCCGAGCATAAAGATGGCTGAAGGAATCCCTGTTCGGTACGGACTCTTGGAAGAGGAAGACTTCAGGATCGATTTCGATGATCTGAGGTCCAAGATCTCCAGCAAGTCGAAGATGATAGTGATCAATTCCCCTAACAATCCAACAGGATCTGTTCTCCATCGTCGCGAGCTTGACACTCTTGCCGAGATCGCCATAAAGAAGGACCTGCTTATGCTATCCGACGAGGTGTACGAGAAGCTGATCTACGATGCTCAGCACATATCGACATTGTCTATGCCTGAGATGAAGGATAGAACGATCCTAGTGAATTCGTTCTCAAAGACCTACGCCATGACAGGTTGGCGTGTCGGCTATGCCATCGCAAATGAAGACATCGCCAAAGAGTTGGCCAAACTGAATCTATATCTGAACACCTGCTCCACCTCATTTGCCCAAGCGGCTGCTCTTGAGGCGTTGAGAGGTCCACAAGACTGCGTCAAAGCCATGGGCGATCAATACAGGAAACGGGTCGACTTGATGTTTCGTGGACTTGAGAGCATGAGGGTTCCATGTGTCAAACCGAAAGGTGCGTTCTACCTCTTTCCAGATTTCTCAGAGTTCAGTCACTCATCGCACGAGATGGGAACGCTGCTCTTGGAGAAGGCACATGTGTCCACAGCACCGGGTATAGCTTTTGGGCAAGGTGGAGAGGGGCATCTCCGGCTGTCCTGTGCGAATTCAATAGAGAATCTTAGCGAAGCCCTGAGAAGGATCGAGAAAGTATTGAGCGATTTGCGAAAGAGATGACTCGAATAGAACTGGCTCTGGGAGAGCAGAAGTAGAGTAGCAATGCTCACGCGATTTCGAAGTGTCTACACGAACTTCCCTCGGGCGAGAATTGGCCATATGGCCTCCACTTCGTTGTCTCGGATGGCGTAGAACTTGTCATGTAGGTTAATGGTTGTATCGAGATGGCTCGGGTAGATCTCGATTTTCTCGCCGATATTGAAATGGTTCTCTGACTGGCTGAAATGGACCATTCCATGTTCGTCACTTGGGATGGTGCATTTTGTGTTCTTGAAGTCTTTCAGAGATGGTGGTCCGTAGTCGGTGGAGATTGCCTTTGTTCCAGCATCGGCTGGTAGCCAAAGCGGACGCAAGCACAATTGCAGAAGCTCTCGAAGCTCGATACATCGAGAACTTGAGCAATGGCTTTTATGTCCTACGATATTTGACGGGCGGTGGAGAGGTGAATCGTGATGAAGAAGATATTCGTAATAGGAGCAGTCGGCTTGATCGCTGTTGCGATAGCTCTATTCTTTAGACACAGGAAGCGAATACTGTAAAACCTCTTCCCCCTGTTCAACTCCGAATAGCAGATTCTTCGGTCGCAGTTCCTCGATCTTCATGAAAACCCACAGGCTTCGAAAGAGACTAATTCTTGAGGTTCCGGTGTGAGTCGAGAATTGCCATCTTCTAGACCTTAGCCTTCTTTGATCTTGAGTTTCTCGCTGTAGATTGCTTCCAGTTTGGCGAGGCGTTCCTGCATTTTCTTGATTTCTTCCCCTTGGCGTTTCACTTCCTCAGTGGCGCGGGGGTGAGATCATGTTTAGGTATTTTTCTGCGATGAGGTATTGCTTGCGCACATATTGTTGGTCGTTATAGAATCAACCGTGTGGCCGAGCCAGAACTCAGCGCAATCCATGTCAAAACCGTCGTCTTTCGCTCTTGTATGCAGTAAGGATTTCGCTAGGTCCCTCATCTCATGCGCGTTATAGCAGTAGCGAACCCCCGTGTAGCTACCTTTCTTTCTTGGGATGATGTCGGCGCGAACCAGTAGCGTCTTCCATATCTTATTTATATACTTTGGAGGCTGGCCCAACTGATCGGTTGATCGAATTGTCCAGACCTGTTGAATTGAAAGATCTGACACGGTTCGTTTCAGTTATTGATCCCCAGCTGTCACCAGACGCAGCTAGAATTGCGTTCGTCGTCATAAGGCCAGATGAGGGGCGAGACAACTATGACTCAACGATATGGGTTGTTGACAGGATTTCAGGAGAACCTCAGATGTATTTCGGCGGAGGAAGCGACCTCTGGCCCAGATGGTCGCCTGACGGAAAGCATCTCCTCTTCCTGTCCAAGCGGACATTGAAGGAGGGCGAAAAAGGAAACGAGCTGTGGTTGGCGTCAACCAGTGGCGGCGAGCCGAGACGAGTCTCGAGACTGGCGGGAGGCATAGAGGCGCCTTGTTGGATGCCTGACGGTAACCGAATCGTCTTCCTTTCAGCGGTCGGAGAAGAAGATGTGGGTGTCAGGGTTGTCAGAAGGATACCGCTATGGTCAAACGGAGCAGGATTCACGTATCACGCCCGCAAACACCTGCACGTCGCAAATGTGAATTCTGGAAGCGTTAGACAGCTGACCGAGGGACAGCTGAATGTCGTGTACGCTTCGTCATCGAACGCAGGGAACCTAGTCGCTTACGTCGCAGCCATCAACGACCTGAACCCGATGATAACAGATCTGTTCGTGATAGACATCGAAACCGGCGAGTCCAAGAAGCTCACGGACAGTAATATGGCCATCGGGCCCGTCTGCTGGAGCCCAGACGACAAGCATCTTGCATTCAGAGCGCATAACCTCCGAAGAGGATATGCTACCCATGCAACCGTCTGGCTCATGCCCGTTGAAGGCGGAAAACCTACAGATCTGACCGGGAAACTGGACAGGGGTACCGCTCGAACTGTCTACTACGATATGAGAGGTCCATACACCTACCTCCTAGCTCCGGCGCCGACATGGAGCCTTGATCACATATACTTCACTGTCTCGGACAGTGGTCGTTACAACCTTCACACGGTCAATCCGAAGAGCGGCAGGATAGAGGCTGTGGTTGCAGGTGACTTCCTTATCGACGACTTTTCCGTAAGAAAAGATGTCGTTGCGTATCTCAAGGTGACGGAGACCGCTCCGGCGGAGGTATGGGTTAAGGATGGGCGTGGAGATCAGAAGGTTACGAATCTGAACGACGCGCTTCTCTCAGAGCTGAAGCTCACCACTGCTGAGCACTTCGAATACGAGGCCAGCGACGGGAAGAAGATAGATGGCTGGGTGATGAGACCCCCGATAGCCACAGAACGCGAGAGACTTCCAGCAATACTAGACGTTCACGGAGGACCAAAGAGCGTCTTCGGATACTCGTTCATGTTTGAGCATCACTTCTTCACCTCGAAAGGATTCGCGGTCATATACCTCAATCCCAGAGGAAGCGACGGCTACAGCGAGGAGTTCGCTGACATAAGGACCGTCTACGGCGAGAGAGACTTCAAAGACATCATGGAAGGCCTAGACCATGTCTTGTCACGTTTTCAGTTCATAGATCCAAAGCGGATTGGCGTCACCGGGTTGTCCTACGGCGGCTTCATGACTAACTGGATCGTCACGCATACAGATCGCTTCAAGGCAGCGGTATCACAGAACGGCATATCAGATTGGACAGCCATGTTTGGAACAACGGACATCGGATTCTACTTCTCTCCTGACCAGATCGGAAAGGAGCCGTGGAGCAACACTCAAGCGTACCTGAGCAAGTCACCCTTGACCTACGCGCCGAACGTCACGACGCCTACGATGTTCGTCCACAGCGCCGAGGATTTCAGGTGCTGGATTGACCAATCAATAACTTTCTTCACAGCACTCAAGTACCTAGGAAAAGAGGCAGAGCTAGTCCTGTTCGAGAAAGGGGAGCATACCTTCAGGAGCACAGCGAAGCCGAGCTTCAGAATGAAAAGACTTGGGCACATGGTCCGATGGTTCGAAACGCACCTTATCGCTGACAAATAGATGTCCACTGAGTATGGAGTTGAAAGAGTATTGGAAGCTATGTTGTAGTCGCAGAAGGAAAGGCCAAAGAGGCAACTATCAGGGCTCTGGAGAGATTGCGTCCGAAGGTCACTGGCTCCAAGATACTCGTAAAGCCCAATCTAGCTTCCTACGTGAAAGACAAAGGAGAGAACACAGACGTTAGAGTTGTTGAGGGCGTAGTCGAATACTTTCAGGGTAAAGGGGACATAACGATAGCTGAAGGCTGTTGTGGTGCTTCTCGTTTGACGCCCGATTCAACATATCGGTTGTTTGAGTTCGCTGGTTACTCCAAGCTTGAGAGGAGATTCGGAGCAAAGCTATTTGATTTGAATAATGACGTGTTTGAAAAGGTCAAGCTTCATGACAGAGTACTTGGCGTAGCAAAAATGGTGCTTGATACCGACTGTCTAGTTACTGTACCTGTGCTAAAGACCCATGAGTTCACCACAATTTCAGCATGTGTAAAAAACCTGATGGGGTGTCTGGAGCCTAAACCAGCGGAGGGGCACGAAACAGCAACGAAGTGGGAGATCCATGCTGAAGTCTCAGAGGCAGATTTGTCAGAGGACCTTTCCAAGTATCTTTCAGCGCTGGCTCAATTCGAACATCGGCTGGTTGATCTCTACAAGAAATTGTTGCCAAAGCTCGGAGTAATAGACGCCATTACTGCTAGCGAGGGAGATGCACCTATTCACGGGACTCCGGTACATATGGGCTTAGTCTTGGCCTCTGAGAGTCCGATAAGCTGCGATGCTGTTGCAGCCTACTTGATGGGAATAGATCCAAGAGCGGTTGGCCACCTGCAGCTTGCCAAGAACCAAAGTCTGGGAGAGATTGACGTCGAGGAAATAGAGACAAACGTGGATCTTCAACGCTACAGGAAAAAATTCAAGTTGCCGTCTTCGATAATCCATTTGCACAGGTCGTGACTTACTCATCGAGATCGCTGACCGGACCACTAGTCTCCTCGCCCAAAGGCTTCTGCGTCTAACCATACGGAATATGCTAGGTCGAAGGAGTCAATGGCGTTATCTTCATGTCCTCAGGATTTTCCAGTGCTCTTTGAACCTGCGTGCCTCCTCATCGAAGGCTACGTCCCTAAGCTCCGCCTGAATGCCTAGTCTACCTAGCGCCGCAAGCATGATGTTCGTCATGTAATGCGAAGGATGCTTTCCATCTCTCAGCAATTTCACAGAAGATTGGGTTACTGAGACTCCGTACATTTCGACGAATGCCTCGTCTTCGCTGAGCCTCTCGATGACTATTCTCTCCATGTAGCCAGTGGATTCGAGGTACCTCGCAATCTCTATCAAGTTATCTAGCGGCTTGCGATCTCTGTCAATTCGAATGAAGCCTCTCTTTATGGCCTCTTCTAGGTGATGTTCGCCGACTCTCCTGAAGAGTTCGACCGCTTTTTCGCCCAAGAACTCGTTGACGGCTTGGCAGATAGAACAGTTGATGATATCCAGGAATTCGGGCTTTATGCAATTCCCCATGATCCGCCACCAATTGCTTGCTGCCTAGTTTTGGCTTAACTGTGCACTTAACCCTCTCGCCTGATCGAATAGTGTATCTACTCCGAGGGACACTATTCGACTCCGAGGAACGCTCATGACAGGAAATAGGGAGAAAGGCTTCTCCACAAGAGCTGTCAGGGCTGGAGAAAGAACAGATCCGGAGACTGGAGCAGTAGTCACGCCTATCTACGAAACCTCAGTCTTCGCCTTTACGAGTACACAGCAATTGATCGATGCTGTCAGCGAGAAGAGCAGCCGCGATGTCTACACGAGGTGGAGTAACCCAACGATCACGGCTGCTGAGAGGAAGATCGCTGAACTCGAAGGGGCAGAGGACTGCGCTGTATTCTCATCCGGTATGGCTGCCATCTCAACTGCCATTATCAGCCTCGTCTCGCCGGGCGATCACATAGTATCGATCAGAGATCTATACGGCGGGACGTTGGATCTCTTCTCGAATCTGATGAATAGGTTTGGGGTGCGAATAACATTCGTTGAGGCCACGAACATTGGCGAGATCGAGTCAGCGGTTAGGGGCAATGCGAAGCTTCTCTTCTTGGAGACGCCGACGAATCCCACTCTCAAGCTTGTAGATCTATCCAAGGTTGTCGAAATAGCCGGGAAGAGTGGTGCAAAGGTTCTGGTCGATAGCACGTTTGCATCTCCTTGCAACCAGCAGCCTGTGCGCTTCGGGTGCGATGCAGCAATACACAGTGCCACAAAGTACCTTGCCGGGCATAACGACGTAACAGCTGGGGCAATAGCTGGTCCGGAGGAACTCATCGGGCCGATGAAGAAGCTTCGCAGAATCCTAGGAGGAGTGCTTGATCCGCATGGCGCTTGGCTGTTGCTAAGAGGGATGAAGACTCTTGCGCTTCGCATGGAGAGGCACAACTCGAACGGCCAGAAAGTCGCGGAATACCTTGCGAGTCATCCCAAAGTAGACAAAGTATACTACCCTGGGTTGAGCACGCATCCGCAGCATGCCCTTGCGAAGAGGCAGATGAAAGGATTCGGAGGAGTCCTCAGCTTCGAGCTGAAAGGTGACCTGAATCGCACAATAAGATTCGTCGATAGTCTCAAGCTAGCGCTTCTTGGGCCGAGCTTGGGTGGAACTGAGACATTGGTCAGTCAGCCAAGTACAGCGTCGCATTTCTTCATGAAGCCTGAGGAAAGGCGGAAGGCAGGGATAAGTGACTCGTTGATCAGGCTCTCTGTAGGCATAGAGGATGCAGACGACATAATCTCGGATCTGGCACAAGCATTCGAAGAGGTATAGTCCGGTTTCGGTTAACGCTTGCCCGCGTCAAACTCTCTTTTTCCGGCGGCCTCACACCATCGAAAGATCTGCGGTTCTTAGCTTTTCGGCATCG
>CAYQCQ010000050.1:0-7901 GCA_964416035.1 uncultured Candidatus Bathyarchaeia archaeon
GTGGATCGAGATGTCGATAAGGAATCTCCTTTCTACTGGATGAGAGTCCTCTTCATGGATCCTCTTCCTCAAGGAAGAAATCTCACTGTGAATATTGCTTCGATCCACTCGGACATGGTTAGGTTTCTGAAGGTTGAGGGAACGGAGGGAACTGAGGAGCTTTATGGAGTTTCATTCTCTGCTTATCCGATATTGAAGGTTCGAGCCGGATCCTGTAACGTTACAGTTTATGTTTCTTGGGACGCTAAGTTCCAACTTCCGTACAACGCGTCTTTTATCTCAAGTAATATCGAAGGGAAACCGGTCTTAGTTGCTTCACGCAAACTTCTTGAGCCCCTAACTGATGAAAGATACGCGTTCAACTTCAGCTCAACCACTCAGCACTTGGTGACCTGTGACTGGGCGAGATGTGAAATATCGATCTCCCCGGCAGGGGATATCTCCGTTTCTGAGCACTACCATCTGAATAACCTCGCGTCTTCGTTCTCGTCGGTTCGGATGATCCTTCCGAAGGAAACAGTGGAGGTTATGGCGTATGACGACGCAGGTCCGCTTTGGGCCGATCCCAAGAAGACCTTTGATGTCACGGTTGCACCCAGGTTTACAACGGTTCGGGAGAATGAGAGTTTCACGTTCGGGTTGAAGTACAAACTGTCTGCCAAGCAGAACCTCAAGCAATTGCAGTGGTGGGGCCTCTACAATCTTACCTTGAAGCTAATAGCAGATTCTCCTTGGGTGATTGACAAGGCAGAGGTCAGAATCGTTCTTCCAAGGGGTGTGGCAGTTGAGTCAAACAATATTGCGCCGGCGAATAGGACTGAGAGTTCTGCGTATGAGACTGTGTTGACCTATTCCTTTCAGGCCGCCACACCGCTTCACGATCTCACTCTGAATCTAAAGTACAGATATCTTCCGTTCTGGTCAGCCCTTATCCCCTTGATGTGGGTTCTTCTGATCGAAGTGGCCTTTGCAGCTGTTTTGGCGGTATCCAAGGTGAGGAAGCCTGTGAGGGCTGTTGCAGTTGCTCCGGTTGACCGCATCATGGAATTCGTCGAATTGTACGACGAGAGGACAGCTTTGAGCCTTGAGCTGGATAAGATGGAGCAAGACATTGCGCGAGGGGCAATCTCGCGGCACGAGTACAGAAGAAGGAGCCGTGAGATCGACAGAAGGATCGAGGAGATACGGAAGGAGTCGCAGGTTGTCAAGACAGCTCTTTCTGCTGCGTCACCGAGATACGACGAAATGATCAGAAGAATTGAGCGGGCTGAGGCGGAGATCGACGCGGCGAAGGCCAGCATGGCTCAGCTACGCACTCAGTACAGGACTGGAAAGATGGCACGTCACGTGTATGATAGCATGGTTTCCGATGTCACGAAACGTCAAAATAGAGCTAGGGAAACCATAAACTCGATAATAATCACGTTGCGCGAAGAAGCTCGATAGCCACAACTCCCTCAGGCGAGTTCGATCAGAAGTTCCTTATTATCTCTCAACATTCATTGCCGGTTGGGGGTATCTATTGGGAAGAGTCAAGGTTGACTCGGAGAAATGTGACGGATGCGGTATGTGCGTCAGCGTCTGTCCAGTCGGGGTATACGAGCTCATAGAGAACAAGTCTTTCGTGGTGAACGAGGATGGCTGTCTTGTATGCAAGGCATGCGAGACTCAGTGTCCGAAAGGCGCCATAGCCGTTCTGGAGTAAGCGTGCATTTCGCCCTTTGTTCTGGTCATTCTACGGTGTATATCGGAGGGGATGCTTGGATCGCTCCTTGTTCTGAAGGAGTTCCTCTATGCTAGGTCTGTTCTCGATTGCTTTCCTCAAGGCATGTCTCATCGCCTTGTAGTTGTTTATGTAAACTCTTTTTCGGTCTACAGCGGCTGGATGAACAAAAACATTCGCAATTATCAGTAGGTCATCGACTGCTGCTGTTGGAATGAAGCCTTCACTCACTGTGTCCAGAACCGCTTTCGCCACGGCTGCTTGAGCCGGACCGTAAACCAAGCTTGCATGCCTCATGCCCTTTACAGTCACAGTTGGGACAATAAGCGTGACAGGCTTTGCTGCGAGATTCGGCTCCAGGATCGCGACTAGCGGCTCGTGGCCAGGTGAAGGTGAGGCCTTGGCTTTAGCGAAAGCATCGCCGAGAGGCCCGCCCTTTAACCCTATCATCAAGTCAATGTGGGCAACTTCAGGCTCCTCACCGACCAATGCTTCTCCAATTTTCAGATTGAAATCTCTAATCACTTCAGGAGTCATACCGACAGCCGAGAATCGCTGCTCTAAGGGCTTGCCCGGATGAACCTCGAACACCACAGCTTTCGGAGGAATCTTTCCCAGTCTTTCAAGATCGATCCTGAGCTCCTCCCGCTCTTCGTAGGTCAGTTCTCCTCCCTGGGTCAGAGGAAGCCTGACGGGCCCTACCTTGACTCCAATCATGTCCAAGGCAACTTTGGGGCCTACGGAACCACTCTTGACCATGACTCGGGTGAACTTCTGCACTTTTAGTTGAACTTCTCTAGCCTTCTTGAGGTCTCCTCTCTCAAATGCGTCGTATAGTTCTCTCCAAATGTCTGGAATGACGTTCGCGCTTGCAAGAATCATTCCCGAGCAACCGGCTGCCAGCGCTGGGAGCACAACCTCGTCGTGCCCGACCATGATCGATAGCCTTGGACTGGTCTTCTCGATGAGAGCAAGTATGTATCGGAGTTCTCCGCTACTGTCCTTTACGCCTACGATGTTAGGGATTTCAGCCAGATCCTCGACTACCTGCCAAGGAAGCTGAACTCCAGTCACCTGCGGTATATTGTAGAGAATAATCGGCAGATCGACAGCTTCTGCGACCAGCCTGAAGTGTTCATAGATGCCTCGCAGGGCTGGCTTATGGTAGTACGGCGTAACGATCAGCGCTGCGTCTGCTCCTGCGTCTTTGGCGAATCTTGTCATCTCTATTGTGAGATCTGTGCCTGAGCAACCCGTCCCAACGATCACTGGAACTTTGCCTTTCACCTCGTCAATGACCATCCTGGATGCGAGCTTTCGCTCTTCAGTGGTCATATTCTGAAACTCACCTGTTGTCCCACAGGGAACGACGCCAGTTACCCCCTTCTCTAGGACGTATCTGACTAGGGCTCTCAGCCTTGCCTCGTCAACCTGCTTTCCGTCGTCTGTGAAAGGTGTGACGAGTGCTGGTATCACGCCGCTGGGTCTGAACAAAGCGAACGCTCCTTAGGGGCAGAATCTGGTGATCCAGACTAAATAAGACCGCTACCGGGCGGCTGGTTCACGCTGGACCATAATGAACAAGCATGAGCAAGTCATCTTTGTTACGGTTCTTGCTATTCTCATTTCTTATGCCTCGCTTGCGCTTTGCTTCGTTTTCGATTCCACGGGCTGCGGTGCGGTTGGCTCAAGTTCCTGAGGAGGTGTCGTGAGCATCACCCAACCTATCCACATACATATTGTGAGGAGTGCTAGAACGGCGAGGATGACTGGTAGGGCTATGGCCCACCACGCGAGCCATGTGGGCAGTGCCAAGTAGGGGGCGAAGAGCGAAACCAAATAAAAAACGGCGACTACGAAGGATATGATCAATACGATCGCTCCGTATGCTTGATCCTTGTTCAATAGAGGCTCCCTCGCAGTCATTTCATGCCTTGCCTACTAGAAAAGAGTTACGAATTGCCGTTTTAGCAGTTGTAGGGCGAGTTTCTGCCCCCTTACTCTAGTAAACCTACAGATCACGTTGGGATTGTGGGATGTGCAAGTAGTTGCATGATTGCAGCTCTATTTTCTTTCGGGTTTTTATACAATCACTGTACCGATTGCCATTGGGGGTCCGTAACCTCATCACTGAACTACAGCCAGTTCTTCCTTCTCTTTGAGAGTTGATCGTAGAAGATTCGCCAAATGTTATATGAAGTTCAGGCGGTATCTGAGTGTCGAGGTCTCTGAGCCTTGATTGAAGATGCTTCTAGGGCTCTGGAGAGGATAGGTCTGCCGGGCAGAGATCTCTACGAGCTTCCTTCGTCGCCGAAGAGGTTTCCTGACGGTTGCCATTGGCGCGTTGAGATTTCCGGTGTTGAGCGGCCTTCCACCTTGAGAGCCATTATCGACGAGTCGGATAGGACTGATATTCCGGTTCACCGCCTCGTCAGCACCGTGATGGGATCCACACTTCTCCCGAAGAGTGAGCTTCGTGAGTTTGCGAAGCTAGCTGCCGAGGCGAAGATGGAAGTGATATTGACGCCTGGCCCAAGGGCGACTTGGGATATTGGGAGGCAGGTTGCGACGCCTGAGGGGGCGCTTTCCGGTACACGCTTCCGAGGGTCGGACCAGTTAGCCTATGCCATAGCCGACATAAAGAGGTCGATAGAGATTGGCTTCAGAGGGTTCCTCGTAGTCGATGAGGGGCTCCTCTGGGTGTTGAATGAGCTTAAGAAGATCGGCGAGATACCTAGAGATGTCAGATTCAAGGTTTCGATTTTCGCAGGCCACGCGAACCCTGCAGGAGCGAGGCTTCTTCAGAACCTGGGAGCAGACACGTTCAACCCAGTGGCCGACCTAACTCTTCCAATGATAGCCGCTTTGAGGAAGGCGATCGACATTCCTATCGACATTCACGTGTACCTTTTCGACTCTTGGGGAGGGTTCAACCGGTTCTATGAATGCCCGGAATTCGCGAGGATAGCAGCTCCATGCTACCTCAAGATAGAACCGGGAGCGAGTATAAGCTCCTTGTACCGGCCATGGGTCAGCGAGGAGTCCCTCTCTTTCCTAGGCCGGGAGAAGGTTAGGCAGGCTGGGATCATAAGGGAACTCGTCGAGAAGAACTATCCTGACGCCAAACTGTCTATGAGAGGTGCAAGTGACCTCGCGGTTCCAAAGCCTTAACTCTTGAGAAAGGACTTGAACAGCCTACCATCCTCTTCACGTCGGTTACCCGGTCGCAGCAACAGTCGATAGGAAAAATCTAGGGTCTTCTGCTCTTGTCCAAATCGGCTAGGTCTAATACTTATACGTCTGGTTAGGTTGCTCTTTATCAGCCCGGGATTGTCGCAGCCCGGTGGAGGAGTCATAGAGCTCCGCCGAGTGTAGCGGACAGCAAGAAACCTCGCCCGTACAAGCATGAGATGGATCCTTGAATTGCGGGCTTTGGATCCCCTGAGAGGAGAAGAGACCCGCCGACGGGAGTTCGAATCTCCCCCGGGCTACCACTAGATTTGTGTACATCAATGAGCACAAAGCCACCTGTGAGCCACAAGATAAGGCACTACTCATTTCAAAATGACTATCAACCAACTGTCTATTCACAGTGTCACAAACTCCGACAAGTGTCTGTTAGTCTAAGGAAAGGTCTTTTATAGGAAGTAGTGAGACAACATCGATGTTCAAAAAAGTTCTACAATGAAAAGATAGAGTCATCTCTAATAATAATCGTATGGTGAGAAGGATTGAAACTCGTTGATTGGAACGAATATGCGACGCTGTTAAAGAAACTAAGCGAAGACGTTAGAGCTTCACAGTTTGACAGCATCGTGGGAATAGGAAGAGGTGGCAGTATCATAGCTGCATACTTGGCGTCAAAGCTGGGGATACCGACATTTACTCCAGTCTTTGTCAGACACGTCCGCCCTCATACTGGCGGAGACGTCAAAATTGAGGCTCTTGACCTTAGCCAGGTCAAATCCCTAGGCGGAAGACTGCTGGTAGTAGATGACTCCTTGGTCCAAGGGAGAGCAATGAATTTCGTTCTAGATCTAATCCCGAAAAAAGCTCGAGTGAAAACTTTGGCCATGTATGTTCGGGCCGGTTCAGAGTTCAAACCAGATTTCATAGGAGCAGAATTTGACGAAAAAGAACATGGTGTCGTGTTCCCTTACGATCCTCCATGAACATGAAATCTCCGATGAGGACGCGAACCTTCTTATGGGTAGACCTCAAACAGGGTTGCCGGAGTACTCCCTCAGCCAAAATAGCCGAGCTTTTGAGGATTTTGCGAATTGAAGCAATGACCAATCCTTCTCTCAAGCCTTACAGATCCTACAATGTCGACATCGTACCTTCGCAAAGCTCATGTCTACCTTCATTGAGTCGGGGGCCTATCCTATCAAGAGCGTTGACTGAAAGCGCAGTGAAAGCAGACCAACATTGACTACCTAGCATTTACACAACATCTGCGGGGAACTTGAAGCCGGCAAACTGCCTTTCTAGTTACCTTTTTCTTCTCTCTAATGTCCCATAAAGTGATGAAATGGACGCATTCAAAGGAAGCACCAAAGAGAATATCGAGATCCGGTTCTTTCTCGCGGCAGCAGGCGCACGGAAGTTACTGACGATATGGAAGAACGAGAAACGGAGATTGCAGCCTTACTCTTTTGTTGACTACTACTTCACCAGAGGCAAATCGCGTGCAAAGGTTCGAAAGTGGAAGTCAGCTCACATACCGAAGATCGAAATCATATTCTTCAAGCGGAGGGCTGGAGTAAAAACCGAGAGCAATAAGGCAGCCACGAGCTTACGAACAGCGTCAAGAGAGCTAGGGTCACTCGGATTTGAGCCCTACCTGAAGATTGTCAAAGAAAAGGCATGGCTCGTCAGCAAACGTGGTATGTCGACATATGCGCTAGAATTCATCCCTGGCCTCGGTTGGACCGGCGAGATCGAAGTGCCGGTGAAAGGTAGGAAGAAGATTCCAAGTCATGTGGAGCACTTGAAGCGTATGGGCGCGATCAAGGTTACGAAGAGATCGATTCTCCAGCTGATGGAGGATAAGCTTAAACGGAACCAAATCCAGGCGTGTTGCCAGTTATGAGCACATACGTCATGTCTGACTGTGGGAACTATCCTTCCGGCTCGATTTATCTTGGCTACCTATGTCCCTATCCTTGCGTTTTCTGAGGATAGTGGTCCAGAGAATAAGACCGATCAGAGTTATGGTCATGGCTACCAGAAATATCTCTCTTGAAGACAGGATCAGAGCTTCTGTTTCAGGCGAGCCATGCGCCAAATGCACATTCTTGAAGTAGTCTGCCAGATAGCCCCCCAAGAGAAAAGGTGGTAACCCGAATCCGAATAGGTATCTGACAGCGTTGAAGTATCCCAGGAATTTTCCTCTGTCGTTGGCAGGTGCGAATTCTCCAGCCATGGGAAACGCCGTAGCCTCAGACAATGGCCAAGACATGCCTACTAGAGCAGAAACAAGAGTGAAATGAAGAGGCGTCTCCGAGTAGAGGAGTACGGCTGGGGCGGCAGTGTTCACAGCTAGCACTGCCATGTACAGCTTTCTCCTATTGACCTTGTCGGAAACATATCCAATAGGTATTCCTAGGATTAGATTTGTCACGTTTCCTATCGCGGAAACGGTACCGATCAGGGTTCCAGAGAAGCCTAGCCCACTGCCCATGTAGATCATCATCAATTGCCTCAAGCCGTTTATCCCAAACATGCTGAGAGAGTTCGTCAACATGAGCATCTTCAGCATCGGTAGGTCGCCCACGCCTTCTTTTGGTTCAAGATTCAGCTTCACGAAGGGCTCGGCGGCTGTCTTACGGTCGTCTATCCAAGCCCAAACTATTACCGCGCTTACGAACATCATGGCAGCCGAAAGAATGAAATTGAGTGTGAAGCCCATCGTATCGTACATGATGCCGGCGGCGAAAACTCCTAACGCCATCCCTCCAACGCCGATCGTGTTGAGGTAACCCATGACTCGCCCACGCTCCGAAGGCTTCGTCACATCAATGATTAGTGTCGACCATGCAACGTTACTCATCGACCAGAATCCTTCCAGGATTGTCAGCCCCAATATCAGGTACCCGACTTCGCTGAGTTTCATCATCAGAAGATACGCGATTCCAGCAATCGTTTCTCCCAGAATGATGAACAGTTTCCTCTTTCC
>CAYQCQ010000051.1:0-7845 GCA_964416035.1 uncultured Candidatus Bathyarchaeia archaeon
CACCCACGTGCCTGATGTCTTAGCTAGTCAGATCTCTTCGCCTTCGCGGCTTGCAGAGACCACAAGTGTTAAGTTATCCCTGTGCTATTATGCGCCTGTGCTACCCTTATTAAGGGGGCCTACGCACCATACACATGAACGTCTTTGAAAGAAGTTGATAAAGCTTGGCTGGCCTGCGCCATTGACTCCGAGGGTTGGTTTACATACGCGTTCTGCGGAACCTTGGGCTGTGGCGATTGCCCTCATCCCCGGATCGGAATCTCAAGCACAAATAGGGAATATGTGGAGAGGGTTCGTTCCTTGATTGCCTATGGGGACATCAAAGTTTGGAATTCTCAGGCTTCAAAGAAGGGTGTTCTGCCACAATACCAATACCGAATCATGAAAGAATCGGTTATACTGAAGGTATTGAAGGAAATCTCACCATATCTCATCATTAAGCGAGAGAAGGCTCAAGAACTTATGAAGGTTCTAGAGGCTAGGGAGAAAAGAAGAACAACTCCATTCTAGTGTTTGGCAGAGAGACTGTATGTTTGTGTGTT
Source organism: uncultured Candidatus Bathyarchaeia archaeon (assembly GCA_964416035.1). Lineage (GTDB taxonomy): Archaea > Thermoproteota > Bathyarchaeia > 40CM-2-53-6 > JALHTG01 > JALHTG01. Next base: position 543 of record CAYQCQ010000051.1, read on the forward strand.
CTCCTCTTTAATTGCACAGGGTGTTCCCTTGCCGAAAATCTTGGATGCCGGAAAGGCGGAGAAGTTGGTTGACATAGTGGAGACGCTTGGTGATGCCGCTTCGTTCAGGAACATAATGCGGGAGGTTGCACGTGTCGGTGTCTTCAAGAGGCACGAGACATTGCGGCGTTATCTGGATCTTCTAGTTAAAGGAAAAGTCTTGAGGATGCGAACTCGTAGTGTGGGATCTGTCAACCTGCAACAACTATACACCGTGAACTCGAGGAAACCTGAGGTCTGTGTCGGACTTGCAGTCCTTCGAAGATATGGTCTGAATTGGGAGATTCCTGAGACAGAGATGCGACCGGTCGTGACAGACTTTGATGGCCTTGTGCGTTCCAGAGTTCTTGATGAGACCTTGATGGCGTCTCTTGAGGATTGTCTCATTCAAGAGTTGCATAGAGACGTAAGTAGGAAATCGGGCACGATCTCTTTCGTCATCGCAATCATATCAACAAGAGTGTTAGATCTTCCATATTTACTCGCACGGGCTGACGAAATGCATCTGGGCACAACTCTGCGCCTGCTGTTCAATCGCATTCTTGAGGTCATATCTTCAAGAGAGACCGAAGTGGCCGCGTCGGTCTTCATGGCTGTGAGGGCACATTTCTTGAAGATTGCCAGACAGTACAGTCAATCTGGACTTTGGAGACTCGTTGATGAGAGAGGAGTTGGCCACTTAGGTTTCCGGACAGTAAGCGGCCTGAGCGAACATGAGATCATCATGGTGGCTGGGAAACAGCTCGGAGTGACAGGCTGATTGAAGCGTCCAAGAGAGATACGTGCAGCTCCTAAGGAGTGGATAGCCCTGCTTCGGATCGCGTACTCATTTCTGGTGGGGCAGGGAATTGGCGATCTTCTACTGTACGGATCCCAAGCCATGTCCGTGTACATGACGAACCCATTACGGAGTAAAGATCTGGACCTTCTCTCCAGCCAAGTGAGTTTTCGCCAAATGGAAGCATTAGCCGACAGGCTCTCCGAGATCAAAGAAGTCCAATACAAGACAACTACTGCTCAAACAAGAAGATTCGAAGATCGAAAGATGACAACCTATGCCATAGAGTTGCGGGTGGCCGGCAAACCATTCTTCGTTGAAGTGTTCGACAGAATCTTGGACGGCCGGCCTCCTTTGATTCTCCAACCCTACATCGAGCCAACAAAACACTGGGCCCTAGATTTATGGTCACCCACACGTGAGGCCATAGTCGCCCTCCGTCTCGCCTTCAGACAACCAGAAGGCATCACACGCTTTAACGCAACGCGGCTGAATAGTTTCATTCAAGAGAATCGACGATCCTTAGATTTCGAACAGGTGGCCACGATCTTAAAGGATTGGGCGATAGAGAATTGGGTCGAGAATAATCTTATACAGCTCTATCGGCGAAACAGAGTTCGCATTCTAAATGACAACAAGATAATCCCGGGAATTGAACGAAGAATCAAGACTCGACAGCAGAAATAAATTTCGTTGACGGGTGTCAAGACGCCTCCGAAGAGCACAGAGATCCTGAGACAGTATTGTTCCCAAGAACGAAGTCGGAGCGTACGCTTGAGTCTGAGAGACGACAGCAACGGCGGCCACTCGGGATGCTTTCGCATCAACTCGCTGCCTAAGGGGTGATGAGCGTCATGAGCAAGGCTTTTCCTATTCACGGTTACCGTGGAAGAAGACGTTCGCTCAGGGCCCTAGCCTGGAATCTGAGAAGGTTTTGACTAGCTACATTGGCTGAGCCTCATCAAGTCTGCGCCACACCTGAAGACCGGGATTAGACTCAGACCCGGGTTCTAGGCCTCCCCATTAAAGAACTCATCAAGAAGTAGCTGCTCACTCAGAGTCTGCCAAATACACGAAATTCGCTTCCCTAAGCATGTCAATATGGCGGGCCCGAGGGGACTCGTACGTTACTAGATGCGAATACCTCAAAAAAAGGCGATCAACAGTCGGGAAGGCAAACGTTCAGTGGCACAATCATGGACTGGACGGGACTCAAGCCGCTAGTAGCGAATTTTGGATTCGGCAAGTCGCGAGTTCAATCCTAGTTCAGGGGAGACGGGAGTTCTAGCAATTCGTAGTCTGGTTGGCACGAAAGATCTCAAGTTTGCTCCAAAAGAATTGCTGCATCCGAAATAGCGTGTTTCAAAATAGTGAAACCACCGGGAGCATAGTAGGCATGTTTCAGACTACGAACCAATAGCCAATATGATGCCAATGTCTGTACAATAACGTCATGCTGAAGCTGAACGTTGGCGCCTACCTAAACAGTGAGGAGACTGCGATCCATGGGCGAGATTCCCGAACCCATCGTCATTAGGTATGTGAGCGGTATCTTCAAGATTCGGAAAGGCTCAGAGAAGAACTCAGGCGGTTGGTCGAGGATCATTCAATTGAGTTGATTCACAGTCAGAATGCTCCCGACATTCTTACAAGGGCCGCAGTGGAGGCTATGGATGAGGTTCCAATCATCCATGAGAACAAAGATACGATCTCTCGACCACATATCACCTACGTATCACGACCCTTAAGTACTATGAAAATATCATATGACTAACAGAGAGCTTTTCGCATAGCTCGGGCAGAGACACCGATTCTCACTCTCTTCGGCATCGAAATGTTCCGTTCGGGCCGAGGTTAAGCGAAGAAAATGACGACCCTAGCGTGTGGCCTCGATAAGGAGGAGAGAAGAATGAGTGGGCCAAGAGAAAAGATGAATATTGCAGGAAGAGAGATCGACGTTACAAGAGAAAACCTTGCCTATGTGGGTCAATGCCCAGAATGTGGTAGTGTCCGTCTGGTTGAAGACTATGACCAAGGCGAGATAATTTGTGAAGAATGCGGGCTGGTCTTGAGAGAGCACATGATGAACCGCGGTCCTGAGTGGAGGGCGTTCACCTATGAAGAGAAAAAGCAACGAGGACGGGTGGGGTTGCCCATTTCTTACGCGATTCACGACAAAGGATTGTCGACCTCCATCAATCGTGTCAACCGAGATGCCTACGGTAGACGGCTTCCTCTTTCTACAAGGCTTCACATGCTCAGGCTTAGGAGATGGCAGACGAGAATGCGTGTCGGGTCTTCTGCCGAACGTAACCTGTCTCAAGCTATGGCTGAGCTTGATAGGCTTACGGACAAACTTCACATTCCCGGACCCATCAAAGAAAAGGCCGCTGTCATCTACAGGAAGGCATTGAACATTGGGCTTGTCAGAGGAAGATCGATAGCCGCGATTACAGCGTCAGCTCTCTACGCAGCATGTAGATCCACTGGAACGCCCAGGACCTTAAAGGAGATATCCTCAGCTACCAGAATACGAAAGAAAGACGTCTCCAGATGTTACAGACTCTTGTTGCGCGAACTAGACATGAAGATGCCTGTGGAAGATCCTGTTCGATGCGTCCCCAAGATCGCTAACAAAGTTGATCTAGCAACAAGAACTGAAAGAAGAGCGATCAAAATTCTGAAGCAGGCAAAGAAGAAAGGAATCGTAGCAGGGAAGGATCCGATGGGGTTAGCCGCGGCGGCTCTATACGTCGCCTGCGTCTTCGAAGGAGAGAAGAAGACTCAGAGAGACTTTGCCGAGGGAGCGAACGTCACCGAAGTGACTGTGAGAAATCGCTACAAAGGTCTTAAAGATGCTCTCCAATTGAACGTCTGACTAACAAATGCTTCCGAATTGCAGATAAAGTCTTGATTTTTAAATCTGGTCTATCGCATTGCGAGTTTAGCGCGTGAGAGGATAGATGAGATGATATGCCATCCCATAGCGCCTTTCGCGAATAATTTCTTGCTGATTTGAAAAGTCAACGACAAAACTATTCTCTAATCCACTCACTCTTTCTTCTCTTCCAGTCGATAGGAGCATGAGGTTGCCTAGGAAAGATCATTATGTCAAGGTTTACCTCAATCGAGATAGGACCAGCACAGACTGCGGGGAGTGATAGGTACTTTCCCACAGCCTACGAGGCCAGTGTCTGCCATGACTTACATACAACATGCTTCGTCCTCTAGCGCCTTGCGTTCGCATTTCATATAAGTTTGTTGGTTTCACAGGGATCTGCGCATGGTGATGTTGCCAATTGGAACGGCGACAGCTTTAACTCGCCCCAACTGATACTGGCAAAAGGACTCTTGGATTATACCATATGCTCCTCCGCTCATCTTGGAGGAAGCAAAAGACTTTCTCGTAGAAGGAACCGTCATGGAATTGAACAAGCGCCCATTCAACTTCTATGTATTTGACGAGACGGATCACAAACTGTGGCAGGCTGGTTTGAGCTACAAGGCCTATCTCAAAGGAAATGGGGAGAGTGCCTACTCATTCAAGCTGAATCCATCTAAGGCGGATTACGGCAGTCTTAAATTCATCATCGAAAATCCGAAACCCTCATTGCAGACTGAGGTAGTGCTGACTGTCAAAGTGTCAGCGACTCTGGGTTGGCAGGAAAAGGAAAAGATGCCAGCTCTTCCTGGAGGACTACTGGTATGATCTGGTCTCGCTGCTCTTGGGTTCCTTTTGGTCATAGCTGCGGCCGTGGCGAAGTTCGTGCTTAAGAAATGACATGCACCAGTTTTCCGATGTGGATTCTTGAGATCCTTAGGAAGAATGAAAGAGAGAACGATCTTGAATGAGCGAAGAGAACACGCAGGAATTCATGAAGAAACATCCTCCTTGGTTCACACTCGGCATTCATCCGATACGCTTCGCCAAGAAGATCTCAGAGGAAGAGCAGAAAGAGGAGAAGGAAAGAGAAGCAGACGGAGGGAGTGAGTGATACAGAACTCATTTACCGAAGCAGATGTCTAAGACAGTCTTAGTCAGTGTCGGTATTTTCTCCCGAAAAGAGAGCGTTACCCCCAAGGAATACATTGCACCACCCTCTGTACGGATCATTAAGTTGAAACTGCGTATTATGAGGTAGAATCAGACAGCGGGCTACTCAATCGCTAGTTTCTTTGCTGCTTGCTAGTGAAAGGACGCCACGTTTCAAGCAGAAGGAAACGCAAAAGAACCCCTCGGTGCGTAGTTAGCCTGCATGCGGCGTAGAGGGCAGTCATGAGAGGCCAGACGCTGCAAGAGATCGAAGAACGTACAGATTCAAAGCCAATAATGTTTCTGTAAATAGAGAGAACAGCCGTCGTTGATAAGTCGTCATGACTGCTCCTACCATGACCACTTAGGTTTGATGAATCGCTGGCCAGAGGTCCCTCAACTGCGACTTCTGTGACGGAGAGCAGCAAACTAAAGAGGCGGCCTTACCTTATCTTGATGTGACGTGCGATTGATCGTTAGTCATGTTATGAGTAGGAATGTTGTCTCGATAGATTCTGAGTCGACTGTCAAGAGTGCAGCGAGTATGATGACTCGACATGGGATAGGGAGCCTGGTCGTAACTGAACAGGGTAAGCCTGTAGGCATCATCACAGAAACAGATCTGCTGTCCAGGGTTCTGGCGCTGGGGAAGGACGCGGAATCAACGAGGGTCAAGACTGTTATGTCAAAACCGCTCATCTGGGGTAGTGCCTATATGGATTTCATCGAGGCTGCCAAGCTCATGGTTAGTAGAGAGGTCAAGAAACTCCCCATCATTCATAGCGGACAACTGGTAGGGATCTTAACAGTAACAGATGTCATCTCGGTTCATCCATGTATGCGTGAATTCATTGAAGAGGAAGGAAAAGGGAAGATCCCTAGGAGATTCATAAAGAGGCTAAGGCGAAAACAATGCAGGACATAATTTCATCGTTATCATCGTCTCTGTCATCAAAGAAACAAACACTTGATGAGGTACAGCCAAAGGTACTACAGGAATAACTTCCCGCTGCCTATTAGTCATGTTTTGACGAATTAAGTTCCACAACCGAGTTCTTAGCCTCAAGCCTCCTGTGGGTTCTGTCCCCTTCCCGAGAAACTTGTATGTACATGGCCGTGTATGTGTCGAGGACCCTACTGGTTCCGAGACCAGTATCTGCCATCGAAAGGCATAAGAATGTGGCCTACTCGACAGTTGAGACAATTTGAGAGGAAGAGAGCCTGTTTACGCTCAAACGGTATGACTCGAATCCGCTGATAGCGCCGCGTCCTAAGAACCGGTGGGAGGAGAAGGCTACATTTAATCCGGGCGGTGTTTTTGAGGATGATAGATTCCATCTATTCTATAGAGCAGTTGATGCGAGTGGGTTCTCTTCCATAGGGTACGCTGCCGTTATGCGCAACATGAGGACAGCTGAGAGACCAGACCATCCGATCCTGGCCCCAGATCAAAGGTGGGAGGAGCTTGGATGCGAGGATCCAAGAATCACGCAGATCGGCAATAGGTACTACATGCTGTACACCGCCTATTCGAGAAGAGGGCCAAGAATCGCGCTTGCACTGAGCTCCGATCTCCGCCAATTCACAAAGGTAGGATTGATTGGACCGGATCTGTTTGATAAGAATGCAGCGCTCTTTCCTGAACCCATTAATGGGAAACTAGCCATGATTCATCGGATTGGGCCTTCGATGCAAGTAGCCTATTTTGACAATCCGGAATTAGAGAAGCTCTCTGATCCCTCGCTCAGATCCAAATACTGGACGGAATATCTTCGGAATCTCGATGCGCATACGATAATGAAGCCTGAGGAGTGTTGGGAGAAGAGAAAGATAGGGCTTGGTCCACCGCCAATAAGAACAACTGAAGGATGGTTGATCGTCTATCATGGCGTCGATGACAACTTTGTCTACAGAGCTGGTGTAGCCTTGGCGGATATCGATGAACCTTCGAGGATAGTGGCTAGATCGAGGACACCTATACTTGAACCTGAGAAGTCTTATGAGAAGGAGGGCCTCGTTCCGTGGGTTGTGTTTCCTGAAACTGCGATAGTTGCGAATGATAACCTCTATGTCTTCTACGGCGCTGCTGACACGCTTTGCTGCTTGGCGATGGCGCCGCTTGACGAACTTCTCCAATGGCTTACGCAGCAGAGCTAGGCGTTCATAGCAGATTCTTGTTCAAGACAATTGATTGAAGCTGGGTCACGGCCAGTAGGTATGAGAGGGTCGCCTCGGCTCCTCTGTTTAGGTTCAGACCTGTAGGTGATATTCCGTCGTAGCATGCCCCTGTTCTTGCGTCATATAGTGTGAGGTTCTTCTGGTTCCTCCCGTGGTACCATTCCAAGGCCTTCAACCCCAGATCCCAATAATATGAGGACCCTGTGGCCTTGGCAGCAACTAGCAGCGCCTCAACTGCTGATCCTACCTCCACTGGCAACTGATCAAATTCGGCT
>CAYQCQ010000052.1:0-7825 GCA_964416035.1 uncultured Candidatus Bathyarchaeia archaeon
AAGCTGATACATTAGTTGCTTAGTTGTAGAGAGGTGAATCCCGTTTGATATCGAGAGCAAAGCTAGCAGCAATCGCTGTTTCGATCATAGCCTTCAGTGGTGTCGGCTACTATTACCACGTCATTTCCGTGCCTCAGTCAGTGAGATTGGGATATCTTCTGGGCGACATCCACCAGCTTGCCGTGCCCGTTGCCGTGGAGAATGGGTATTTCGTACAGGAGGGACTAGAGGTATCTCTGGTCGGCCCCTTCGTCGCCGGTCCGGCCTTGATGAAGGCCTTTGCTGCAGGAGGGCTTGACATAGGATACGTAGGCACGCCGCCAGCCTTGACTCATGCAGCTAAGGGCGTGGACATTCAGATTCTTGCCTCAGTCAACAGTGAGGGGTCAGCTCTCATCGTCCGGAAAGGCATTGGCAAGGTCGAAGATCTTAGAGGCAAGAGCGTAGCCATACCTATGGTGGGTTCGATTCAGGATATTCTATTGAGGATGATCCTCCTCCGCCACGGGATGACCTACAAGGACCTGAACGCCTTGGAGGTTCGCAGTCCCGATATGCCAGCTCAACTCGAAGTAGGCAGGCTTGACGGCTACATATCATGGGAGCCGTATTGCGCACAGGCGATCGTCGCCGGAACAGGCCAACTTCTCGCCTCTTCGAATGATATTTGGTCAGGTCACCCATGTTGTGTCTTGGTTGCGAGTCGAAGCTTCATAATAGACAAACCAAGTGCTGTAGAAAAAATCGTTAAGGCACATGTCAAGGCAACAAGATTCATTCAAGAGCACCCGAAAGAGGCAATGATCATAGCCGCAACGTTCACGAAACTCAGCCTCACAGTCATTGAGGAATCGTGGCACCGGATCCTATTCGACTACGAACCGAAGATTGAGGAGACGAGAGTATTCACTGAAAGACTGATTGAGTTTGAGGTAATCAAGAAGTCGGATATACCTGACGTAGTGAAATTCATAAGAGATGTGTTCAACACAGAGTTCTTGAAGAGAGCCTCGGGACTCTGAAAGTTGTCTGGTAGAGTCAGATGAAAGCGGCCAGATATCGACATCTGCGAATTCTATCGATTTTCTTGGCTATCGTCGTTTGGCAGATCGTTGGATGGCTAGGAGTTTTTCCTAGGTACCTCTTGCCATGGCCGACCTCTGTTGCAGGTTCCTTCGTCGATCTATCGGTTTCTGGAGAACTGGCCTCTCACATCTTGACAAGTCTCCTGAGGGTTGCAGTCGGATTCATCATCGCGGCGGTAACCGCTGTTCCCTTAGGCATTACAATCGGTTGGTCGAAGGTTGCAGAGAGCCTGACAGAGCCGATCTTGGAAATCATAAGGCCCATACCTCCAATAGCATGGATTCCGATTGCTATGTTATGGTTTGGGCTCGGATTCAAACCAGCAGTCTTCTTGATATTCATTGGAGCCTTCTTTCCAATTCTGATAAACACTGTAGCTGGGGTTAGGGGCACCCCGAAGGTTCTGGTGGAAGCCGTTCGGACTTTAGGTGCCAGTGATCGTGACATTCTCGTGAAGGTTGTAACCCAGTCAGCGATTCCATCAGTTGTGGCAGGTTTGCGAATCGGTGTTGGAGTTGGATGGATGTGCCTAGTTGCAGCCGAGATGACTGGCGCCAGCTCAGGCCTAGGATACATGGTCATCTACTATTCGGGTATACTTGAGACAAGCAGCGTTACGGTAGGTATGCTGACAATCGGAGCAATTGGATATGCAATGAGCTATGCCATAGGTAAAGTAGAGGGACGCCTTCTGCGTTGGCGAGAATAGGTATGGCAGTAATTGAGTTAAGGGAAATATCGAAAGTGTTCATGGCCATCTCTAAAGAGGAAAGAGATGTGGAGGCGCTTAGATGCGTCAGCTTCATCGTCAAGGATGGCGAGTTCGTATGCTTGGTCGGACCGAGTGGCTGTGGCAAGACAACTCTCCTCAGAATAATCGCTGGATTGGAAGAGCCGACTACTGGAACGGTTTTCCTTGATGAGCAGTTGATTGCCGCTCCTAGCCCTGATCGCGGTATGGTATTTCAGGAATTCGCGTTACTACCTTGGAGAACTGTGACAGGGAACATCGAGTTAGGACCAGAGATTCAAGGTGTCGACTACGAAACACGTAGAAAGATTGCAGACTATCATGTAGGCCTCGTGGGACTGCATGGCTTTGAGAACAAATATCCCCGCGAGCTTTCTGGAGGGATGAAGCAGCGCGCCGCAATTGCGCGGAGCCTCGCAAACAATCCAAAGGTTCTTTTGATGGATGAGCCGTTCGGCTCTCTGGATGCGCAAACGAGGAACATGATGCAGGAGGAACTCCTAGGGATCTGGAGCAAGACCAAGAAAACAATCATATTTGTGACTCATAGCGTTGACGAAGCCGTATACCTTGCAGATAGAATAGTTCTCTTGACGGCAAGGCCGGCCTCTGTGAGAGAGGTTATTGAGGTAAGGCTCCGGCGACCAAGGGATAGGCTCCACTTTGAATTTGTGAACATCAGAGCCGAGATCCTCACAGCGCTCAGCGAAGAGGTCAGAGGGGAGAAGCAGGTGAATCGGACGGCTAAAGTCGATAAGAAAGTGATTCCTGCGGGGCGGCAGAACTGACTAGCACTCTAAGGATTAGCTCGTTCAGGCCTGATCCCTCCACGATTCGTGAAGCGGTCAGAGTCCTAGACGCCAACGGCGTAGTGATGTATCCAACTGAGAGTAGCTACGCACTCGGTGCGAACGCATTGGAAGAGGCCGCTATCAAGAAGATATTCAAGGCAAAACAGAGATCTCCAGGCAAGTCTATTCCTGTGATTGTGTCAGATGTTCGAATGTGGAAGAAATACGCATACTTCAACAAGTCTGCGGAGACGCTGGTCAGAAAATTCATGCCCGGGCCGCTAACGCTGGCCCTAACGAAGAAGCCTTGTGTGCCAGATTTGTTGAATCCGTTCGCGATCGCAGCTCGGATACCGGGTCATCTGGTCGCGCTGGCATTGGTCAGAGCGGCGAAATATCCAATTACATCGACGAGTGCAAACGTTTCTGGAGCGACCCCTGTCTACTCTCCGAAGAGAGCGCCAAGAGCCCTTCGATCGGCAATTGATCTAGTATTGGACGCTGGCACATTGAGAAGAAGGAACCCTTCAACAATTGTTGATTTCGCGACGGGGGATCGGCCTATTGTAACCAGAGTGGGTGCGATCCCAGCTTCCGCTGTACTTGAGGCGCTTGCTCAAGGGAGAAAAGAGAAGTGAGCGAGAAGAGACTTCTTTGCCTCGGCATAGAGGGCACGGCTCATACGCTTGGTATGGGGCTGGTAGATTCCGGTGGAAGAGTCCTCGTCAACGTTAGAGATTCGTATATACCTCCTTCAGGGATGGGCATCCACCCGCGAGAGGCGTCGCAGCACCACTCGGAAGTTTCTGGCAAGATTCTCCGTGAGACATTTCGGGTTGGCAGAGCAGATGCCTCAGACATAGATCTCATAGCTTTTTCGATGGGCCCTGGGATGGGCCCTTGTCTCAGAACAGCCGCGACTATCGCGAGAGCACTGTCAGGCTTCCTCAAGATTGGACTGGTCGGAGTCAATCATATTCTCGCGCATATAGAGATAGCCCGTCATGTAACTGGCGCACTTGACCCTGTAGTGTTGAATGTGAGCGGGGGGACAACTCAGATAGTGGTCTTCGAGAAAGGGCGATACCGAGTATTTGGTGAGACTTTGGACATAGCGATTGGAAATGCGTTCGACGTGTTCGCAAGAGAATCGGGGATTCATGATCCCTCCAATCCATGGCCCGGCCCGAAGTTTGATGAGGTGGCCTCAAAAGGATCTCAGTACATTGAGCTTCCCTACTTGGTCAAAGGAATGGATCTAGCGTTCTCGGGTCTTGTTACCCAAGCTCTTCGATACCTCAAGGAGGGAAAGAAGGTGGAGGACCTCTGCTACAGCCTTCAGGAGACAGCGCTAGCGATGCTGACTGAAGTTACAGAGAGGGCGATGGCACACACAGAAAAGAACACCCTTCTCCTGACAGGAGGCTTCGCTCGAAACAAACGACTCCAAGAGATGCTAAGTGTAATGACCAAGGAGCGAGGAGGAGAACTCAGCGTTGTCCCGGCAGAGTTCGCTGCCGACAACGGTGCTATGATAGCTTGGACAGGTATCCTCGCTCACAACGCGGGCATTGCTACTCCGGTTGAGAAGAGCTTCGTCAGACCTAGGTGGCGAATAGATGAAGTCAAAGTTCCCTGGATCAAGTAGGTAGGTCGATGAAGAGAGAAAGCTTGTGAGGCGCAGCCGCCGGTATAAAAAGTTCAAGGCGTCTTGCCTTGTGAACTAACTCTAGAAAGCGCCAATGGCTCCAGCCTAAGACGTACGCCAGAGCGTTGAGGAATCTTAGAAACGGAATAGTAGTGCAATGCTTCGCGTCGCCCGTCCTTCTGTATATGGCGATCGTTCCGGGCATGAAACGGGTCAGATTGTAAATGACAAGTATTGGAAATGCCCAGACGAGGCGAATATCGACCAGAGCTAGCAGAGGTGAGAGAAGCATGGCAGCTATCCAGAAGAAGCAGACTTTGATCTTTCTGGTGAATGTTTCGGGATGCTTTTCTGTTAGTTGGCAGAAGCCTCGCCCCCACTTCATACGCTGACGAAGGAAACTCGTCAGAGTATCAGGATTCTTGGTCCGTGCAATGACCCTTCTATTGATCACAGATTTGAAACCTAGCTTCATTGCCCTCACGTACAGCTCGGCATCCTCACCGGCCTTCATGCGTTCATCAAATAGGCCTACCGTGTCAAGCGCACTTCTTGTGTACGCTACGTTGGCTCCGAAGGGCCACTTTCTTTCAACCTCATTCTGCATATACTCCACAGCCTTAGCGATCAAGCTGAACGAATTGGTTGCACGCACCTCCCCCCCAACACAGTCTACTGCCTCTTCAGTGAAAGATCGGGCAAGCTCGGTGAGAGATCCGTCCTCCAAAACACAGTCTCCGTCAATGAACAGCAAAATGCTTCCACTGGAGGTTTCGACGCCTGTGTTCTTGGTGACTGATATGCCCCTATGTTCCTCACCAAGGACCCTCAGGTGGTCATGAGAGCCCAGCGCTTCAACGATCTGCAGGGACCCGTCTGTCGAGCCGTCGTCGACGACAATCACTTCAAAGCCCTCCATGTTCTGTCGAAGAAGAGATGTCACACAGTCTGCTATCGTATCGCTCTTGTTGTAGCAGGAAACTACAATCGAGATCCTGGGTTGAGGCATCGCCTACCAGATCTAGGAGGACAATGCTTTAATGATTTGCCCAGATCTATCCAGCAATGGTGCCGTGGTTGCCTAGTCGTCTTGAATTCTGGAGCCTCGCGCTCATCTTGATTTTCGGCATGGTGTCAACGCCTTCTTTTGCTCAGCAAGCTCTGCCAGACCTTGTCATCACGAAAATATGGATTGGTGACAGAAACAACACGCCGATCGTCCCCAAGACGGGGGAGGGTTTCTATCTATGTGCAACGGCCAAGAATCTTGGAAATGCTCATGCTGAAGCGTACTACGTTCAACCCTACTTCGCCGGCAGCCCATTGGCAACTGGGGGACCTGGAAAGCTGGAGGCAGGAGGCGCTCAGGATTGGTCCTCAGGCCCAGTTGTGGTAGGACCCGGAATCTATGAGGTAAGATGGCTGCTGAACCCTGATCGCAAAGTTCCAGAGGCAAACTACGGAAACAACGAGATCTCGATGATCACTGTAGTCGAAGCAGGTTCTCCTCTTGAGGCAGTGCTGCAGCCAATAGGGGGCTTTGTTGGCCTTGCGATAATTATCCTGATCGTCCTTGCAACAGGGATGACCTTGCGAAAATATGTCGAAAGGAGAAAGAGGACTCAGCCCCCAGCTGAGGAATCAGGGACGGTTAAGTGACGTTCCTAGCCTGTCGTCTTCATGGCGTTCCACAAGTCGTCTCCCACAAAATGCAGGTTAGAGATCACCTTTCCCCTCTCCATCTCTCGAATCGAAGATGAATCCACCAATGCCTCGCCTATCGCCAGAGGTTTTCCATAGGTTTCGTCAACAATTACTACCAACGCTCCTCTTACGAACTCTTTGTTAACACTCCTGATCCCTTTCACCATGACATCGGCTCCATTGCAGATATGTGGAACTGCGCCCATGTCCACGACCACGCGAGCCAACCTTTCAAGCGCGCTATCAAATCTCAGTGTGGGAACTATCTGCCCACTCTTCTTTAGAAGGATAGGCTTCCCATTGACTAGAATCAGTTCTTCGTCTCGGAGCTGAACCTTCTCGACATGAGGCTTGGAACCAAAGGCATCTTCACCGAGCTGAAGCCTTAAACTGATGGCTTTCAATATGGTCCTTGCATCCTTCTCGCGCAGGGGTATTCGAGTAGTCATGGTCTAGGTCCACTCGGGGCAACCCTTAAATTATGTTCCGCTCGCCCTTAACGTTGATTGATTCACCTTCGATGGTAGATATGTCGGAAACGGCTACCAAGATATTCGAGCAAAGCCTCAACCAACTTGTCCTGGTGGAGTTGAAAGGAGGAAGAGGAGTCAGGGGAAAACTGTTCAGCTTCGATCAGCACATGAATCTGGTCCTTGAGGACGCTGAGGAAATCTCAAGTAATCAGGGAAGGAAGCTAGGAACCATAATTGTCCGTGGAGACAACGTGGTTCTGGTCAGTCCCCCGCCTAAGAGGCAGGGTTCCACTTGAAGCTCCTCAGAGAAGACGAAAAGTCTGCTGCCAGTCGCTACCGGACTTTGGGGAAGACTGAGTAATGACCAAAGGTACAACTGCTCACGGTAAGATGGGCCGCTCCAAGAGCCACATCGTATGTCGAAGATGTGGCCGAAGAGCATACAACATCACTATGAAGAGGTGTGCTGCATGCGGCTACGGAGCATCAGCCAAACTTCGCCGCTACTCATGGCAGAATAAGAAGATAGACGGTACACGGATCGTCTAGTTCAAGAGCTATGCCTTTTTGAGTATCAACGTAGGCAACTGCGTAGATCCCATACTGGTACTTCTAATCAAGGAGTGAATCTACTTTTATTGACTCGAAGGCCATCGGCCGGCGAACCCTCATCCAGTATGAAAAATAGGAAAGGGGATCGATAAGCTATTTGGTTTTTACGAAGTTGACGATTGTCCTCGCTAGCCACTTCGTTCCCTTGACAAAGTCTTGGATTCTTATGTTCTCGTTGGGGGAGTGCCCTCGCGTGTAGGGATATCCGACGCCTATGCATATGCATGGAGCCTTGAGGTCCCTGGTGAACAGATACATTGGGCCTGTCCCCGCTGATGATATGCTCACGACGGGGGGCTTGGGGTACTCTTGCTTCGCAGCTCTTACGGCGGACTGGACGAAGGGGTCGCCGGGAGGAGTTCTTGCTGCCTCCTCCATCCCATGCTCGCGAACGACTATGTCTCCGTAACCTTTTGCCCTCAGGTACTTCTTCAGCCGTTCTAAGAGAACCTTCGGTTTCTGACCGAGTACCAGTCTGAAGTCGATCTTCGCAAGGGCTTTTGAGGGAAGAACCGTCTTCGAGCCAGGGCCGGTCCAACCCGATACCAGTCCACAGATCGTACAGGTCGGTTTTCCAGCCAATGCTTTCTTTGCTTCGAGACCTCTCATTCCTCCAATGAATGCTTTGATCCCCAGCTCCTCTTTCATCGCCTTCTCATGAAGCGGTTCAGCCTTGAGATACTTCGGCTCCTCCTTCGTGAAGGGTTTAACGTCCTTATACCAGCCCGGGATCAGGACACGATCCCTCTCGTCTTTCAAG
>CAYQCQ010000053.1:0-7640 GCA_964416035.1 uncultured Candidatus Bathyarchaeia archaeon
GGCCTGCTCAAGCCCACCGATGGCAGAGTGTTTATTGACGATGTTGAGACAAGAAAAACGAGTGTCGCAGCTCTCGCCCGATCAGTGGGGTTGGTCTTTCAGAACCCCGACCACCAACTATTCTGCGAGACTGTGAGAGATGAGGTGGCTTACTCGCTAAGAAACTTCGGTTATCCACCAGACGTGATAGAAAGGAGAGTCAGAGGAATCCTAGAGACACTAGATCTGATGCCGTACGTAGACTCGTCGCCTTTCATGTTAAGTGGAGGCGAAAGAAAGAGAGTCGCTTTGGCATCTGTTCTGGTTTGGAATCCCAAGCACATAGTCTTGGATGAGCCTACAATCGGTCAGGACTATCAGCAGAAGGATCGATTGAGGAACTTCATTGTCCAACTGAATACCCAGCGGAAAACGGTCGTTGTTGTGACTCACGATGTCGAGTTCGTGGCCGAATGCAGGCCGCGGGTAGTCTTGCTGTCCCGAGGGAAGATCATAGCCGACGGGAAAGCGGAAGAGATATTGAGTGACAGCACTCTCACGGAAAGGGCATCGCTTCTTCGCCCTCAGATCTCCCTCCTCTTCTCGTCGGTTACAGGTTTGCCACGTGATGTTATCGATGTCTTCTCTGCGAAGGCCGTCATCAACAATGCCATTGGAGGGCGAAAGTAGTGTCGATGCGGGTCTTTGAAGGCTTCAAGTTCTCCAAACTTCAGACCCCGATCCATTCAATGGATCCAAGAGCGAAGTTCGTAATGATCATGGTAGTTTTCGTGATTTCACTTCTCTTCACAAATATTCTGATTCTCACGATCATATTGCTGGCTCAAATCCCGCTGATCTGGTTGGGAAAGTCGATCAGGCGTTGGGGAGGGTCGATGAAAGGGGGAGTCTTCCTGGCTGGCCTGATCTTTTTCATGAACCTACTTACTGGATCAACTTTCACCTATTCGCTTGCAATGACGATTAGGTTTCTTGCTTTGCTCTCATCATTCTCGATCTTCTTTATGACGACATCACCAGATGACCTAGGACTGGCTCTGGAACAGGCACATGTTCCATATTCACTGTGCTTCACATTTACGACTGCAGTGAGACTCGTCCCGACTATGGCTGTTGATGCCCAAACAGTAATTGACGCTCAGAGATCTAGAGGCCTTGAACTGGATAAGGGCAATCTGCTTAAGAGGATTAGGAATTACATTCCCATACTGATTCCGCTGATCGTTTCAGCGATTCGGAGAAGCATAGAACTCGCTGAAGCCCTTGAATCCAGAGCATTCGGACTGACCTCTAAGAGGCAGTCTCTGATCGTCCTGAGAATGAAAACGTCTGACTATTTTGTGACCCTTGTCTCTGTTCTGTTGCTTTCTTTGGCGGTATGGGCCAGCCTCTATGCTCAACTTCCTTCAATCGAAATTCCTTTCGAGCTACCTCGACTTTGGTAGGTCTTGAGCCTCTTGTATCCTGGAGAAACTTGATAAACGCGCGTTCAGGTGTTAGCTTTTAGACAATGGTGCCGAAGGTGTATCGGAAGTTTCTTGTTCCGATTGACGGTTCAGCTCTATCTGCCTTAGCCGCAAAGAAGGCTGTTGAACTCGCCAAGCTCCTCGACTCAGAAATTCGCTTTCTTCACGTGATAGATAGCCGCACCGTTCAGGCCTTGGAGCTTACGGGAGTAGATATGATTACGGTTGATGAAAGGGTCACAAACATAGCGAATGCGTACCTCAACGAGGTGGTCAGACATGCTGAGGACTCAAAGATCAAAGCTCACCGCGAGATAAGGCGGGGACTACCTGCCGAAGAGATCCTCGAGAGCATAAAGGAGCATGGCGTAGACCTCGTTGTTATGGGTTCAAGGGGCTTAACAGGAGCCAGACGGGCAATGATGGGGAGTACGACGGAGGAGGTCCTCCGCCTTTCGCCCGTTCCAGTGCTGGTCGTCAAATAGTCTTCAGGGAAAGACGCCCCTCCCCATCCGACTCAACGAGAATCCTTGGCTGCCGTGACGCCCAGCTCGAAAGCTTTCAGGTTCTTCTCGACTGTGCCAGCAGGCACAGTGATGTCGATCGCGTTTCTCGCAGCTTCAGGACTCACTAAACCCGTCAGCTGGACCAGGGCTCCAAACATGACCATGTTTGCATAGTTTCTTGAAGCTAAACTCTGCTCTGAAAGCCTAGTGGCAGGGATTCTTCGAACCTTTACAAGCGTTGACGGCACATCTCTAACCAAGTCTGAGTCCACAATCACTGTCACATCCTTGCCTAGCGTTTTCACATGACGGTTCAGTGCCGCTTGGGTCATGGCGACTAGAACATCAGCTCGCTTAACCTCAGGATAGCCTATACTCCCAGATGAAATGATGACTTGACTCTTGACAAGGCTTCCGCGAGTCTCAGTTCCGTAGCTAGGGGCTTGAGTAGCATATTTTCCCTCATATACTACAGCGGCGGTTCCCAAGATGGTTCCTAACAGTACAACCCCTTGCCCTCCCATCCCTTCGATTAGTACCTCGACGCGATTATTCTTGCTCAGCTCTTGTCACCCTCTTTTTCAGCTCATCAAGTTTCCGCAGGAGACCCGGTTTCTCAATGTTTGCGAACTCGCCAACAACAATCTTTCCAGCCAACGACGTGTCCTCCATATCCTTCGACTTTGAGATAGGGATTGAGTTTTCCCGAAACCAATGGAGCATTCTTTTGCCGTCCTCCATTCCGAGCCTTCGTCCAAATATCGTAGGACATTGGGTAACTGCCTCAATGAAAGAGAAGCCTTCTTTGGCAAGGCCTTCCCTTATCGCTTCCTTCAGCTGAATTGCGTGGAAAGTTGTCCATCTGGCGACGTACGAGGCACCAGAAGCCACCACGAGTCTTGAAACGTCTAGGGGATATTCAAACGATCCGAAAGGAGTTGTGCTCGTCTTCACTCCCAGCGGAGTAGTTGGGGCAATCTGCCCTCCGGTCATGCCATAGATCATATTGTTCGCCATGATGACCGTCACGTCAAGGTTCCGTCTTGCGGCTTGAACGAGATGATTCAACCCAATCCCTGCGATATCCCCGTCACCTCCGAAGACCACCACTTTGAGTTCAGGCCTAACCAGCTTTATCCCAAGTGCGACTGGGATACTTCTTCCGTGAGTGACATGAATTGTGTCTGCCCTAAAGTGGGGAGTAGGGATCCAGCCTGAACAACCTATTCCACTGCAGAAGACAAGGTGTTTCAGATCTGCATGACCCATCTCTTCAATTGCCTTTAGAAAGCAGTTAGCCAATGTTCCACAGCCGCATCCGGGACAGAAGAAAGAAGGCAGGACTTCTTCACGGAGATAGTTACGGGCAAAGTGAAGATTGCGATTCAAGTGTATCAACTCGCCACGTTTCGAAGTATGGCCGACGATAACTCTTCGGGGGTAAACATCAGCCCACCTCCTACCTTGTTGACCTGAACAATCTTCGTGCTTTCAGGAGCCACTCTCTCAACCTCCATGGAGAGCTGACCGAGGTTCATTTCAGGCACCAGAAGGCTGTCTGCGACCTCCGCCAGTTCGCGGACCTTCTCATCGGGAAAGGGCCATATGGTTCTGAGCCGCAAATGACCTACGTTTATCCCCCGCTCGGCCACGATCTCGATCGCGTCATAAACAGCTCGCGACGTACATCCGAATGATATAATTCCGATATTACACTCTTCGATTCCAGTCGCCTCGAAGTCAGCAAGCTTGTTTCTGTCTCGACGAACCTTGGACGCCAGACCTTCCACCAGTTTCCTGTGAACCTCTGGATCTGAGGTCGCCCTAATACCTGCGGAGTCGTGAGAAGAACCAGTTACGGTGACAATCAATCCCTGCCCCAAGGGAGGCATACCTTTCGGATATTCGTCTCCAGAAGTGAAGAACGGCGGCTGAAGAATCTCCCTTCTCTCAAAGACTTCTATTCGCTCAGGGAGGTCAATCCGCTCTCTCAGATGCGAGATTATCTCATCTGAAAGAAGGATAACAGGAGTCCTGTATTGTTCAGACAGGTTGAAGGCCTTGACAGTCAGGGTGAACATTTCTTGCACCGAGTTTGGTGCCAGAGCTATGATCTCGTGGTCGCCATGCGTACCCCATCTGGCTTGCATGATGTCGCCTTGAGCACACTTCGTTGCCTGTCCAGTGCTCGGCCCTACTCTCTGAACATCCACTACAACACAAGGTGTCTCAGTCATGATAGCCAGGCCTATATTCTCCTGCATGAGGCTGAACCCTGGCCCCGAGGTCGCGGTCATCGACTTCACTCCTCCCCAACTGGCGCCTATGACTGCGCCCATCGAGGCTATCTCGTCCTCGAGCTGAATGCAGACGCCGCCGAGAGACGGCATCCTACGTGACATCCACTCCAATATCTCATTGGCAGGCGAAATCGGATACCCTGCGAAGAACCGGCACCCCGCGGCGAGGGCGCCCTCGGCACAAGCAACGTTGCCTTGCCAAAAATAGCTTCCCGGCCTTACGGTAGTCAGCCTTGTCAAGATTCCTCTTCTGATAGTCGGTTCTGCCTCTGGAAATAAGCCTTTGCGAAATCCGTTCAGTAGCTTCGTCTTCGCTTCAGCCAATCTTTTTGAGAGAAAGCCGACATACGAATGGTTAGGTTCGAGATGTTTGTTGTCTCCCAGAATAGTTGTGGATGATAGAGAGAAAGCCTCGGGTGTCCCGGACAACTTGAGGCGTCTTGGGGCGAGAGTTGAGTTCCGTCTTCTAGATGTTGCAGACTATGTCATAGGCGATAGGGCGGTTGAACGAAAAACAACGAGTGACTTTCTTTCTTCCCTTTTCTCTGGAAGGCTATTCGAACAGGCAAGAAGGCTTTCTGAGTCCTATGTGATGCCACTAATCGTTGTTGAAGGAGATCTTCAAGCATCTTTGCACAAGATTTCCAGGCCAAAGACTTTCTGGGGATCGATTCTGTCCTTGGTTCTGCAGTACGATATTCGCCCATTCTTTACAATGGACGCGCTGCAAACGGCGGAGCTCATTTTCACTTTTGCGCGCCACCTTTCGTACGGGAAGCGAACTCCTCCCGTTATCGTTAAGAAGCCGAGAATCTCAACTGATACTCAATTTCAGTTGCTGGTTGTAGGGAGTCTGCCGACTATAGGGCCTAAACTTGCTGAGAGGCTTCTTGGGCGATTCGGAACGATCCGGAGGATATTCGAAGCGTCGCCCAGTGAGTTGGCTTTTCGAGGAGGACTTGGGAGATCGAGGGCTCAGAAGGTATCTTCGATTCTTGACCTGCCGTATAGATCTGAGTACACTGCGGGGCGTCAGTCGACGCTCAGACCGGAAGAATAAAAAGCTGTTCCGCCTGCCTACGGATAGACCGGGTCTCGCGATATGCGGCTATTGGCTTTTAGAGAAACCGCGGATGAGATACTCAAGGACGCGGCAGAATCTATCCACAGCATACCTGTGTCTCAGATCGAGAAAATGGTCACCCTCCTCATAAGAGGAAGGAAGAAGAGGATTTTGATAATTGGCACGGGCAGAAGCGGTCTAGTCGGGCGTTCTTTCGCCATGAGACTAATGCATCTCGGGTTTGATGTTCACGTTCTGGGAGAAACGATCACACCTGCGATCGGAAAGGGAGACATAGTCGTCGCCATATCGGGATCAGGCGCGACAGCGCTTCCGGTTACCTCGGCGAGGATTGCAAAACGAGTCGGAGCGTTCATAGTGGCAGTTACGACAAGACCCAGCTCGCCCTTAGGAAAGATTGCGAATCAGCTTGTGCACATCAGGGCGAAATCCAAGGCTGCTAGGCAGAAGGACTTCTTTCTCAGGCAGATTGTGGGGGAGCATGAGCCGCTTGCTCCGCTCGGAACCTTGTTCGAGATATCAGCCGGAATCTTCTTTGACAGTTTGATTGTTGAATTAATGAGGCAATTAGGAGAGACTGAGGAAGAGTTGAGGCTTCGGCACGCAACGCTTGAGGGCCTGTGAAGAGTCCTGTTTCTAGCGCTTATGCGCTTAGGACTGACTAATACTTATCTACGAAGATCTGCTTCACATTTCAAGAGGATTCCAGAATGTCCATTGTTATCAAGAATTGTGACTGGGTTATCACTCAGAATTCATCTAGAGACGTTCTCAGGAATTGTTCGGTTCGAATAGAAGGCCAGAGAATTGTTGAGATCGGACGCTTGGAGGGCAGTGCTGAAGAAATCATCGATGGATCAGGAAAGGTCTTACTGCCCGGTCTGATCAATACCCACACACATCTCTCCATGACTCTAATGCGAGGATTCGCAGATGACATGCGCCTCCAAGAATGGTTAGAGACCAAGATATGGCCTCTCGAGCAGAAGTTGACAGGTGACATATGCTACCGCGGAGCTCTGCTTGGCTGCCTGGAGATGATCAGAACCGGCACGACATGTTTCATGGACATGTATTTCTTCCTTAAAGATGTCTCAAGAGCCATCGGTGAGTCCGGCCTTAGAGCCATCCTTTCTCATGCCATGATCGACCTCTTCGATTCAGAACGAGCTGAAAACCAGAAGCGGACGACGCAAGAATCGCTAGAATACATTAAGGGTCTCCGGAACTCACGGATTGGATTTGCTATGGGTCCTCATGCTCCTTACACGTGTTCAGAGGAGACGCTTCTCTGGTCAAAGGAGGTGGCGGAAAAGGAACATGTGCCTGTGCATACTCACGTTGCGGAGACTAGGCGTGAACAGGCTGACTTCGAGAAGAATAAGGGGATGAGCGAAGTGGAATATCTGGAGAAGATTGGTTTCCTTTTTCCAAGATTGGTAGCGGTTCACAGTGTCTGGCTCACTCGAAGGGAGGTCGAAGGGTTTGCCAAACATAAGGTCAAGGTTTCGCACTGCCCTGTATCAAACATGAAGCTTGCAGTGGGCGGGGTTTCTCCGCTTCCTGAAATGTTTTCTCAGGGAGTCACGGTATCTTTGGGGACGGATGGGGCTGCAAGTAATAACTGCCTAGATATGTTCAACACGATGAAGATCTGTGCGTTAATCCATAAGGCGCATTCTTGGGATCCG
This sequence comes from uncultured Candidatus Bathyarchaeia archaeon, assembly GCA_964416035.1. GTDB lineage: Archaea > Thermoproteota > Bathyarchaeia > 40CM-2-53-6 > JALHTG01 > JALHTG01. Next base: position 7,048 of record CAYQCQ010000053.1, read on the forward strand.
ACGGTCTTGCCAGCACAGAAGGTTCTTGATCTTGCCACGATTGAAGGAGCTAGGGCACTTGGCCTTGAGGACAAGGTTGGGAGCGTTGAACTTGGGAAGGAAGCGGATCTGATATTGCTGGACTTGAGATCTCCGAATCTAACGCCGATCCATGGGCGTAACACAGTACTCTCGGACCTGGTGTACTCGGCCAACGGAACGAACGTTGACTCTACGATAGTGCAGGGAAAGCCTCTCATGATCAATAGAAGGCTCCTTACACTAGACGAAGAGAAGATCATGAGAGACGCAGCTGAAGCGGCCCTAAGCCTTACTGGTTAGCTCAGCTTCATGTATGATCAGAAAGCCTGAAGTGCCTTCCCAGCGTTTGGAAATCTTCTTCAGTCTGATGCTTGACCGAAAGAATCCAGCGTCTGTAACAAACGTCTCGTATTCTCCTCCTTCGCCGCTGAGATGAATTCCGTATTTGCTGTTCAGTTTCCTGAGTTCTAGGAGGCAGTCTCTATTGAGCCTTTTACCCAGCCAGCTCTCATCAAGCCCGAGCGCGGAAACTCCTACGAAGTATGTCTCAAACCCAAAATCTATCGTCTCAT